>NZ_LT992558.1:2557888-2702442 GCF_900258435.1 Carnobacterium divergens | reverse complement strand
TGCGTGAATATCATGGGTTGTATCATGTCCTACATGGCGTATTGTCCCCAATTGAAGGCACTGGTCCTGAAGATATCAACATTCCAAGTTTAATCAAACGACTTCAATCGGATGAAATCAATGAAGTGATTATTGCTACAAATGCAACCGCAGAAGGCGAAGCAACCGCGATGTATTTATCACGTTTAATTAAGCCAGCAGGAATTAAGGTGACGCGTTTAGCTCATGGATTATCTGTAGGTAGTGATATTGAATATGCCGATGAAATTACGTTATTGAAAGCTGTTGAAGGACGTAGAGAACTTTAAGGAAGAGGGAAGCGAAAATGTTTTTTAAGAAAAATAAAAAAGGATTATTGCGTAAAGAATACGATGAAGCCCTTTTAAACTTGATGTATCGTACAAAAGACCAATGGGAAAATAAGAAAGAAATTGAAGAGGCTGTATTTGATAAAGATGGGTTATTATTTGCAGAAACGAAATTAGCTGAAGCTAAATACTTCTATTTATTTAAAGAAGCACGAATTCGTAAAATTAAAAGTACAAAAATTAGATAGGTTTGATTAGAGGAGGTCAGTAGCCGATGGAGAAAGAACAACTTAACCAACAGCAACGGCCTCTTTTTGACGCTTTGAGAAAGCACAAGAAATTGGAAAAACACTCATTTCATGTTCCTGGACATAAAAATGGTTTAAATTGGCTAGATGAAATGAGTGAATTTAAACAGCTGTTGGCGTATGATCAAACCGAAGTAAGTGGGTTGGATTATCTGCATGAACCAACTGGTGTGATTGAAGCAAGTCAAACCTTGTTGTCTGATTTTTATAAAAGTGAGAAGAGTTATTATTTGGTTAACGGTTCAACAGTAGGAAACTTAGCGATGATTATGGCATCTGTGAAACGAGATGACCTTATTTTAATGACGCGTGATGCCCATCAGTCCGTTATTCATGGGGTTGAATTGGCAGGGGCAACTCCTTTGTTTTTAGGTCAAGTTAGTGATGCGGAGGGCACCATTAAAGCAGGGATTGAACCGGCAGCTTTAAAGGCAGTATTCAAACAATATTCAGGAATTAAAGCGCTGGTTATGACGTATCCAACTTACTACGGCGAAATTTATCCTTTAAAAGAGTTGATTGAACTTGCAAAAGCAAATAATTGCTTGGTGCTAGTCGATGAAGCACACGGGGCTCACTTTACGTTAGGATCACCTTTTCCAGTTTCTGCACTGGAACTTGGAGCAGATGCAGTGGTTCATTCTGCACACAAAATGTTGCCGGCACTAACGCAAGCCTCTTATTTGCATATTGGAAAAGGAAGTTCCATAGAATTCCAAAGGGAAATAGAACATTATTTACACATACTTCAATCCAGTAGTCCATCGTATTTGTTGATGATGTCTTTGGAGTATGCACGTTACTTTTTAGCTAATTGGACATTGGATGATCTTAAGCAGACGCTTGCCTATGTGACTTTTTGGGAAAATAAATTAGAACAAGCTGGATTTGATGTACTGAAAACAGCTGATCCGCTTAAATTGAACATTCGTAAAACGGGCTATTTAGGAGAAGAGTTAGCTATTTATTTTGAAGAAAAAGGATTATTCCCAGAACTGTCAACGGAATCTTTTATTTTATTGACATTCCCGTTGTTGAAAGCGCAGCAACCTATTCAGCTACCAGAGGTAGATCTTGAACAGTTTGAGAGCCGAGAAGTGGTAGAAAAAAAACGACCGATTGTCAGATACCCTCAAATGGCAACTTTAGCGTTATCTTATGAACAGCAAAAGATGAAGGCTGTTGAATTCGTTGATTTAGAACAAGCAATAGGACGTATTTCAGCAGTTACGGTAACTCCTTATCCACCAGGGATTCCATTGATTTTAAAGGGAGAAGAAATTAAACAAGAACAGCTAGCTGTTTTAAAAGCAGGATTGGCACAGTTTAATCGAATTGTTGGATTGAAAAATCAGAATGAAATCCTGGTTTTTTCTCACTAGGAGATTAGATTAAAATTACAGAATTGAAAGAGGTTGAATTATGTTATCATTTGCTGAAAAAAAAGCGATTTTTGATGAATTTGAAGAATTAACGATGCACGAAGTTTCTCTTAAACGTTTGAATTACCATTTTGAAGAAAGTGCTGTTCCGAAAACAACAGTAGTCAAATTTTTACATCCTAATGGAAATGCCTTTATTTATGCGGGATATTTGCCAGAAGAAGATACAATGAAAGGCTACATTTCTGTTTTAGAAGAAGATGCGGAAATGATTCGTCAAATGACAGCTGATGCGATTGAGTATTTAAAGAAAACGGTTGATGGTTATGAAGAAGGATACCAAGAAAATTGGGTGGAAGATCATGGCGATTATTTAACGCTAGAATATCGTAATGGCATGTGGTCCATTATCATGTCTAGTGGGGCGTTAGAGGCTATCTTTAAAACTAGAGATGCTGCGGTTGGCTATTTGGAAGATGAAGGTTTTTTTGAGGAATAAGCAAGAAGACTATTCTACGTGAATAGTCTTCTTTTTTTTAGAATAAATTCATCCAAATAAGGATTTCAATTAGACTGATGACACTAGATAACGTATAATAGGAACTAAGAATTAAAGTAGATAAGGAGTACGATAAAGTGGCAGGTATTTTTATAACAGTAGAAGGTCCAGATGGTGCAGGAAAGACAAGTGTCTTAAGGGAGTTGTTGCCACTTTTAGAAAGCGCGATTAAAATGGATGTAGTTGCAACAAGAGAACCAGGCGGGAGTCGGATTGCAGAAGAGATTCGTGAATTGATTCTGAATCCTCAAAACACAGAGATGGATATTCGTACAGAAGCCTTACTTTATGCAGCAGCTCGACGTCAACATTTAATTGAAAGAATCAACCCAGCTTTAGCCAAGGATGCTTTAGTAATTTGTGATCGATTTGTCGACAGCTCACTAGCCTATCAAGGGGCTGCTCGTGGGATTGGAATTTCAGAGGTAGCAGCAATCAATCACTTTGCAACAGACGGTGTAACGCCGGATTTAACCTTGTACTTAGATGTAGAGGCTAGCGTTGGAATTGAACGCATCAATCGCAATAAGGAAACACGTCAATTTGATCGTTTGGATCAAGAAAAATTGGAGTTTCATGAAGCGGTTCGTGCAGCGTATTTAACTTTAGTAGCAGAAAATCCAGCAAGAATCACCTTGATTGATGCAAGTGGTACGATTGAAGAAGTCGTAGCAGCTTGTTTAGATCAGATTAAACGCGTTTTTCCAACTAAATTTTAAAAAGAGAAAGGTTGAGTAATGATGAAATTAATTTTAGCGATTGTCCAAGATAAAGATAGTGTACGTTTGTCTAATGAATTTGTAGATGCAGGTGTCCGTGCAACAAAGCTCTCAACAACAGGCGGTTTTTTGAAAGCAGGAAATACAACGTTTATCGTAGGGATTGAAGACGAGCGAGTGGATGAAGTTTTAAACTTGATTCGTGAAACCTGTCAAGCTAGAGAACAATTTATGACGCCACCAATTAGTTTAGATGTTTCAATGGATACTCATATGCCTTACCCAATAGAAGTTCAAGTCGGCGGAGCGACCGTTTTTGTAATGCCAGTTGAACAATTCCATCAATTTTAAGCGATGAGTGAAGGTGACAAAATGGAAGGAACAGAAGAAAAAAAACTAGCGTGGCTTCAACCTGAATTAATGAATCGCTTTAAGCGAAATTTAAAGCATGGAGATCTTCTCCATGCTTACCTTTTTGAAGGGACAACAGGCACAGGCAAAAAAGAAATGGCGATGTGGCTTGCACAATCACTTTTTTGCCAAGATAAAGTGGATGGTTCTCCTTGTGGGGTTTGTTTAAACTGCAAAAGGGTAGCAGCTCATCAACACCCAGATGTCCTTGAAATTGAACCAGATGGCTTATCAATCAAGGTGGATCAAGTAAGAGAATTAAAAACGGAGTTCTCAAAAAGTGGTGTAGAAAGCAGACAAAAAGTTTTTATTGTGACGGATGTTGAAAAAATGACCGTTGGAGCTGCGAATAGCTTATTGAAATTTTTAGAAGAACCAGATGGAACCGTTGTGGCATTTTTATTAACAACAGCTAAAAATCGGATTTTGCCCACAATCTTATCACGATGTCAGCTAGTTCATTTTAGTCCATTGCCAAAGCAAATTTTACTCCAAGAATTGGAAAAATTAGAAATTAGTGAAAAACAAGGGGCTTTGTTGGTTCATTTGACGAATAGTTTGGATTCTGCGGTTGAAATGAATCGCAATGAATGGTTTAATGAAGCTAGGGAAATTATCTGGAAATGGTTTCACCAGATTTCCAAAAATGAGAAACAAGCATTTATTTTTGTACAAACAGATATTATCACCCATTTTAAAGAACGTGAGAACCAACAACTCGCCCTAGACATGTTGTTGCTTGCTTATCGAGATGCGTTAATGTTGTATTATCGCTCAGTTGATTTGTTAGCTTATCCACAACATCAAGACGTGTTAAATGCGTTCCAGCAAAAAGTTAATGGGAAAAAATTAACTCAAAGTATTGAAATGATCTTAACAAGTAAGAAAAAACTTGAAAGCAATGTTTCAGCACAGGGTGTTTTTGAACAATTGACGCTTCTTTTAATGGATTAATAGATAATGCTTGGAGTGAGGGACAAGGAATGCAAACAGTAATTGGAGTTAGATTCAAACATGCTGGCACAATTTACTATTTTTCTCCAGGAAAATATGAGTGTCATGTAGGAAATAAAGTAGTTGTAGAAACACAGCATTGTATAGAAATCGGCATTGTTGCGATTGAAAAAAAAGAAGTACATGAGGACGATCTAGTCCAACCACTTAAAACAATCAACGGCATTGCTTCTGATAAAGATTTAAAAAAAGAAGAACAAAATAAAGTAGACGCTGAAGCAGCTTTTAGTGTTGCGAATAAAAAAATTTCAGCACATCATTTAGAAATGAAATTAATTAGCGTAGAATATACGTTTGACCGGAGTAAAATGATTTTTAATTTTAGTGCGGAAGGGCGCATTGATTTTCGTGAGTTAGTGAAGGATTTAGCGAGTGTTTTTAAAACGAGGATTGAATTGCGCCAAATCGGTGTGCGTGATGAAGCCAAATTGCTTGGTGGAATCGGACCTTGTGGACGGATGCTGTGTTGTTCGACTTTCTTAGGTGATTTTATGCCCGTTTCAATTAAAATGGCAAAAGATCAAAACTTATCATTAAATCCAACGAAAATTTCAGGATTATGTGGTCGTTTGATGTGTTGTTTGAAATATGAAAATGATGAGTATGAATCTGCAAAACGTGAGTTGCCTGATTACGGAAAAAAAGTACAAACACCAGATGGTGAAGGCACCGTAGTAGGTCTGAATTTATTGAGTCGTATCATCAAGGTACGCTTAAAAGGCCGCGAAACAGCTCTAGAGTATACGTTAGAAGAGTTAAATGGAGCAACTCCTAGTATGTAAAGTAAGTTTCTTTTAAAGGGATCGTAAGTTTATAATTTCATATTAAAGAACGGGTGATAATAAATGGATAAAAGAACTTTATATGATAGCTTTACAAAACTAGAACTTGAGACTGAAGCGACGCTACACCAAATTACAAGTTTAAAAAAAGGGGTAGAAGAGCTAGTAGAAGAAAATGCCGTTTTACGAATTGAAAATCAACATTTGAGAGACCGGCTAGATGATATTGAAAAACAACAACGAATTGACGAGGCAGCTATCGAACCTGAAATGACTAAGTCACGAATGAATTTAGAAAAACTTTATGAAGATGGTTTCCATGTTTGTAATGTTTTCTATGGTTCAAGAAGAGTAGATGATGAGCCTTGTGCGTTTTGTTTGGATGTTATTTATGGAGAACGACGTTAAAATAATCCTGTTTAGATTGTTAAAATAACAAGTCTAAACAGGATTGTTTTATTTTTATTAAGGCATGTAAGTTAGTCTTAAAAGAAAAATAATAAGACAATTCTTTTAAGATATGATATATTATAACAAAGATAAAGAAAGCGCTTTTAGATTAAGAGAAAGGGTGAACTACAAATGAATCAAATGACTGTAGCAGAAGTAACTGAATTTTTAAAACGTCAAAAAGAAACAACTACGTTTACCTTTAATATGGTAAATCCAGATAATTTTATGATGGTAATTGAATTGAAAAATAATTCTGATGCCTATGAATTTATTGAAAAAAATACAGAATCCACTTTTGAACTCGTTGGAGCAAATGAATTAATTTAATAGAAAGTGAGGAAGGGAAGCGATGAGCTACTCTTCTTTTTACTTTCTTGAGTAAAGGAGTTGACATTCTGATCTTTTGTAACTATAATGGTTACAGATAGAGAGGAAGGGTTGTTATGAGTATTTCGACAAAATTTCCTGTAGCTGTCCATGTGTTATCGATTCTCTCTTTAAATCGCCAAACAACAATTTACTCGGATTATATTGCTGCAAGTGTCAATACAAATCCAGTTGTTATCAGACGTATTGTAGGGTTACTCAAAAAAGCAGGTTTAGTTGATTCTGCTCCTGGTATGGGAGGCATCACTCTTTTGAAGGAACCGCAAGAGATTACATTGTATGATATTTACAATGCCGTGAGCGTCAAAGACAAACAATTGTTTAGCTTGCATCAAGATACGAACCCAGAGTGTATTGTTGGAAAAAATATTCAGCAATCACTTGTTGGAGTGATGAGAACAGCCGAGGAAGCGATGGAAGATGAGCTTAAGAAAACCACATTGGCAGATACGATTAACGAGATTACCGTTTTAGAGGCTCGTTCTTTAGTGAAGTAACGTTAGAAATAGGTTGAATGTAATGTTCATCCTTTCATTTTTAGTTAAATTGTAACTATTCTGGTTACAAAAAACAATTAGGAGGAATTTATGATGAAAATTGGTATTATTGGAGCAAGTGGAAAAGCAGGACAAATGATTACAGCTGAAGCAGTGGCAAAAGGTCACACAGTAACGGCCATTGTAAGAGATGCAAAAAAAGTAACTAATAAAGATGTCGCTGTTTTGGAGCGTGATTTATTTGATTTAACTTTTGAGGATATTGCAGATTTTGATGTTTTAGTAGATGCCTTTAATGCACCCCATGGACATGAAGAGTTACACAAAACAAGCTTAGCACATTTAGTAACGCTATTAAAAGGTCATAAAGCTCCTCGTTTAATGGTTGTGGGTGGTGCAGGAAGTCTTTATGTTGATCCAGAAATGAAGGTACGCGTAATGGATACACCCGATTTTCCAGATGCCTTTAAACCAACTGCAAGCAACATGGGCGAGGCTTTCGATCAATTAAAAGCAAAAAATGATGTTACTTGGACGTATATTAGTCCATCAGCAATGTTCTTACCAGATGGCGCTAAAACTGGTGCGTATGTGATTGGAAAAGATCATCTATTAGTAAATGCTGCAGGTTCAAGTGAAATTAGTTATGCTGATTTTGCAACAGCATTGGTTGACGAAGCAGAAGCTGGTAAGCATATTAATGAACGCTTTACCGTTGGATCTAAATAATTTTAATTGGCTACTACTCCTTTCACAGAGTAGTAGTTTTTTATTTGAATTTAACAGCGCAACTCTTTAGAAAGTTGAATCATTTATGTTACAATAATCCTACGATCACAAGAGAAAGTAGGGGAAATAGATGAAAGCAATTAGTATGAAAAAACCAGGGAGTTCTAAGGAATTAGTGTTAAAAGATAGTGGAATTCCAATTCCGAAACAAGGGGAATTGTTAGTAAAGGTAGAAACAGCTGCCGTTAACCGGACAGATATTGTGACAAGAGAAAACCAAAATTTTAAAGAACCCTATCCAATTTTTGGAGTAGAAATTGCAGGTACAGTAGTTGAAAATCAGAGCACGTTTACGGAATTTCCAAAAGGGACAAGGGTTTGTGGGTTGGTGAATCGTGGAGGGTACGCAGAGTATGCAGTATTGCCAGCAGATCGCGCCATTCTGATTCCAGAGCATCTTGATTTTACACAGGCAGCAGGGGTTCCAGAAGTCTTTTTAACAGCGTATCAAACCTTGTATTGGTTAGGTGATTTACAAGAAGGTCAAACGGTGTTGATTCATGCAGGTGCTAGTGGTGTTGGTACGGCAGCGATTCAATTAGCAAAACAATTAACAAAAGCAACTGTAATTGTAACAGCAGGTTCTGTAGACAAGTTAGCATTTTGTGAAGAACTTGGAGCGGATGTTGTGATTAATTATAAAACGGAAGATTTTTCTGAACGTGTTATGGAAGTAACGAATCAAGAGGGTGTGGATGTGATCCTTGATTTTATTGGTGCGTCCTATGTAGAAAAAAATCTAAAAAGTATTAAAGTAGATGGCCATTGGGTTTTAATTGGTACGCTAGGTGGTTCTGTGGTGGAAGAATTTGATTTAAGAAGTTTGATGGCAAAACGGATTACGTTGGTGGGAACGTTGTTAACACCTCGAAGTGATGCTTACAAGGCAAAATTAACGCACGAAATGATGGCTAAAACCTTGCCGTATTTTGAATCAGGGGCGATTAAACCGATTATTGATTGTGTCTTTCCACTTGAAAAGGCAGCAGCGGCGCATGATTATATGGAAGCCAATAAAAATATTGGGAAAATCATTTTAAAAGTAACGGAATAAAAGGAAGGCGTTAGAAAGGGGAATTCACCTTTTTCTAACGTTTTTTTGTATCTTTTTTATGTTATAATAAATGACGATTATACTAGTGAAGGAAGTGGCTTATTTGACACAATGGTTAAAAGACGATGAACGGATGGATCGCTTAGTTCGAGCTGATTTAGATATTATTCAAAGCCCATCTGTTTTTTCCTACTCATTGGATGCCGTTTTGCTAGCGCATTTTGCAAATGTTCCACAAGGAAATCGCAGCCAAATCGTGGATCTATGTGCTGGAAATGGCGCGGTAGGGCTGCTTCTTAGTGAGAAAACCAAAAGTAAAATTACCGGAATTGAACTTCAACCACGTCTAGCAGATATGGCAGAACGAAGCATTCAGCTAAATCAGCTATCGGATCAAGTCCGTGTGATTGAAGGGAATTTAAGTGAGGCGACAAAATGGATTGAAAAGGATTCGGTAGATGTTGTCACTTGTAATCCACCGTATTTTTCATCTCCAGTCACCAGTAAAAAAAATCCCAATCCACACTTGGCAATTGCAAGACATGAAATCCATACAAATTTAAATGAAGTGATGTCAGTGACCAGTGGCTTATTAAAAATGAACGGCAAAGCTTATTTTGTTCACAGACCAGATCGTTTGATTGAAATTTTAGAAGCCATGAAGGCCAATCGTTTAGCGCCAAAAAGAATGCAGTTGGTTTATCCAAAAGCGAATAAAGAAGCCAATATTTTGTTGATTGAAGGCATTAAAGATGGGAAAGAGACAGGCTTTCGCGTGATGCCACCATTATTCGTGTACGGTGAAGATAATGAGTATTTACCAGAAATTAGAGGAATTTTATATGGCGATAAAGACTAGTTATTTCTATGTACTCCTTTGTCAGGATGGTACGTTTTATGGTGGGTATACAACGGATTTGAAACGACGTGAAAAAGAGCATAATGATGGTGTCGGTGCAAAATATACAAAGCCTGCGTATCGACGGCCTTTGAAAATGATTTATGCTGCTGGCTTTCCATCAAGAAGTGAAGCAACGAAGGCAGAGTATGCCTTTAAAAAACAAACGAAGGCTAAAAAAATAGCTTTTTTAAAACAGGCAGGAATTGACTTTCCAATTAAAAAAACACAAGTATGTATTGTTGACCTAAGCCAAGCAGAGAATGAAAAGGAGGGATAGCGCATGATTTCAAGTCAAAAAAGTTTTCAAAATGAAACAAAAGGAATTCTCTACTTAATCCCAACCCCAATTGGCAATTTAGAAGATATGACGTTACGAGGCATTCGGTTGTTAAAAGAAGTCGATTTAATTGCTTCAGAAGATACGAGAAATACGCAAAAATTACTCAATCATTTTGAAATTACGACGCCTCAAATCAGTTTTCATGAACACAATACTCAAGAGCGTATCGGTCAATTAACGGAAAAATTGTTAGCCGGAACAAGCATTGCACAAGTGAGTGATGCAGGAATGCCTTCCATTAGTGATCCAGGCCATGAATTGGTGGTTGCTTGTATCGAATTAGCCATTCCAGTGGTACCATTACCGGGAGCGAACGCTGGTTTAACTGCCTTAATCGCTTCTGGATTAGCACCGCAACCTTTTTATTTTTATGGGTTTTTACCGCGGAAAAAGAAAGAACAAATCCAAGAATTGACAAAGCTAAATCAGCATCAAGAAACGGTTATCTTATACGAATCTCCCCATCGTTTAAAAGAAGTGTTGAAAAATATGATAGAAGTTTTTGGGCCAACGCGTAAAATTGTGTGTTGTCGAGAGTTGACAAAAAAATTTGAAGAGTTCTTGCGAGGTACTTTAGAAGAGGCTTACCAGTGGGCGACCGATTCAGAAGTTCGTGGAGAATTTTGTCTGATTTTAGAAGGCAATCATGAGGGTACTTATCATGAGGAAATACGTGATTGGGAAAAGTTGAGTTTGAAAGAGCATGTTGAAAAAGTCATGGACGAACAAGAATTGCCAAGTAAAAAAGCCATTAAAGAAGTGGCGTTGTTGAGAGAATTGAAAAAGCAAGAGGTGTATAGCGCTTATCATGAGCTGTAAAAGGTATTGCAATTTAGCGAAAAGGATGATATGCTGAAATCCAATATCGGAGGGTACACGTTGTGCTGGACAAGATGGTTAACGAAAGTTAATTTTCTTGTCCAGTTTTTTTGTGTTCAGATATAAATTTAATGATGGAGTGAAGCAAAATGGAAATCAAACAGGTAGATTATACACAAAATAGCCAACAATTGTTGAAGAAATTAGATGATTACACAAAAGTGAAAGTCCCTGATTTAACAGGTTATGAAAGTCAAAAAATCAGTTTTTCTATTGAAGAAGCAGGAGAAGTACTCGGTGGCATTGTGGGTGAAATTCATTGGAATTATTTACGGATTGAATTGTTTTATGTTGCTGAGAATACAAGAGGAAAAGGCGTAGGTAAGCAATTACTGGAGCATGTGGAGCAATTGGCTAAAGAGGAAAACTGCCAGTTGATCGTATTAGAAACAATGAGTTTTAATGCTCCAGGTTTTTATTTAAAAAATGGGTATCAAGAAATTGGAAAAATTGAAGAACATCCCTTACCAGCAGAAGCACATTATTTTATGATGAAGAGAATAGCTATTAGTTAAAAATGAAAGTGGAAAAAAATTGTGACGAAATGCAAAAAAGCTATTGTACTTTTCCTCAGTTATCCGTATAATAAGTCTAACGTAAAATAATGAATGGCAGAGATCATTCGTTTTAGGAGGAAAAGTGAATATGATAAGTAAAACGGCACAAGGCAAAACAGCAATGTCAGGCTACCAAAAAAGGGTATTGGCTTCGTCAGCAGCAGGATTAGGGTTAGAAAGTATGGACATCATGTTCTTATCTTTCGCATTAACATCAATCATTGCAGATTTAAATGTTAACGGCGCAGCAGCAGGCTTGATTTCTTCCATTACAAATGTGGGAATGCTTTTAGGTGGCGTTATTTTTGGCGTCTTAGCAGATAAATATGGACGAATTAAAATTTTTACCTATACGATTTTAATTTTCGCACTGGCAACAGGAGCGATGTATTTTGCAAGCAATATTTACTTGGTTTACCTCTTCCGTTTTTTAGCAGGAATTGGTGCTGGTGGAGAATATGGAATTGGAATGGCAATTGTCGCTGAAGCATTTCCGAAAGAAAAATTAGGGAAAATGACTTCGATAGTTGCAGTTGCAGGACAAATGGGTGCGATACTAGCTGCCATTATTGCGGCGATCATTATTCCGCTATTTGGTTGGCACGCATTATTTTTATTCGGACTTTTACCGGTAGTCATGACCTTTTTTATCCGTAATCATTTAGATGAAAGTGAAGAGTGGAAAAAAAGTCAAGCAGACACCGAAAATAAACCCAATGTTTCGTTAACAGAACTTTTTAAAACGCCTAAGTTGGCGCGTCAAACGATTTCTCTCATGATGATGGCGATTATCCAAATCGCTGGATACTTTGGTTTAATGAATTGGTTGCCTTCCATCGTTCAAAAGAATTTAGGGTTGTCCGTTTCGGGATCGTCTTTATGGATGATTTCCACCATAGTAGGTATGAGCTTAGGTATGTTATTGTTTGGGAAAATATTAGATACATTAGGTGCTCGCTTGGCATATAGTGTGTTCTTATTAGCTTCAGCAGCTTCGGTGTTCATTTTCGTTTATGCTTCAAATCAATGGACTATGCTGATTGGCGGAGCCATTGTCGGATTTTTCGCTAATGGAATGTTTGCAGGTTATGGCGCTATTGTGAGCCGCTTATATCCAACCTCCATTCGTTCTACGGCAAATAACGTTATTATTAATACAGGGCGTGCTGTTGGTGGGTTTTCATCAGTAGTGATTGGGTTCTTATTAGATCAATACAATTTACTAGTCGTGATGGGTTTCCTATCGATTTTATACTTAATCAGCTTTTTGATTATGTTGAGTGTGAGTGGATTGAAGCGTGAAAATTATTTAAAAATTGGATGATAAATAAAAGAAAGCCTATTAAACTAAGGATAACCGATTATTCGGTAGCTAGTTTAATAGGCTTTTTTAGTTGATAGTACCATACAACAACAGACCAGATAAACCGGAAAGTAGTTCACCAGTTAAGGTTAATGGTAAAGAATTGGGTGGAGGATCTCCTTCGTTTGGGTCATTTAAGGCAATAGGAGAATCTGTTTTTTTGTTATTAAATGAATAGGAATCTAAATTTTTTATAGCTGTTAATTTAGAGGCTTTTTTTTTGGGTTTTGCTTTTTTTTCTGTAGTAATTAAATCAGATGATTCTTTTTTTTGTACGGATTTTTGTTTTTGTATCTCTTTATTTTTTGTTTTAGAATGAGAATTGTAATCAGGTGGAGCAGGCATAGGATCAACTGTTATAGTAGGATTTAGCGGGTTTACAGGTGAAACTTCAGCAATTAAAATAGCGTGATTTGGAGGTTTAGTAGCCTCTGCTTGTGGATGGAAAAGGAGGCTTGAAAAAAGTGTTCCGAATACAAAGAAAGTTTTTGGGATTTGAATGAATTTTAAAGGAATTTGCATAGATGTTTAATCACCTTTCGTTGTTTTTTAATTCGATAATTTTATTTCCGAAGTGCTCCCAGTCAGAAGGCAGAGGAGGATTTTTCCAAAGAATAAAATCAAGGGTTAGTCCAGTTGGTTTAAAATCAGAAAGATAAAGATTTGTGTTATCTGAAATTCTTTTTTCAATTACGATATTTAGAAATTTAAATGATTTTATGTTAGTTGCAATGAAATGATTGTAGGATCTTCCGCGCGAAAAATCAACACATACATAGATTGGATGAGTAAGTAAAGATAAAGGGATATATTTGATAAGCGTAAATAAATAATCATAGTAAAGTGTATCAGTTTCGTGAAGTAGGATAAGATTTTTTTGAGTAAAATCATCAATAAAAATGAAAAAATCAGGATAGTTTTCTTTTAAAAAACTGGTATTAAATTGAAAAGGCGGAGTAGCTAATGGTTCATTAAAGTTAAGATATTTATAATGAATTCGATTTAATTCTTTTTGTAAGTAAGTGTAATTAGGCATCTCTATCGAAATATCAAACATTTTTTTTAAGGCATTTAAAAAGAGTGAAGTTAGCTGGACCGTAGCTTCACTAGCAGAATGGATAAAAGACAATGCAGCAGTTGACGACAAATTGGGAATGAGATTCTCTGAATATAAGAAGGAGATTAAAAAGCTTGTCTCTAACTCATTTTCTTTTGTAGTAAGAGAGGTTGTCTGATCAAAAAAAGAAAAAATAGTTTTCTTTAGTTTTAGCTGAATGGAATTAAATGAGACAAGAGATTCGTTCTTAGTTAATGTTTGTCCATGGTAGAGACGTTGAAAGGTAACCAATAAAAAATAGTGTAGTTTTAATCGCTGTGTAGCAGAGTAAGAAAATCCAGTTGCAAATGAAAGGTTATTAATAAAATTTTCAACTAAATTGATTAGATCTTTTGAAAAAGGCAGTTCTAAACTATTAAAATAATGAAAATAAACATTGAACATAAAAAAGCGAAGAGTTTTTTCTTGACCCTCTAAAGTTAGTTCAGAACTAATTGAAAGGTTAAAATGTTGCAGGTGTTTTTCTAACTCTACTTTTAGTAAATAAGCAGTGGGAAGGCTTAAAAAGTATTTTTTTGAGAAGCTTTCCAACGTGGAGTATTCCTCTTTAAAAAAACCATCTAAGAGAAGAAATAAAGTTGACTGTTTAAGATAAATCCATTTTAAAGTCAAGATAGAGTCTGATCCATCTGAAGTAAAGGTAATCTTCTTTTGCGATTCAATTAATTTTAGACCGAAAATATGATGAGTTGAGAGATCTTCTGATACTTGAGTAAGTGCCTTTTTTATAATAAAGGTCGAAAGTAACAGATCTTCACTTATTTGTTTAATACTGGCAGTTTGTGAAGGTGAAAGCTCAAGATAATTCAGGATATCAATTTTTTGTTGATTTTCTTTTTTTAGTAAAAAAGCCATTTCTGTTCTCCTTATAACGTAATAATCTGTTAAGTGATACTTTAAATGAATTATTCACTAAAGTCTAGATACAATTTCATTTTTTTTTCGATTACTTTAATTATAAAATAACGCTTTTTCTCATTTTTCTAAGTAGAGGGAATAAAAGAAACGTTGTTTTAATAACGTTTTAATAGATTTTAATTTTTTTTAAATTTATTAAAATGACATTTAAAAAAGTAAGTGCTATAGTAATTGCTGTCAAGAAGAACAAAAAAGAGTGTCGTGGAAACAATTGTTTCCACGACACTCTTTTTTGTTGATTTTTATCGCTTAAGATTCTTATCAAATCAATATTTAGTAATTTTGATAATTCTTTTTTTGTAGTGCTCCATAAATAATTGTTTAGTAGACAAGTAAAGGGGGAATTACTCATGAAGAAAGTAAAGAAGCATTTATTTTTATTAACGGTTGCCTTAGTGTTAATTGGTTGTTGGATATGGAAAAATCAAGATAAGCAAGAACAAATAAAAGCGGATGAGTTAAATGTTATTGTTAGTCCTATTCAGACAGAGATTCATGCTGGGGACGAGTATGAAATGGATATAACTATAAATAAAGAGTTATTCGAAAATTATTTTTATATAGAGTTACCAGAAGCCTTTTTAATGAATTCAACGGATCTGATTGAATTCAATAATGGACTGATTAACAATATAGAATTTTTGGATGGACGTTGGAAAGTTACCTTACCGAAAGAAGCTACCTATCCAATGACAATAAAAATGAAAAACGAATTGACGTTAGCTGGTCAGTATGAAGTTAAAATTTCAGATGCAAATGGTTCAGAAAAGATTGTCCCCATTGACATTAAAGAAAAAATTGCTGAGGTATCTTCAGAAGAAAAAATAGAGGAAGAAGATGAAGCTGACTTACAACCTATAATACCTGAATCTAAAAAAGATGACCTATCTGAACAAACGGACACTTCTACTCTAAATGATTCTGAAAAAGAAGTTACTGAAGAAAAAGAAATGGCAAATACAACGCAGGAAGAAAATAAAATTCCAACAGAAAGTAATTCCAGAGCGAATACCCCATATTTCGATTGGAATCTTTTAAACGATGATGGGCTTGATTTATCAACTTTTAAAAAAGTTTCTGTAAATACTCCAGTGAAACTCAACGGTGGAGTATTTGATACTCAAAAACGAAACTACTATATGTTTTTAGGACATGTAGGATTAACTGCGACCTACAACTATAGGACTGACAGTTTCGCAACAACTGGAAATATGAATGCACCAATTAATAATGGGGATAATAAAATACCACTTCTATCCCCAATGATGATTGGGGTGAAAAAAAGAACAGGAAATGAAGAAAAACAAAAAGTTTTTTCATATGATTACGATCAGACTTCAAGTCAAAAATATTCAGATGCTAATTTTGATATTGGTGAAATGAATAATGAAAATGGCCCTGTGATAGATAGCGGAAGTGTAAAAAACTATGGGGTTAGCAACACTATTATGGTATCTGAATATATTAAAGACAATGAAATCGTTGCATATGGATTTATGGGACGTTCACCGACTTCAGACAAATATACAACTCAAATTATGGATTATCAGCCTGTAAGAATACATGGTGAAGTTGTTAACACTACTAGTGGCCGAATTAAATATAGAGTTTCTTATATAAATAATAGTTATAATACAAAACACTATGCACTCACTTATGGAATGCACGTGGACATTGGTGGTGCACATAAGAACTCAAAATTGCACTCATTTGCTGAGAACGGGTTGTATTTTAATCAATCGACTCCGGTACCAGCAGATAAGTTAGCAGCGCGTATTTATTTTTATATGAACAATATGTATCCTGATGAAAGTGGACCTACAGCAATTAAAGTAGGGAATTTAGTGGAAATAGATCCAGGAGGTCAAGCAAATTCTAAAATAGCCTATTGGAATGGTATTAATAAACAAGAATGGCTAAATAAACTTCAAGGAGAAGGTTATGAAAATCCCTATCAGCCCTGGGATCAAATAGAACCTGTGGGGTACCAATATCCGCTGAAACATCCTGTTTTTGCATTAAGATGGAACTCTAAAGAATTAGGTCCAAAAGAAGTTGGGTCAGGTAGTTTAGATTTATCGATTGATGAGGATGCAGGAGAAGAACCACCATCTCCAGTTGACCCACCAATTTCTCCAAAAGTCCAAGAAGAAGTATTTCATGAAGATGGAACAAGAGCGGAGACTGCACTTCCAGGAGAAAAATTAAATTATCGGACAACGGTTAGTAATGAAGGAAAAGAAAAGGATTATAATTTTATGGCCTTTATTGCAAAAATAGATCCAAATTTAGAAAACATTAGTAATGTGATAATTAAAAATGAATCTGGAGTGATTTTAGGAAGTGGGGGTTATAACGAGGAGAAGAATCGGATTTTAACGAATTCACTTAAAATTACCAGCAGTAAAGAAAATATTTATTTTGAATACAATGCGACTGTTAAACAAAATGCGAAAATAGACAGTTTTGTAAAAGAAAAAACAAATTTCCAAGGTTCTTATCAAGGAGAAATTCCAATTGCACCGATAGATTCTAATGAAGTAGAAACGAAAATTGTTAAACCAAAGGAGATTATTGAGCAGGTTTTAACTAAAACAGGAGAAGTTGCCGAAAATGCAAAAACAGGTGAGTCATTGCATTATATCACAACACTAAAGGGTGAAAATGCTGAAATCAAAAATGTAGCTGATAAAATAGTCGTAGCCAATCCTAAATCGGAAATGTCTACTGTAACGATTCGTTATATTGATGAGAACAAAAATGAAATTCAAGAGTCCAAGGTTATAAGAGGTCAAGTGGGAACCTATATTGATACTGAATCTCTTAAAATACCTATAATACCAGGTTATGATTATGAAAGTTCATATACATGGAATCCTTCTATTAGTATGGGATTTCAAGGTGTACCAGGTATGTTTACGCAAGGAGATCAAGAAGTAGAGAATAAATATAAAAAAATGACGGGCCCTATCAAATATAAAACCTTAATCTTCAAACAACCACTAGATCCTAATTTAGAAAATCCAACCAATATTACCTTAAAAACAAAAGATGGTTCTGTAATTGGTGAAGGGCATTTTAATGCTACTGATAAAGTTGTTGAGGCAAATCTTAACCAAGAAGTAGTGAGCGCTGAGGATATTCTATTTGAATTCGATGCAACTGTTAAAACGGATGTCACACCAGGTGTACTTGTAAAAGGACAAACAACCGTCGAAGGGGTATACAACACAAATGCTATTTTTTACAAAGCACTTTCTAATGAAGTATCGACAATGATTATTGAAGATGCTGGGAAATTAATCTTTGTTTCAGCGCCCCAATTATTAGATTACGGGGACGATTTAAAGATTTTAACAAAAGATCAAAAATATTCAACACAAGTTAAAGAAGATGCGCTTATTGTACAAGATAGTCGAGGTAGTGGAAGTGAGTGGTCAATGCGCGCAACTTTATTAGAAAGTTTATCTAGTGATTCTAATCACGAATTAAAAGATGCATTGCATTATTACAGTAACGGACAAGATTATACTTTCAGTGTTGGTGATGCAATTCCGATAATGGATAAAAAGACAACTGACAGTCAGCCAATTGATATTTCAAGTAATTGGAAAGGAGTAGAAGAAGGTCCTGTATTAGATGTGAAAGCTGGAAAACCTTATGCAGAGAAATATTCTACTTCAATACAATGGACATTGCAAGATGTTCCAGGAAATGGATAGGGGGGACTAAAATGAGTAAAAAAATTCTCATTATAGTGGTTTTAGTAATCGGAGCACTTTTTACTTATACAAGTGTTAATGCAACTGAAAAAAAGTCTTACGACTCTAATAGTGGAGTGGGATTTTATGGGGAATATGAATATCCAGATTCGGATTTTGATAATCCAAATCAACTTGTTCCTCCATCGAGTAATCAAAATGGAGAGATAAGAAATGAAGAAGGGCAATTAACAAAATTGCCGCAAACAGGCGAGACTAATGATAGTTATTTATTATTAATAGGTGGCAGTTTATTATCAACGGCTGTGCTATTAATTAGTATAAATAAAAAAAATCTCAGGAGGAATTTCATTATGAAATTAGTTAAATATGGTACAACAACAGCAATGATTCTTGCTACTTTAGCAGGAACAGGAGTGCAAGCATTAGCAGCAGACGAAAGTGGAGAAGACTATGTAAGAACGTATCAAAGTGGTGGTATAGTAGAATTTGTACCTGATGATAGCCCAACAGACCCAGTTGATCCAGAAAACCCAGATCCCAATAAACCTGTAAACCCATGGGACCCAACAACACCAGATCACAAACCAAATCCTGGTACAGATGGACCTTTAAGTATTGATTTTGCGTCAAGTTTAGATTTTGGGAAAAATAAAATTACAAATAAAGATGAAATGTACTATGCAAATCCACAATATTTATGGAATGAAGATCTTTCAGATTTTGATGAATCAACTGCAAGACCAAATTACGTACAAATTACAGATAAACGCGGGAACAATGGTGGTTGGACATTAACAGTTAAACAAGAAGGACAATTTAAAAATGAAAAAACTTTAAACAAAGAATTAACTGGATCACAAATTTCCTTTACACAAGGTGAAGCTGCTTCAACAGTCGAGAATGTAATTGCCCCAAAAACAGTTGATATGGCTTTAACACCAAATACAGTAACAAAAGTAATGACTGCAGATAAAGGAGCAGGTGCCGGAACTTGGGTAGATCGTTTTGGGAAAGTAGAAGAAATGGAAATTGATGGACAATCTGTTAAGAAAAATAAAGCGATTACTTTATCTGTTCCAGGAACAACCGCTAAAGATGCAGTAAAATACGATACAAAATTAACTTGGACATTAACAGATGTTCCAGGAAATACTGAAACACCTGAAGTTTAATACAAAAAACTAATAATTAGTCAAAAACAGAGGAGAAATGAAAAAATGAAATCATTAAAATTAGCAACCGTAGGAACTGTTTTATTCAGTACATTATTATTAAGTGGAGTGGGTCATGTTTCAGCAGCACCAGGCCCTATTCCAGCAAATCGCGACACAAATGCACAAGTAAAATTTATTGAAGACGAATCACCAACTGATCCAACAGACCCAACTGATCCAGATCCAACCGATCCAGTAAAACCAGTAGACCCAACAGATCCAGAAAAACCAGTTGAGCCAGGTACAAATGGACCATTGAGTTTAGATTATGCGTCAAGTTTAGATTTTGGCGAACAATTGATTTCAAATAAAAATCAATCCTATTTTGCAAAACCACAATTTTTAAGAGGTGCGGATGGAGAAATTGATACAAAAAATCCAGTACCTAATTATGCACAAGTTACGGATAAACGTGGTGGTGAAAAAGGCTGGGCATTAAGCGTAAAACAAAATGGTCAATTTAAATCTGTAAAAGAAAGCAGAGAATTAGTTGGAGCTGAAATTACATTCAATAATGGTGAAGTAGCCTCAGCATCAAGCTCTAAAGCACCAAGTACAGTGAAAAAATCATTTTCATTAAAAGCTGATGGAACGGGTGTCGCTGAAAATGTGATGGCAGCTTCTAAAGGAGAAGGTTTTGGTACATGGGTTTATCGCTCAGGAGATGTTTCAACAATGGCAGAAAGCATTGAACTAAGTGTACCAGGAGCTACTGTTAAGGATGCAGACACATACAAAACAACCTTAACTTGGACATTAACAGATGTACCAGGTAATACAGAACCAGAAACACCAGGCAATTAATTAAAAAAATTTCTGTAGGAATCCATTTTTTGATGGGTTCCTATGGTTATTTTGTTTAACTATTAGGAGGAAATGTTTGTGTCAAATTTAAAGAAAAAAATTGCATTTTTATGTATTATTTTTATTGGAGTGCTCAGTTTGATTCCGCAAGTAAATGCTTCGCAATTAAAATTTAGTGTCGAACCTATTATTCCAGAAAATCAAAACGATTTATCAAAAACTTATTTTGATTTGCGTGTGAAACCTGAAGAGAAGCAAGTGTTAAAAGTTCATATGCGTAATGACACTGATAAGGAAGTGACGGTAGAGCCTTCTGTTCATGCAGCAACTACGAATATCAATGGTGTAGTTGAATATGGGGAATCAAACACAAAATTAAATAAAACAAGTCAATACAATATTGAGGAAATCGTGAAACCAGCAGTCAAAGAGGTTACGATTCCAGCAAATGGTGCAACGGATTTGGAGTTAACAGTTGAAGTTCCTAAGGACGGATTTAACGGTATATTAGCTGGCGGAATTACTTTAAAAGAAAAAGATACCCATGAAGAAAAGAAAAAACAAGAAGGTCAAGGCTTAGCAATTGAAAATAAATATGCATATGTGGTGGCGGTAGTCTTAAATGAATCAGAAACACAAGTTGATTCAGAATTAACATTAGAAAAAGTTGCACCTAATCAAGTCAATGCGCGAAACGTCATTAATGCAACGCTTCAAAATACAAAACCTAAATATATGAATCAATTATCAATTGATTCAAAAGTAACAAAAAAAGGGGACAAAGAAGTTTTATATGCTTCAAAAAAAGAAGGAATGCAAATGGCGCCCAATACGTCATTTGACTATCCGGTATCTTTAAACGGTGAAAAATTAAAAGCAGGAGACTACACGTTGTCAATGACTGCAAAATCAATGGGAGAAACTTGGAAATTTAAAAAAGATTTCACCATCAAATCAGAAGTAGCTAAAGCCTTTAATGAAAAAGATGTCACCGTCAAAAAAGATTATACATGGTTGTATATCTTAATTGGTAGTTTATTAATTTTAATTGCGATCTTTTTAATTTGGTTTATTATAAGAAAGAAAAAGAAGGAAAAACAAAAACGAGAAGAGCAAAGAAAAAAAGAGCAAAGAAGAAGAAACGCTAAAAGAAAGAGAAATGCACAAAAAATGAAACAGCAAGAACGCAATCAATAACTCAATACTAAGTTGCATGATGGATAAAATAGGAGGAAAACCATGAGAATCGAACAAAATTGGGACGATTGCTTTGTCTATTTAGTAAGCCTAGAAGTCCCAGCTAGCCCTCGTCGGGAGAAATGGTTTACGAATCGAACTATTGTGCTAAAAAATGAATTAAATTTTTCTGAAATGAAAGAGTTTATAAAAAAAACAATTGGCCCAGAAGTGACAGTGCTAAATATGGATTTGTGGGATGAGGGATTAGTAGCAAAAGAATGGTAGCAATGTAATTAAAAAAGTTAAAAACACGTTTCCTATTTTATAAAAGGAAACGTGTTTTTTTGTTATTATAAAAACGATTAATGGAAAAATTTACTTTCATTAACGGCTGCATGCAATCGTTTAACGTAGACGCTAATATAAGGTTGGAAAATAATTCCAAAGATGCCAATGACTAACCCAAACAGCAACAGGACGGTAATGTACGTCCAAGCATTTGCCCAGTAAATACCACCAACAGGTTCTCGTAAGAGGTTAACTGCGTAAGTAAAGGGCAACAAGGGATTAATCATTTGGAAAAATTTCCCGGATAATTCAATTGGGAAGTTTCCACCACCTCCTGAAATCGAGAGGACAAGTAAGATAATTCCCACACCTTTTCCGAGATTTCCAAAGACAGCAGCGAGAATGTATAAAATCGACATAAAGACGAGACCAACAAAGATGGTCATCAAAACAAACCAGCCTTTTTCAGCAGTATAGGTGTGTAGCAAGTAGAGATTGCCTAAAGCAACAATCAACGCTTGGAAAAAGCCAACGGATAGGAAGCTTAACATACGTGCTGAATATTGTTCTCTTTTTGAAAAGCGCTTTTTATCTTTATCCGACAGGACAAATTCTGTACTAGCAATATTTGAAAAAAGTAAGCCTCCCACCCATAGACAAAGAGCTGTATAGAAAGGCGCACTAGCCGATCCATAATTAGGAATTGGATAGAAAGAATGTTGTTTCATCTGAACAGGTTTGGATAAGAAATCACTTTCAGCATTTGCATCAGCCTTGAGTAGCTTGATGATTTCGCCTAAATCAACATTTTGTTGCTGTTCTTTTACAACGGTAGCTGCTTTTTCAATTCCTGTTCGAATAGAAGGCCAATCGTTTGTAATAAGTTCGCTAGCTGCGTTTAAGGCTGTTTCAACATCAGGGAATTTCTCGTTCACCATTGAAAGTGTTTTAGTTAAATCACTTTCAACCCCAGGCAAATCATTTTGGATAAAGGCGGTGGCCTTGTTTAAATGCTCTTTGATGCCTGGAAAATCATTTTTATAAAAATCAGCACCCTTGTTAATGCCACCGATAATTAAATCCATATTGCCATTTAAAATCGTGTTTGCATCATGAATTTCTTGTTTTAAAGCAGGTAGTTCTTGTTGGTATTTTTGTAAATAAGCAATGGCATTTGTAATCGTACCAGAGGTACTCGTTAGCAGGCCATCGATAGTTGGAATTTCTGTATTTGCAGAGTTTAATACATTGCCTGCGTTATCTAAAGCATCGCTTAATTGTGTTATTAAACGGTCTACTTTGTCACTAATTCCTGCATTTTCAACGACTGAAACAGCATTGATAAAGGCGTCAGCCGAATTGCTGATTTCAGTTAATTGCTGTTTGATTTGTTCGGTTGTTAAGGTATCAATGGTATCATAAAGTTTTTGTACTTTCTGTTGGAGGGATTGGAGCGCCGTTTGGACTTTTTTTAGGTCTTCAATAACGGGCGCTAAATCTTGATTGCCCGCTGCGGTTTGCAATTGTGTTAAATTATCAATCAAATTGCCAATTAAAGCATTTGCTGATGTTAAGTTTTCACTTAGACGATTTAAAATTTGTTTGATAGTGGCTTTATCTTCAGGGGTTAATTCTGCTTTGTCAATAAAAGTTTGTAAGGAAGAGACAACCTCTTTAACCGTTGAAGCAATATTCGTTATGACATTCAGTCCAGAATCAATCGCCGTTTTAATTGCCGCAAAAGCTTGTTTTAACTTGGGTAAAATTTCCTTTACAGTAGAGACCATACCACTTGCCTGCTCACCTAATTTAGTGACGTCAGGTAGAATTTTTTGAACATCAGAAATAATGCTTAAAGCACCATTAGCTTCAGTAATACCTTCATTTAAAGTATTGGCGATTCCGTCAAAATCTTGATCGATTTTTGCAAGTTGGGTTCCAGCATTTTGAATTTCTGGGATTTTTGTTTGTAGAGATAAAATGAGTTCGCCAGTTCGATCAAATTGAGGAAGCAACTGATTGACCTCAACAACCTTTTGGGTAACTTGGTTAATTTCTGGTAAATAATCAATAAACTCATTTGCTTTAGCCAATTTGTCTTTCATTTCTGGCATTTTTCCTTGAAGGTCAACCACTTCTTTTGTGTAGCCGTCTATTGTGTCTAAGTTATTATTTAAATCGAGAACAAGATTTGAAATTTTTGTAATAGCTGGCAAATTATTATCTAAGTCAATACCAATGGCGTTAAACTCAGAGACCACTGTTTTACTGACGGTCGACACAAACTCTTGAGAAATAGTTTCTTGTAATGTGGAAGCGCCTTTATCAGTTATTTTAGGCGCAATCGCATTGATTTTTTCATTGACGCTGTAATCAATGGTTGGTTTTTTGATATCCCCCTTAACAAAACTTAATAAATCAGCAGAAAAAGTTTTTGGAATGTAAATTCCGGCATAAAACTTGCCACTTTTTACTCCTTTATCTAGCTCTTTCTTTGAGTCCACAAATTCCCAACCTAAATTGTGATTGTCGTGAAGAGAGGCAATTAATTTATCGCCAATATTGATTTTTGTGTCTTTAATCGAAGCGGTTTTATCTGCACTATAAACGGCAATTTTTAATTCACTCGTATTGCTATACGGATCCCATAGAGCCGCGATGTTAAACCATGCGTAGAGTGAGGGGATAATAATCATGGCAACAATTAAAAGAAAGGCAAAGGGATTTTTAAAAATACGTTGCCAATCTAAACGATACAGTTCAAAGACATTTTTAAAGTGCTTCATAAGTAGTAAGTCTCCTTTTGGTTGTTTTATATGTAGATAAAAATAGTACTAGTAGAGAGTATTTATTTATAAATTAGTTATTTTATCTTCAATAAGTATACCTTAAAAACAATCATTTGAATAAGGATTTCCTCTTTTTTTATAAAATAGAAAAAAGTATGATTCTAATTTTTTATTAACTGAAAAAATTCTGAAAATAAAATTGATTAATAGAAAAATTGGTCTATATATAATGAAGGATAAATTAATTAGAAGTTGAAATGATAATTAATGTGGTTGTAAATTGGTATACTAATCGATTGGCAATATAGCTTAAAATAGTAATAGAATTTTGTCTTAAATTTTGACAATTTATTTTTTTTATTATAACATGACTGTTGAAAGCGCTTTTAAAAAATAAAAGTTGATAAGGAGTTTTGAGAATGAAAAAGGGAAACTTGTTTAAAAAAGGATTAATTTTAGGAGTAACAGCATGTTCTTTATTTTTAGTTCAGCAATTAAAGGTAAATGCGGCAGATGATGCTTCAGTCATGCCAAGTATTGAAAATAAACAGATTTTAATGGGATTTTGGCATAACTGGCAAGCCAATCCTAATGATGGATATAAACGTGGTTCTTCAGCAGAAATTGCATTGAGAGATACACCAGACGCATATAATGTTGTTGCAGTAGCCTTTATGAAAGGGGAAGGAATTCCAACTTTTAAACCTTACAAAGGAACAGATGCAGAATTTCGCCAGCAAGTCGGAGAACTAAATAAAGCGGGCAAACCGGTTTTGATTTCATTAGGTGGAGCGGATGCTCATGTGCAATTAAAAAATGGCGATGAAACAGCATTTGCAAATGAACTGATTCGTTTAGTCGAAACCTATGGCTTTGATGGAATTGATATCGATTTAGAACAAGCAGCCATTACAGCAGGAGATAACAAAACGGTTATTCCTAAAGCTCTAAAAATCGTGAAAGCACATTACAAAGCTCAAAATCAAAACTTTATTATTAGCATGGCACCAGAATTCCCTTATTTAAAACCTGGAAATGCGTATGAATCTTATTTAACTTCATTAAAAGATGAGTATGATTTTATCGCACCACAATTGTACAACCAAGGTGGAGATGGTGTTTGGGTAGATGAAATCAGCAAATGGGTCACCCAAAATGATGATGCTTATAAATATGAATTTCTTTATTATATGGCAGATTCTTTAATTCATGGGACACGAGGCTTCTTACAAATTCCAGCTTCAAAATTAGCAATCGGTTTACCAGCTAATAATGATGCAGGAGCATCAGGTTATGTTAAAGATCCACAAGTAGTGTATAACGTCTTTGATCAATTAAAAAAAGACGGCAATCCTATTAAAGGGCTGATGACTTGGTCGATTAACTGGGATTTAGGCAAGGATGTCAATGGCGTTGCTTACAATCAAGGATTTTCAAAAGCGTATGATACATTGATTAACGGTGGTGGAGGTGTGGCAGATACGGAAAAGCCATCAGCTCCAACGAATGTAAAAGCGAGTAACATAACCGCTAACCAAGTTCAGTTGGATTGGACAGCATCAACAGACAATATTGGCGTGACAAGTTACCAAATTCTACGCGATGGCGTCATCGTTGGAACTGCAAAGGGGACAACATACAGCGATAGCGGTTTAAAACCAGCTACTAGTTACAGTTATCAAATCAAAGCAACCGATCGTGCGGGAAACATATCATTAGGGAGTACATTACTTTCGGTGAAAACGATAGAAGGTCCTGAAGTTCCAAGTAATGAATGGGATGCAACCAAAACCTATGTCGCAGGGGATAAGGTTACCTACAAAGGAAAAGGCTACCAAGCACAGTGGTGGACTAAAGGAGAAGAGCCAGGTTTAGCTACTTCAATTGTTTGGAAAGCGATTTAAAGTATTTTTAATAAAGAAGGGACTTGATTTTTTCAAGTCTCTTTTTTAGTTAAATAGAGCTAAAACAGATGTATAGAGTTCAGTTATTATGATAAACTTAAAGGAAAGAATAATTTTAAGTACGAAAGGTAAGAGGATGAAAATAGATAACATACTCAAAGTTACAAGTAGGCAGGAATTACGTGATTGGCTGATAACTAATTGTGAAACAGCTAAGTATTGTTGGATAACGGTAAGTATTCAACCTGAAGTCAATAAACTGCTCTATTTAGATGCTGTAGAAGAAGCGTTGTGTTTTGGGTGGATTGATGGAATTAAAAAGAAATTAGATGGACAACTAGTTCAACGATTAAGTCCAAGATCAACCAAAAGCAATTGGACAGAATTAAATAAAGAACGTGTTCGAAGATTAGAGAAACAAGGATTGATGACTGATTTTGGTGCAAAAGTACTTCCAAACATGGATCCGTCTTCTTTTGTAATAGATGAACAAATCCTTCGACGTTTAAAAGAAGACTTAGAAGTTTATAAAAATTTCACAGCCTTTCCTGAGTTATATCAAAGAATTCGTATCGATACAATCCAAAGCAATAAAAAAGAAACGGATTTATTTGAGAAAAGACTAACTAGATTGATTGAAAATACAAAACTGAATAAAATGTATGGTTCTTGGCATGATGATAAGAGACTACTCGATTCCTAAAAAAAAGTTTGCTTTAAATTTAATTAAAGCAAACTTTTTTTTTAGTTTTGTTGATTGTTTTTAGCTTGTAAAGCTAGTAAATCACGAATTTCTTTCAAGTATTCTTCAGAAGCTTCAATGGCAGGTTCTTCAACCACTTCTTCAGTAGGTTTTTTGAATTTAGTAGTAAGTGTATTGATTAGTTTAATAAAGATAAAAATAGCAAATGCAATAATAACGAAATCAATAATTGATTGTAAGAAAGCACCGTAAGTTAATTCAGCAGTTCCCACTTTAACCATTAAACCAGAAATATCATGTCCACCTAAGATAATTCCAATTAAAGGCGTGATGATATTTTTTACTAATGAAGTGACGATGGCACTAAAAGCCCCCCCGATAACAACCCCAACAGCTAAGTCAAGTACGTTTCCACGTAACGCAAATTCTTTAAACTCATTCATAAAATTTTTAAACATAACAGAGACCTCCTCTTTTTCTAAAACATTGTATTCAGTAATAGTATATAGAAAATTAGTTTAAAATAAAAGAAAAATGATCTAGTATGATGAATTTGTAATCTAAATGCAAGTAAGTTACTGTAGGATAAAATATTCACTAATTTATCAAAAAAGACGTCTTTTATTATAGAAGAATTGCAGTGATAATTATTAATAAATAACAACATAATAATTCGTGGTTCAATGAGTTGCTAATTATCAGACAATTCGGTACTATTGTTAAGAAGAATGCGTAGAGTAGGTGGTATTCAATGGGGAAAAAACAGCGAAAAGAGTCAATGATTAAATATCGAAATAGCCGTAAGCTCTCATTGCAAAGTACGATTATTTTTGTAGTCGTGTGTGCGACGGTTGTATCATTAATTGTATCGGCTATCTTAATTCGCAATTACGTTGTCGAAAAAGAATATGCGAATACGAAAGAAAAGATTGCAACCGTAGCGAATCTGGTTGCTGCAAATACAGAGGTTCAAGGTGGTATTACGGGAACCGTTTCTAACAATACTTTACAAGACTTTTCATTAGAAGTGTCAAAAATGACCAATGTTGATTTTGTAGTTGTTCTAAATAAAGACTTGATTCGGCTTTCTCATCCCGATGCAACAGTAATCGGACAACCCTTTTCAAACTTAGCAGATGCAAAAAAAACACTGTCGGGTAAGGGACATTATTCTGTTCAAGAGGGTGTTTTAGGAGATGGGATTCGTTACTTTAGCCCCGTGAAAAACGATCAAGGAGAGGTAATTGGTGTCGTTTGCGTAGGGTTGACACTTGCAACAGTGAATAAAGAAGTAGAAGCAGCTCAAAGTAAGATTCTAATTGGCTTATTGTTAGGATTGATTGTAGGCGTTGTAGGCGCAATCTTCTTAGCTCAAAAAGTAAAATTAATCTTATTCGGTTTAGAACCAAGTGAAATTGCAACCCGTTTAGGTGAAAAAGAAATTATTGAAGACGAGGTTAGTGAAGGGATCGTAGCGATTGATGCCTATAAAAACGTAATGCTAGTGAATCGTGAGGCTACCCAGATGTTCAAAAAAATGAACCTTCAAATGGACGTTGCTGTAAATCAACCACTAGAAGAGCACTTATACACGGTTTTATTTGAAGAAATTTTTAATACACATGTAAAAATAAAAGATCAAGTTCTTTATTTAAATGGTTTAGAAGTGATTGCAAGTATTGCACCGATGTTTATTGAGGGGAATTTTTATGGAGCAGTGGCCACCTTTAGAGATCAGTCAGAAATGCAACATATGATTCATGAGCTTAGCGGAACGCAACAATATATTGATTCATTACGAGCACAAACCCATGAATTTATGAATAAGATGCATGTAATCTTAGGCTTAATTGAATTACAAAAATATGAGGAAGTAACCGGGTTTATTCAACAGTTAAGCTATGACTACCAAGAAGAAGTTGGATTTGTAACAGAAAAAATCAAAGTCCCTGCAGTAGCAGGCTTTATCCTTGGGAAAATCAATGAGGCAAAAGAACAAGATGTAGATATTGTACTAGCTGAAGCCTCTTATTTACCAGAACTTAAAATGGGCAACAGTATTCATATTTTATTGCAAATTTTAGGGAATCTTCTCGATAACGCTAAAGAGGCCGTGATAAACCAAGAGTTAAAAACCGTAGAACTTTTATTGAATTATGATTTAGAAGGAGAAATTTTTATTATTCAAGTAACCGATACAGGTGTTGGTATTCCACTTGAAATAAAAGAAAAGATGTTTAAAAGAGGCTTTTCAACAAAAGGTGAGCATCGTGGATTCGGCTTAAATCTCATTCAAAAAATTGTGACGAATCATCAAGGATTTATTGAAGTAACGACAAATGAACCACAAGGAACACGTTTTTATATTGAATTACCGTATGAAATGGGGGAAGAAGAGTGACCAAAGTCTTAATAATTGAAGATGATCCGATGGTAGCGATGTTGAATCAGCAATACATTCAACAGCTTTCGGCAGTTGAAATCGTTGGAAATGTCCGAAACGTTGCAGATGCTAGAGTGATTCTTGATCATGAAACGGTTGATTTGTTGCTATTAGATGTTTACTTGCCGGGGATGACAGGCATTGAGTTTTTAGCAGAACTGCATGAAACAAAAAAAGAACTATCTGTTATCCTAATCACGGCTGCCAATGATGTGGCTACGGTTAAAGAAGCGATATATTATGGTGTGGTGGATTATTTAATCAAGCCATTTACTTTTGAACGCTTTAAAGTAGCCTTTACTAAATACTTGGAGCTAAACAAGGTGTTTCAAGAAGATGAAAAAACCAATCAAACGCGTTTAGATAAATTTTTTAATGTAGGTCAGCTTTCAGAGCAACGGGCTACACAAGCGCACGAAGACCTACCCAAAGGCTTGTCAAAATTAACATTGAAAAAAATTCAAGCTCAAATTAACCAAGAAAAAGTTCATTTTTCAACGGAATCACTTGCTAGTAAAGTAGGATTATCTAGAATATCTACCAAAAAATACCTCGCTTTTTTAGCTGAAATTGGTTACCTGACAGAGGAAATGGAATACCGTGAAGTAGGGCGCCCTATCACGCTTTATAAGAAAAATAAAGACCAACAACAAGTCATTGAAAAATATTTATAAAAAAAACGACTCTTTCAATTTGAAAGAGTCGTTTTTTTAAGCCATTGTTGGCAAAGGAACATTGTTTTCAGTTTGTCCGGTTGTTAAAATATCGTTGAAGTTATCAAAACTTGTTTCAATCATGTTTGATAAAGCTTCGTCTGTATTTGAACCGATATGAGGAGTTACAAGCACACGAGGATACATATCGACTAAACGTTGAACAGTTGGACTTGGAAGTGGTTCCCAAGGAGCGAATTCTTTAAAGAATAAGTCTTTTTCATTAGCAAAGACATCTGTTCCAAAACCAGCTAATTCATTTGCTTCAAGTGCTGCTAAAATGGCGTCATCATCTTGCAATTCACCGCGAGCAGTGTTGATTAAAATGGCATCATTTTTCATTTTTCCTAAAAAGTCTGCATTGATCATTTTATCATTTTGTCCAGGGAAGTAAGGAACGTGCATGCTGACAACGTCACTTTCTGCTAATAAAGTATCTAAATCTTTAAATTCAAGAACTTCTTTTGCAGCGTCACTTTCAAAGACATCGTAACCAATTACTTTAGCGCCTAAGCCTTTGAATAATTTTGCTTCAGTTAAACCAATTTTACCCGTTCCGATAATTCCAACGGTACAATTACGAATTTCACGACTAAACATTTCGCTATCAACGATAAAGTTTTTGTTGGCTGTTCTCATGGTAGCGTAAGCGGTGTGGCGTAATAACATCATTGCTAAAGTCAATGAAAGTTCAGCGATTGCATTTGGTGAATAAGAAGGGACACGAGCTACTTCCATATTGTATTCACTAGCTGCTTCTAAATCGATATGATTAAAGCCAACCGTTCTAGTGAATAAATATTTCACACCATATTGGGCCATTTTTTCAATGTTTTGACGATCAGCAACACAGTTTCCACGTAGTAACACAGCTTCATGATGTTCAGCAGTTTCAATATTGTCATGTGTTAATAAGTCTTCAATCAACGTTAAGTTGAAGTTGTATTTGTTTAAGTTATTGAAGAAAGCTACTTCATTTGGGCGTACTCCGTAACAAGCGATTTGAATAGTCATGATAAATTCCTCCGTTAATTTTTATTTAAAGTTGTTTTAATAAGGTTTAAAATAAGCCAGTTTTACTGATTACTTCTAAAATAACAATCCAGATAGGTGTCATTACAACAGCCGTAACAGTGGAAATTAGAGAAGCATTTGAGGCAAGTAAGGCATCTTTGTCAAAGCTAATGGCATAAGCAGCAGCAACCGTTGCAGTTGGTGTAGCCATCATAATTACGATCGTAGCAAGAGCTTCGTAGCTTACTGGTAAAATATGAGTGACAGTTAGTAGAGCTAGTAATACGATGTTAATTGCAGGGACTAAGATTACTTTGACAACACTGTAGTACCAAGAAGTTTTATCAGAAGCAGCTTTTTTGAAACTTACTTCGCCAAGAGTTGAACCAATGGATAACCAAGCAAGAGGTGAAGCAAGTCCAGCAAGATAAGTCATAGGTTTGAATAACCATAATGCAGTTTGGTCGATACGTAGGAACGCCACTTGATGAGCAGCTCCACCATCAATACCAGCAACAGTTACTTGTGGCAAGTAACCTTGGAAAATCCAGATGAAAAGTCCAGCGAATGTAGCGATAACGATTGGGTTTAAGAACATTGTTTTAATATTTTTAAGTTCCATTTTTAAGCCACTCATTTTAATGTAGCCATATGAATAAAGGAAGATACGGTAACCAATGTTAAAGATTGAACTGAACATCACACCAACTGGTCCGTAGATGGCACTTACGATAGGTGTTCCAAAGAATGTTGTAGAGCCGAAAATAGTTAAAACACGTAAAGTATCTTGTTTATCTCCTTTGTAGCTAAGGAAAAATGGTTTTGAAACGAAAATCAAGATAATATAGATTGCAATTCCCCAAATCAAAACGTTCATACCTTGTTTTAATGTGTCAGGATCAATATCTTGCATAAAAGCGTTAAAAGCTAAGGCAGGAAGGGCAACAGTTAAAACGACTTTAGAAAGTAATTTCCCAACTTCTGCTGAAAAAATTCCTTTCTTTCTGCAAAAGAAGCCAAGCATAATGATAAAGACAGTTGAAGTGATAGCACTAATAATATTCATATCGGTTAAAGTAGTTTTGATAATTTCACCAAGGTTCATTTTTTGTTCCTCCAAATTTATAATGTATTTTTAATCACAAACGATTTTGTTATAATTTCAATTGCGTCAAACACGGCCATGTCCTTTGAACACTCTTATCATACTGCGAGTATGTGAAATAGTGAACAATATGTAATTAAGTTAAACTTATGTAACTTATGTAAGTGAAATAAATCACAAATAAACTGTTTTTTTTTATAAAAACCCATTTTATCAGTGTTTTAATTAAACTATTAGCGAGCATGACAGAACGAATTAGTAAGATTTTTTTAATTTTAAGGGATATTGAAAGGGTTGCGAAGTTAAATAAGGTATAATAAAAGTATAAAAAGAATGATGTTATGGGAGGAGACGATAAAATGAAACAGGTAAAAAATAAAGTAAGTGTTGTGTTGGTAATGGTTATGAGTCTTTTTGTATTAGCGGCTTGTAACAATGGGAGCGGAGAAGCTACCACATCTAAGAACGATCAGTATGATACAGCAATGCGCGAGGGACAATTAGCAATTAGTAATAAAGACTATACTGAGGCAGAAAAATCATTTGAAAAAGCCTTAAGTTACAAAGAAAAGGACACAAAAGCAACAACATTCTTAGATCAGACTAAAAATTATATTAAAGCAGAAAGTGATTTTAAGGCTGAAAAATTAGATCAAGCTAAAACCGAGGCAACGAACGTGGTGAACGAGAAAAAAGGGTCAAACGATTTAATCAAAGCTGGAGAAAGCCTATTAGCTAAAATAGAAGCTACAACGAATAAAGAAGTCTATCAAGCTTTGTACGATACAAGTAAGAAACAATTTGATGCAGGTAAATTAGACGATGCGGCTGGAACTATTGATGAATTGTTAGCAAAAGATTTAACTGCAGCTAACTTTAACTCATTAAAACAAGAAGCAGAAGCACTAAAAGTGAAAATCAATCAAGCGCAAGCAGCGTTAGTTAAAGAACAACAACAGCAACAACAAGCCACAACAAGCTCAAAATATAAAACAGAACGCAATTCTGAACTTGCTGCGGCTGAATTTAAAAAAGCAACTGGAAAAGACATCAAACAAGCAACGGATGATGAGATTGCTGCTTGGTTAGCGCAAAAATCAGACAGCGAAAAAGCCACCACTGGAACGATTGACTCTTCTAGCTCGTCAGATAGCAGTGCCGCAAGTAGTGACAGCTCGGCTGCTACAAACCCAGATAGTGAAAAAATAAAAATTATTACAGCAGTATCGGGTTTGACTGGCTATTCGTATACAGATAATCAATACTATGTAACCAAAGAAAATGCTGATTTGTTCCAAGTTGAAATCAGACATGCTCATACCGTAGATGGAACTGAAATTTCAAATATGGTTGGAATGTTCCAATACACGCCTTCAACTGGAGGATTAGAAAAAATGGATCCAATTACTGGTGAATATGGTCCATTCAAGAAAGACAATACAGGTGTTTAATTACATGCATAAAAAAACAACGGACACAAAAGTTTTAAAGACTTTTGTGTCCGTTGTTTTTTATTTAGAGCTCTAATAAGTGACGTTCCATTTTTTTAACCCCATGTTGATAGACTATTTTTAATAGGAAATACAGTAGAAAAGGTGCGGCAACAATCAGAGGGAAGAGTAGAATTGCCAAGACTAACGAATCAATCTTTAAAATGAAGAGCAAATCTAGACCTAAGCCTAAACAGGTTATCGGCAGAACAAATAGCGTAAAAATAGCAGATGCTGTTGGTGGCACGATGGCTTGTTTAGCCAAATAAAAACAAATATAAGCATTTGCTATACAAATAGGTAACATAAATAGCTGAAAATAAGTGAGGGGAATAGTGTAACCCCACTGGGTTTTTAAAGTATCTAATAAAATGGAACCTATGGTAGCAGTCAGTAGTAATCCCGTGAAACTAATTTCTAAAGCTTTTAGGTATTCTTTTGACTCTCGTTCATCAAGTGCGTCACTTTCCTTTTTATTGAACCTCTTCATTAATAATTGTGCTAATGTCATGTTCTATCAGACTCCTTCCAAAATAAAGCATCTAATTTTTGTTCCAAAGCGTAACAAATGGCTAAACACAGGTGTAAAGAGGGGTTATACTTTCCTAGTTCAATCAAGCCAATTGTCTGCCTTGTTGCACCCACGAGTTGAGCTAATTCTTGTTGGGAAAGCTTTTTTTCTAGACGTGCGTGCTTTAAGTTTTCATTTTTCATCATTTTCCAACTTTCTGGGTATTAAAGAACGGGAGATATTTATAAGACTAAGTATACACTAAATCAGAGGATAAGCAATATATATATTGCTTTTAGTGGCCTTAAGATAAAATTAGTAAAAATAATAAAAATAAAAAAGCTATCCTTGCTATTCTAAAATAGGTCTTAAGGAGTAGGCAAAGTTCCAACTAGAGATTGTCATGAAAAAAGCAGAAGTTTGGTATACTTAAAATATCGTGAAATGAATGGAGGAGGAGTTATGCAAGAGAATGTGTTGGTTGCAAGAGAATTAACGAAACGTGTTGGGAAAAAGCTAATTGTTGACAATGTAGCGATTACCGTCCAAAAAGGTGAAATAGTTGGTTTACTCGGACCTAATGGAGCTGGGAAAACAACGATTATTAGAATGTTGACAGGGCTTATTAGCCGCAACAAAGGTACTGTAGAAATTGCGTCGAATGACTTAGATAAAGAATTTAATAAATGTATGGAAAATGTAGGAGCAATTATTGAGAATCCCGAATTTTATAACTATTTATCTGGTTGGGAAAACTTAAAGCAATTTGCTAGAATGAGTCCTAGAAAAATAACCGATGAAATGATTATGGAAGTGGTGACCAGAGTTCGTTTAACCGAAACGATTCATCAAAAAGTAAAAACTTACTCATTAGGAATGCGTCAGCGTTTAGGAATTGCCCAAGCACTTCTACACCGCCCAGCATTGTTAATTTTAGATGAACCGCTAAATGGATTAGATCCTAAAGGAATGTATGATTTCAGACAATTAATTGAAGAGATTGCTAAAGACGGAACGAGTATTTTGATTTCAAGTCATTTATTATCTGAAATGGAATTATTAGCAAATCGAATTATAATTATTGAACGAGGAAAAGTAACACATATTGAAAATCTAGCAGAAGCAGCTTCAAACATTGGAAGAATTCAAGTAACAATTGAGACGCCACAACAAACGCTGCTACAAAGAGAAGTTGCTTTAATGGGACTGTCAATTCTTCAAACTGAAGGAGATATGCTGACAATTGAAATTGAAAAAGATCAGATACCTGCGTTGATTGAACATGGTGTTCAAGTGGGAATATCTTTTTACGGCATCACACCGCATAAAGCCAATCTTGAAGAGCGATTTTTAGAACTCACTAAAGGAGGAAGCTTAAAATGATAAATTTGGTTGTGAATGAAACGAGAAAATTGATCTTTAGAAAATCATTTTATGTGTATCTTGGTTTGATTTTTGTTTTAACGTTAGCTGCAGGAAGTTTACAAGTTTATTTTTCTCAACAATCAGCTGAGTATACAGTTGAAGAAAATGGGAAATCTGTAACAAAAACACTGGAAAAAGATGAACCGCTTTTTACTTTTGATGACGAGGGAAAACCAGTTACCAAACTGGAAGACGCGATGTTACTTAGTCGTGATCGTTATTTAATGGCGTCAAAAAAAGAGAAACTGGATTATCCAGAAGAGCTAAAAAGTGCTAAAAATGAACTTGCTTATTATGAGAAGTATTATGAAAGTGGTGTCACACCGATTACATCAAATAATGGTGGTCAATCAGCAGGTTCTTTCTTTGCAGGATTAGCAGGGATGTTAAGTATTGTGAATATGGTGGTAGTAATCGTTGCCAGTATTTCAGTTGCATCTGAATTTAGTGACGGAACGATTAAATTGCTATTGATTCGTCCCTTTAAACGCAGTCAGATTCTATTGTCTAAATTGATTGTTTGTTTGTTATTTGGTGCATTTATTACATTGTTTACGATGCTTAGTGCTGGGATTGTAGGATTGATTTTATTCCCGATACAATCCTTTATGTTGCCTGCTTCAGCAAGTTTAGGAGCAGTCTCAGCAATCAAAGCAGCAGGGATGTTAGCTGCAACCAATTATTTATTGATTGTTTTTTACAGCGCGATTTCGTTAATGATTTCCGCAGTTTTCCGCTCACAAGCATTAGCTGTTGGAATTGGAATGCTAACCGTCTTTGCTAGCACCATTATTAACGGAATGTTAATGATAGCTATTCCAAAATGGCCTATTTTAAAATGGAGTATTTTCAACCTCTTGAATGTAAATACTTTTTCACAAGGTGGCGTGATGCCGGGAGAATTGAGTTTGATGCAAACAAGCATTGCCTTACTAGGCTATAGCGTAGTTATTTATCTTGTAACTATGTTTATCTTTAAGAAAAGAGACATTGCATTGACTTAAGAAAATTTAAACTACTGAATAATGTAAGGAAAAATGATAGGATAATAAGTAAGAGTGTTTGATGAAGGAGAGGTTAAACATGACGGGACTTATTTATTTTCTTATCATTCTTTTTGCGAATACGATTGGTGCTATTTCAGGTATGGGTGGAGGCGTGATGATTAAGCCTTTGTTAGATGCAATTGGTGCTCATAGTTTAAGTGCGATTTCGTTTTATTCAAGTATGGCTGTTTTTACAATGGCAATTGTTTCGACTATTAAGCAACTAAATCAAGGTATTAAGGTTCAGCTTATTCCTGTGCTTGCGCTATCGATAGGTTCGGTATTGGGCGGTTTTTTAGGCAATGGTTTGTTTGAAGGGACATTGCTTTTATTTGATGGAGAGAGCGCTGTCCAATGGCTACAGATTTTGGTAACAATCGCATCTTTGCTGTTTGCATTGCTCTATACGAAACAAAAGTGGTCAACGTTCGCTTTTCAATCTATCGTAATTTATCTTTTGATAGGTATATTTCTAGGTGGATTATCCACGTTTTTAGGAATTGGTGGTGGCCCCATCAATGTAGCGCTACTGATGCTTTGTTTTGGCTTGGATATTAAGGATGCGACGGTGTATTCTATTATTACAATTTTCTTTTCACAACTTGCTAAATTAGGCATTATTGGTATTTCTGGAAGATATAGTCAATATGATTTAACGATGTTGTACTGGATTATCCCTGCAGCGATTGTAGGTGGTTTTATGGGTGCTAAATTAAGTGGACTATTTTCTGAACAAGTTGTCTTAAAAATCTATCAAGTTGTTGTTATTTTTGTGATTATATTGAATGGTGTGAATGGAATCCTGTTGTTGAGATAAAAAAGAAACCTTGTAGAGTGGCATTGTCACTACAAGGTTTCTTTTTTTATACATCCGATAAAACCAGTTTATTTTTTTCTTTTTGCAACATAATCAGCAACTGGATAATCTGCAAAATCCAATTCGGTTTCTTCTTGGTGAATTGCTTGTGCGAGCATTTTTCCAATAATAGGTCCAGTCGTTAAACCAGAAGAACCTAATCCACTTGCAACATAGAGTTGAGGACATTCTAAAACTTGACCAAAAAAAGGGGCAAAGTCAGAAGTATACGCTCTTGTTCCAACCTTGGTGGATACGTGAGTCGCTTGTTTTAATGAAGGCGCTAATTCACTTGCTTCTCTTAGCATTAATTGCAGCTCTGGTGCTGTGGGGGTTAAATCATAGCCTTTATCATTTTCGTGAGTTGCGCCTACGATGATTTTGCCATTGTTAAAGGGAATAATATCCTTTTCACCATCGGGCATTACCACGGGCCAGTTCGAGGTTTCTTCTGGGATTTCTAAACAAAGGAGTTGCCCTTTTTGTGGGCGAATATCTACTGTAAACCCAAGTGGCTCTAAGAGTTCAGGCAACCAAGCGCCAACGGCAAGAACGACCTGTGCATATTTCTTCGATTGAACAAAAAACTGATTTTTTGCGTCAATTGTTAAAGCAACCTTTCCTTGTTGAAACGTTGCGCCTAATTTAAGGGCTTCCTCAATGAGTTTTCTAGTCAGCAATTCGCCATCTACTCGAGCGCCTCCGCTTGCAAATAAAGCAGCTTGAGAACTTTCCAAAATCGGTAAGTAGTCTTGTAACTGTTGGCTAGCAACAATCGTTAAATCGCCTATCTCAGGAGCCGTTTCTCTACGTTCTGTTGCTAATTTTTCTAATTTTAAAAGAAGTTTTTCATTTTTTTTAAACAACAACGTTCCCACTTGTTGATACATGGCTGAGTCCGTTAAAGATTCTCCAAGATCCGTCATTAATTCAGGATAAAATTTTGCCCCACTTGCTGCTAGATGATACCATTTTTTATTTCGTCGTTGAGACAACCATGGACAAATGATACCGGCAGCAGCGGCAGTTGCTTGACCTATGCCTTCATCATAAATGGTGACGGAATAGCCTTTTTTTGCTAAATAAAAAGCCGTTGTCGCGCCTACGATTCCAGCACCGACGACTGCGATTTCTTGATTTTGAGTCACTATTTTTCCTTCTTTCATCAGCTGATTTTCTAATTTAAGTGTATCATAAAAGTTGAATCAGGAGAAAAGAATATCAAGATGTAAGCGGATTTATGGTAAACTTAAAGCAATCGATGAAAAGTGAGGGGATTTTTATGAAACGTTTATTAAATTGTCATGCCAGTGATTTTGAAAAAATGAGCAAAGAAGAGTTAAAGCAAGCGATTTTAGCCAGTGAAGGACGGACGGTGTTATCGGAAAACGTAGTGATTTCACAGCCTTTATTAGGGGATTTGACGAATGCAGAAACAGCTGCAGCTTTTGGGGCAGATTTAATTTTATTAAATGTATTGGATGTTTTTAATCCAGTGATTCAAGGGTTGGAACAGGGGCTAAAAGATCCGATTCAAACGTTAAAAAAATTAGTTGGACGACCTGTCGGAGTGAATTTGGAACCAGTCGATGTGACCGCTGAAGCGGTGGAAGACCTACTTCAACTTCCTGTGGGACGAAGAGCGACTAAAGAAACACTTATTAAAGCCAATGAATTAGGGTTTGATTTTATCTGTTTAACAGGAAATCCATCAACAGGTGTGAGTAATCAAGAGATAGAGGAGGCTATTCTTTTAGCAAAAGAGCATTTTGATGGATTGATTATTGCTGGGAAAATGCATGGAGCTGGCGTTGCGGAGCCGGTAGTTGATCAACAATCAATTGAAAATTTTATTGCAAATGGAGCAGATATTATTTTAATGCCGGCCGTTGGAACGGTCCTAGGTTTATTGGAAAGTGAAGTCCATGAGGCGGTGAAATTGATTAAGTCCAAAGGAGCTTTATCTATGACGGCAATTGGAACCAGTCAAGAAAGTTCAGACCCTCAAACGATCCGAGAATTTGCCTTATCAAGTAAACGAGCTGGCGTGGACATTCAACATATTGGTGATGCGGGGTATTCAGGGGTGGCAGATCCTGAAAATTTAATGGCCTTATCAATTGCTATTCGAGGAAAACGCCATACGTATTATCGCATGGCCCAATCAATTCGCCGTTAATAGAATTAAAAAAAGAAGCTGGAGGATTAGTTCATATAAGCTAATCCATCCGCTTCTTTCTTTTTAATCAGATGATTCAAACTAGCAAAGACCAATCACTTTAGAAAATGCGGCTAGCAATTAAGTCTCAATTAAGATAGAATATGAAAGCGTTTTATTATATTCTAAGGATAAGAGGAGGGCAAGCATGCTAACCAATGAAATTGTTACGTTTATTGATTCTTTAATAGAACATAATCATGTATCCGTTAACGCTTTTTCCAGAAAGCAGTCAATCTCTAAGAAAAAAGCACATTATGAAATTAGTCAAGCCAATCTGGAGCTTTCCAGTCTTCAATTACCTGTGATTCAATTAGTACAAGGAAAGATTCTAATTCCAGAAGGGCTAAAAAAGGGGTGGAGCAAGGAACAAAAGCAATTGAATCATCGTGATGTTTTGATGCAAGAAGAGCGTATTTATTTAATTATTCTCTATACATTTATTAAAAAAGAACCTATTTCCCACAGCCATTATCAAGACTTAATGCAGTTAAGTAAAAGTTCCGTTATTTTGGATTTGAAAAAAGTGAGGCAATTGTGTCAAAGGAAGAATGTTGCGTTTAGTTATTCGAGAAGCGAAGGGTATGATTTTCAAGGAACCGAACTAGATATTAGAAAATTAGCAGAGTATTCTCTCGGTAAATTGTTGCAATTGTCCATTGGCGAATGGATTATTCGATTAATTTTTAGTAAATGGCAAGTAACTCTGCCGATTGATTCAATCAGTGAACGACTTTATAAAATTGCTAAAAGCTATCAAGTTGAATTTGTAGCAGAAAGAATGAAAGAATTTTTGTTTCTATTGTGTTTTTTGATGGAAAGAGAAAATGCGAGGGAACCGATATTTTCAGAATCTGAGCAGCGTTTTATTCAAAGCCAACCTTTGTATGAATTAGGAGAAAAAGTCACAGCTGAATTTTTTCAAAATACATCACAAAATGAAGCGATTTTCGTGACGGTACATCTGCTGAGTGCTTTGCAAGGAACCCCACGTTTTTATAAGGATGAGACCTTGCTGAAAGTGACGGATGCTATTATCAACCGTGTTCAGCTAATGACAGGAACTAATTTTTCAGATAAAAAAGCATTGCAGTTGAGTTTATATGAACATTTAGTACCAGCGTATTTTCGCATTTTATTTGATAGTCATTTAGAAAATCCATATGCAAAACAAATTATGGCAGAATATGAAGAGCTTTATTATTTAGTTGCTAAAGGGCTCGCTCCTTTTGAGGCGTTATTAAATAAACCAATTCCGCCAAATGAATTAGCCTATTTCACCATTCACTTCGGGGGGCAGTTGAAACGAAAGGAACCAATGTTTAGAACTTTGAAAGCGTTATCCATTTGTCCTAATGGCATTAGCTCTTCATTAATCATGAATCATCAATTAGAAGAACTGTTCCCAATGATTCAATTTAATCGCATTCATGATTTGAAACAAGCGAAGAAAATAGATGAACAAGAATACGATATGGTATTTTCAACGACCTACTTTCACACAGCAAAAAAATTGTATCTTTCCGCACCGTTGTTAAATTACGTGGAGCAAGAAATGTTAAAACGAAAAGTATTTGATGATTTTGCAATTGAACCTTTAAATAAAGCGGTGGAAGTTTCCAATTTAATCAAAATTATTGCTAGAAATGCTACAATCCATCACGAAGAAGAGCTTTATGAAGCCTTGTCTCGTTCAATTTATGGAGCTGGGTTAAATCAATTATCGGGAGGAAAAGTTTTGACAGAATTATTAGAAGAGAGATTTATTCAATTTACGAATGAAAAACTAGAGTGGCAGGAGGCTATTGCACTAGCAGCTAATCCTTTGATGAAAGCTGGGTATATCACGGAGCATTACATTACGTCAATGATTGATAATGTGCATGAAATGGGCGCTTATATTGTTTTAGCCCCTAAAACAGCTGTACCACATTCAAGGCCAGAGGACGGTGTGAAGAAACTAGGCATTAGTTTACTGCACCTTGAAAATCCAGTGGATTTTAATTTGGGAGAAGAGCAAGATGAGGATCGTCAAGTTCAATTGATCTTTGTTTTAGCAGCAATCGACAGTGTAGGCCATTTAACCGCATTAAAACAGCTTTCAGAAATATTAGAAGATGAGGAAAAGATTGAGGCTTTGATTGCAACAAAGGATGCGGCAGCGATGCACCAAAAAATAAGTCAAATAATTGAAAAATAATAAGGAGTGTTCAAAATGATTAAAGTCGTAACAGTTTGTGGAAACGGGATTGGAAGCAGCTTAATGTTGAAATTAAAAATAGAAGAAATAGCAAAAGAAAATGGCATTGCAATTGATGCAGAATCAATTGATTCTAATGCTGCAACTGGAAAAGATGCTGATTTATTTGTAACGGTTAAAGAATTTGCCGATAGTTTTAAAAATGGCCAAAAAGTTGTTTTTACTAGAAGTTATATGAATAAAAAGAAAATTATAGAAGATGTATTGCCGACTTTAATTGAATTGAATAACAACTAAAAAAGAAGGTAGGGGTAGTAAATGGCAGTATTAGAATTTTTAAAAGATGTATTAAGCGAGCCGGCTATTTTAATGGGCTTGATGGCAATGGTAGGATTGATTTCGCTTAAATCACCCGCACATAAGGTATTAACTGGAACTCTTGGCCCCATTTTAGGATATTTAATGTTAGCAGCAGGAGCAGGGGTCATTTCATCTAATCTTGAACCGTTATCGAAAATGATTGAGGCAGGCTTCCATATTAAAGGCGTTGTGCCTAATAACGAAGCGATTACTTCAGTAGCTCAGGATTTGCTTGGCGTTGAAACGATGACAATCTTAGTATTTGGACTAATCTTTAACTTGTTGATTGCTCGTTTTACGCGCTACAAATATGTGTTTTTAACCGGGCATCATAGCTTCTTTATGGCGTGTTTACTTTCAGCTGTGCTAGGAGCAGTTGGCTTTAGTGGCTGGCAAATGATTTTAGTTGGCGGCTTTTTCTTAGGCGCTTGGAGTGCTATTTCACCAGCTATCAATCAAAAATTCACGTTACAAGTAACCGATGGTGATGAAGTCGCAATTGGTCACTTTGGCAGCTTAGGTTACTTTGTTGCAGGTTCGATTGGAAAATTAGTTGGAAAAGGCAGTCGAAGTACGGAAGACATTAAAGTACCTGAAAAATGGAGTTTCTTGCGAAATACGACGATTTCAACTGCTTTGACAATGGTCATTTTTTACTTGATTGCGGCAATTGCAGCAGGTTCGAGCTTTGTTGAAACCTTGTCTGACGGTAAGTCGCCGTATCTATATGCAATTATTTGCGGCTTGCAATTTGCGGTGGGGGTTACCATCGTTTATGCCGGTGTACGAATGATTTTAGCCGACTTGATTCCAGCTTTCCAAGGAATTGCTACGAAAATTATCCCAAATGCAGTGCCAGCAGTTGATTGTGCAGTCTTCTTCCCATATGCTCCAACAGCGGTTATTCTAGGCTTTGTAAGCAGCTTTATCGGAGGATTATTAGGAATGTTTATTTTAGGATTTGCAGGAAGCGTGTTGATTATTCCAGGCTTAGTGCCTCATTTCTTCTGTGGAGCAACAGCCGGCGTGTACGGAAATGCTACTGGTGGACGTCGTGGTGCAGTTTTAGGCGCTTTCGTAAATGGCTTAGGCTTAGCTTTCCTACCCGCATTATTATTGCCCGTTTTAGGTAGTTTAGGATTTAGCAACACCACTTTTGGTGACATCGACTTTGGCGTGATTGGCATTACTCTCGGAAAAGCAGGCGAATTTATGGGAACATTTGGTATTTATGGATTAGTCGGTATTTTGGTAGTTGTTCTAATTTTACCAAGTATTATTCGACCATCAAAAATTGCGATTAACAATGTTGAAATGGACCAAGAATAAATAAAAGAAGAAGGAGCGATTGAAATGACACAAGAGTTAACAATAAAAGTATACGCAGACGGAGCAGAAATTGATAAAATGGTAGCCGCTTATGAAACGGGCAAGATTACTGGTTTTACAACGAATCCTTCTTTGATGAAAAAAGCAGGGATTACAAGTTACACAGATTTTGCCAAAGCAGCACTAGAAAAAATTACAGATTTGCCGATTTCTTTTGAAGTATTTGCCGATGATTTTGAAACGATGGAAAAAGAAGCCGAAAAAATTGCAAGCTTTGGGAAAAATGTGTATGTAAAAATTCCAATTACAAATACAAAAGGAGAGTCGGCAATACCGTTAATTAAAAAGCTTTCTGAAAAAGGGCTATCCTTAAATGTAACAGCAATTTTAACGATTCAACAAGTCGAAGAAACGGTGGCAGCATTTAAAGAAGGAACAACGAATATTGTTTCCGTCTTTGCAGGAAGAGCAGCGGATACTGGAGTAGATCCAATGCCATTAATGCAGGCATCCGCAAAAGAATGTCATACAAAACCAGGAACGGAATTGCTTTGGGCAAGCTCAAGGGAAGTATTAAATATTTTCCAAGCCCAAGAAGCAGGAGCTGATATCATTACATGTACACCAGAAATTATTAACAAAATGTCGATGATTGGCATGGATTTAAAGGAACTTTCTTTAGACACTGTTCGAATGTTTAACCGTGACATCAAAACATTAGGATACAGTATCTTATAAAATAAACACAACAAAAAATAGCTAGCTTATCTTTTTATGAGATAAGCTAGCTATTTAGTCGTTTTTATTTTTTAGCAAATTCTCTTTTAGCAATTGCTGGCAAGATCATTCCTAAGGCAACAAAAATGATGGGTGTAACAATATTTAAGCTTAATTGGAAATACCAAGCAGATGGATTTGCATTGAAATCTGTTTTTGGTACCATTCCTAAGATACAGGCGAAAGCAGTAAATAAGAAACACCATGCCCCAATTAGGAAACCGACTTTTGGATTTTTAACAAATTTATATTCAGACGTAAAGTTTTTGTGTAATTTATTTAACATCATATAAGCTAAGAATACCCATAGATATCTTAGAGGCATTACAACTGAGTTTAAGTTTAACAACCAGTTGTATAGTTCGTTCATATTGCCAATTCCGATTGCTGGAACAACGATTAAGATACTAACTAAAATTCCTGTCATTGCGTATCCATTTACTGGCGTTCCTTTGCTATTTAATTTAGCTAGTTTACGAGGAATAAATTCTTCGTCAGCATCACCTAATAAAATCTTAAGTGGAGCATCGATTGAAAAGGCTAAAGCAGAAATTTGCGCTAACGTATTAGCAATTGCATAAAGAATCATAAAGAAGTTTCCTACGTTATAATAAACCCCTAATTTTTGGAAAGCGACGTAAGCTCCATTGGCCATTAAATCCTTTGGAATATTGTTGCTATCAAAAATCATCCCCATTGCAAATGAACCAAGTAACGCACAAATGGCTACCATTGCAGCAAGAGCTAACATTCCTTTTGGAAATTCTTTAGCTGGATTTTTAGTGTTGTTTACATAAGGAGAAATTTTTTCTGCACCACCAACAGCGAAGACAAGCATTGAAATCGTTGTAAAGTAAGCGAAGTTAAAAGTTGGTAAATAGGTTTTAATGTCTCCCATATTAGGTGTTGCAAAAGAAGCACCTGTAATCGCTGGAGCAGTAACCGCTAAGAGAATAAATAATAATGACATAACAAACATTGACATACCTGCAATACTACCGATACGTTTTAATGTTGCTAATCCCTTTGAAGAAACCCATAAGAAAAATAAGAAAATGACTAAACTAATCAATGACACTTGTAAAGCGGGTGTTACATTTACTAAGTTTCCATTTCCACGTACGGCCCAACCTAAGGCAATTAAAATTCCTTGTGGTTTTTGTGCTAAGTATGGAATATGCACGACCCAATAGGTCCAAGCAGCGTAATAAGCTAAGCGCTTCGTTGTCGTTTCTTTAATCCATGTACTAACGCCACCGTTTCCATCTTTAAAAGTGGAGCCAAGTTGACCAACGATTAAGGCATACGGTACAAAATAAAGGAGCATAATTAAAATCCATGATGTAATAACGGAAACGCCTTGATTCGCGTAGTTGTTTACAACATTACCTAATCCCCAAACTGAAACAAAGGCGATTAGGGCAACATTATACCACCTTAACTTTTTTTCTTCTTTCATTAAAGCAAACATCCCTTCTTCTCAAAAATATGATAGTTATAACCAGTTTATCATAAGCTTAAAAAGGCAGGGAAACAATCTTTTTTAAGCGATTATGAAAGAATTATTAAGTATTTGTTAAATTGTTATTATTTAAAAAGAATGACAATCAACCACTAATAATATGTAATTAGTTTACAAAAAGTAAGTAACATGTTAGAATAAGAGTAAGAAATGAGAGAGCACTCGAAAAATCATTTCACTAACTTAAAGAGGTGACGAAATGAAACAATTATTAATGAAGATTAACCAATTAGCTAACAAGTCAAAAAATGAAGGATTATCAGCTGCAGAAAAGCACTTACAAGTAGAATTACGCCAAACCTATTTAAACCTATTTCGTGGCAGTTTGGACGATATTCTATTAAATACAACCGTGTATGATTCAACGGGTGCAGATGTAACACCGTTAGCGTTAAAAAGTAAACAAACTAAACCGGTTATCCAAGTGATTAAAATGGAGCAATGGGAGGAAGAAATAAAATGAAAAAAAGTTTAGGAATTCACCACATTACGGCAATTGTTGGAAATCCACAAGAAAATGTCGACTTTTATGCGAGTGTTTTAGGGTTGCGCTTAGTTAAAAAAACGATTAATTTTGACGATCCACAAACCTATCATTTATATTTTGGAGACGACGTTGCACGTCCAGGATCAATTTTAACCTTTTTTCCTTGGCCTAACGCTTATACGGGCAAAAAAGGCGCTGGACAAGTTGAGGTAATTTCCTTTATGGTTCCCAAAAACAGCTTGAAATTTTGGGAAGATCGGTTGCAATCTTATCAAATAGAAACAAAGAAAGAAGTTCGTTTTGATGAAAGTTATTTAACTTTTAGCGATCCTCACGGGTTAAAATTAGAAATTGTCGAAAGAGAAAGTTCACAGCTTAATCAATGGAATTTCAATGGTGTTGCTCCAGAAGTAGCCATTATCGGTTTTGCAGGAGCAACGCTGAACTCTCGAAGACCAGAACGTACTGGAGAGTTGTTAGAAAATACGATGGGCTTAGAAAAAATAGCTGAAAATGAAACCCATCTTCGTTTTAAATCAACTAGTGAAATTGGAAATACGATTGAAGTTTTGAAAACTGTTTCTGAAAGAGGGACGATGGGAAGTGGAACGGTTCATCATATAGCATTTCGAGCAAAAGATGCCTCAGACCAACTTGAATGGAAGCAAGTGCTAAGTGAGGATGGTTACCAAGTCACACCAGTCCAAGATCGCAATTACTTTGAAGCCATTTATTTTAGAGAAAAAGGTGAAATTCTTTTTGAAATTGCGACAGATACACCCGGTTTCGCTCATGATGAATCAATTGAAACAATGGGAGAAAGCTTGATGCTACCAGAATGGTATGAACCACAACGTGAGCAAATACAACAAGTGTTGCCAACTTTTACCGTCAGAGAAACACATCCTACAATTAAATAAGAAGAAAAAGAACTTGTTTTTTTTTGCAAGTTCTTTTTTTGATAAAATCATATCCCTTTCAACAAAAAATAAGTCATGAGATAATAGAAGTTGAAAGGGAGTGATTAGAATGAAAAAAGCTATTTGGCTGATACAAGATACTACCGCAGAGCAACTTTCTGAACTGAAAGAATGTGCTCCTGAGTTCGAGTTTATCACCGATCAAGATCCTAAAGAAATGCTAGCAACGGTTGAAATTATTTATGGCTGGAAAAAAGAACTAACGGAGCTAATTTCAGAAAATAAACTTCCTCAATTAAGATGGCTACAAGCAAGCTCAGCTGGTGTAGATTATTTAGATTTAGACTTATTTCAAAAGCACGGTATTACCTTAACAAACGGTAGTGGGATTCACGGGATACCAATAGCGGAATCTGTTTTTGGGATGCTATTGTTCTATACAAGAGGGATCAAAAAAGCAAGTGAAGACCAAAAAGATGCGATGTGGGATCAAGTCACTCGTTTAATTGAATTACAAGGAAAAACCATTATGATTGTAGGAACTGGAAAGATTGGTTTTGAAGTAGGACGTCTTGCCAAAGCTTTTGGAATGGAGACGATTGGGGTTAATCGTAGTGGACGACAAGTTGAGTATATGGATACGGTTATCAAGCAAACGGAGATGATGGTAGAATTGCCTAAGGCAGATATCGTAGTTAATAGTTTACCTTTAACAGATGAAACCAATGGTTTTTATAACGAAAAACTCTTTAATCAAATGAAAAAGCATACGCTATTTATCAATGTAGGTCGAGGTGCGTCTGTAAAAACGAGTGATTTGATCCAAGCGATTAAATCGAATAATATTGCATTTGCAGGGTTAGATGTCTTTGAAGAAGAACCTTTAGCAAGCGATTCTCCGTTGTGGAAGATGCCAGAAGTATTGATTACACCCCATATTAGTGGAATTGCAGAACATTTTAAAAAACGCTTAGGAGCAATTTTTCTAGAAAATTTGATGGCATATATAAGAAATGAAAGTTTGCCAAAAAATGTAGTTGATTACAGTCGGAGTTATTAAAGGATAGAGGAAATCTCTATTCTTTTTTTGTTTTTAAAAAACAATATTGTTTTTTAAAAAGTAAGAAAAACCCTAACAATGCTAGTTGAAAGAGAAATCAGAAAAAATTAAATCTACAAAAAACGTACTACAAATTGACTCGGTTTCCACCTGCTGTTATATTCTTTAAAGCGCTATTCAAACAAGCGCGAATAAAGAAAAAGGGGTTTTGATAGTGAATAAAAGAAAACAAAAATGGATTGCTGCTTTAGTGGTTATGCTAGCAGTTACAGTAGCAGGTTGTAATGGAACAAAAAATAAAGAAGACGCAACACAAAATACTGAAAGTGCCAAGAAATGGGCGAAAATTGAAAAAGCTGGAACACTTAAAGTAGCCACTCCAGGAACGCTTTACCCAACTTCTTTTCATGATAAAAAAACAAATGAGTTAACAGGATATGTTGTTGATACAATGAATGAAGTGGGCAAACGGTTGAACTTGAAAGTGGAATACTCTGAAATTGGAGCAGATGGAATGTTTGCTGCAGTTAATAATGGACAAGTGGATATTACAGCAAGTGATGTTGAAATCACAAAAAGTCGTGAGCAGAAATTTGATTTTTCAGAACCAATCAAATATTCATTTGGCAGTATGATTGTACGTAAATCAGATCAATCTGGGATTCATTCATTAAAGGATTTAAAAGGGAAAAAATCAGCAGGAGCAGCGACAACTGTTTACATGGATATCTCGAAAAAATATGGAGCCGAGCCGGTTATTTATGATAATGTGACCAACGATCAATATTTATCAGATGTGGCTAATGGTCGCACGGATGTGATCTTAAATGACTACTATTTACAAAAAATGACTGTGGAAGCTATGCCTGAAATTCCAGTGATGATTCCAGAAATTTACTATAAACCAACAAGTATTGGGTTAGTGATGAAAAAGGATGACACAGAATTAAAAGCAAAAGTAGATGAACAATTAAGCGCAATGCAAAAAGACGGGACACTGACAAAATTATCAGAGAAGTATTTTGGCGGAGCAGATGTTTCTAAAAAGACAGATGTTAAAATTACAGAAGAAATAAAAGTAGACTAGGAGTTTTAATCATGAAAGACATTCAATGGAGAGCTATTTTTAATCCTGAATTAGCGTTCGATAGTTTGCCCTTTGTTTTAACGGGATTAGGGTATACGGTGTTCATTGCGGTTTTTAGCATGATTGTAGGCTTGATTTTGGGATTCTTTTTAGCGCTGATGCGAATGTCTTCTATTAAAGTGCTAAATTTTATCGCGAGGCTTTACATTTCTTTTATGCGAGGAACACCCATGATTGTTTTTTTATTTCTATTGTATTTTGGGTTGCCTTTCATCGGAATTCAATTTTCAGCGATCACAGCAGCCTTGATTGGTTTTAGTTTGAATAGTTCTGCTTATATTGCTGAGATTTTTAGAGCGTGTTTGAACAGTATTGACAAAGGTCAATGGGAAGCATCTTATGCCTTAGGGTTAACGCATTTTTTTATTATGCGTAAGATTATTCTCCCGCAAGCGTTAAGAACAGCCGTAGGACCGTTAAGCAACGTTTTATTGGACTTGATTAAGGGGACGTCATTAGCAGCAATGATTACAGTACCAGAGATTTTTCAACAAGCTAAGATTGTTGGTGGACGAGAATTTGATTATATGACAATGTATATTTTAGTCGCATTGATTTACTGGGGGATATGTAGTTTGTTTTCAGTGATTCAAGTTGTTTTGGAAAAGAAATTTTCTGAATATGCGTAATAAAATAAAGCAGCGTCGGAAAGTTTCTCCGAGTTGCTTTATTTTGTTGTATGTCGTTTGATTAAATGAAAATCTAATGGTATTAAGGGGTTTTCACGATGAGTTAAGTGATTAAAAATAAGTGTGAAGGCATTTTGAGCTTGTTTTTCAATAGGGTAATCAATTGTGGTGATATCTAAGAGGCGTGCGATTTCAATATTGTCAAAACCGACAACTGAAAAAGCATCAGGAACTCGCACACCTAGCCGTTTGGCTTCGGTAATTAAACCAGCAGCAACGGCATCAGAGCTTGTTGCAAAGCCATCTGGTTTAGTGGATTGTTCTTTCCACCAATGAGCCACTTTTTCTCCATCTTCACTTGAATTCAACCCTTTAAACTGAGGTTGAAGATTAGGGGTTAGTTGGTATTTTTCACAAAAATCAAGATAGGCTTTCATACGGCTTTTAGTATTTAAACCACTTGTACTGCCATACAAATTCACAATGTTTCGGCAACCAGTAGCATAAAGGTGTTCTAATCCCAACATGTAACCGTCGTAGTGGTTCATAAAGACGGAAGGGATATGATCAGACTCTACACGTTGCCAAGTCACGATGGGACCGTATTTTGTGAAGGGTTCCAATTGTTTCCAATCATTTAAACGAATGAGCAGTAAAAGACCATCTAATTGCTTGCGACGAAGCATTTCAAAGGCATCTAGCTCTTTTTGTTTATCGTCACCCGTCATAAACAAAGTGACGTTATAGCCTTCTTTTTGGGCAGAAAGAGTGAAACCGCGTAAAAAAACAGTTAAAGAATCTGAAAAATAAGGAGCAACAATGCCAAGGGTTTTCGTAGCTCCTTTTTTCAAATAAACAGCATTTAAGTTGGGAACATAATCTAATTGCTGAATAACCAACTCGACTTTTTTTCGCGTTTCTTCACTCACGTAACCGTTTTGATTGATGACACGAGACACTGTTGCTGAAGAAACACCTGCAGCTTTTGCAATATCTTTGATATTTGCCACTAAAACACGCCCTTCCATTTGCTTCCTTTATCTTAAGTATAGCAAAAAGAAGATTGAAAGAGTAGGACCTAAAAAGTGGAAAGTTCTGAAATTCACTTGCGCTTTTTTTTTAAACAAGCTACCATTGGTTAAGAGTCTTTTTTTAAAATTTAAAATAGGGAGAGTTTGGATGGATAAACGATTGTCATTATCATCTTATATGTTTATAGGATCAATGTTGTTTGGATTATTTTTTGGAGCTGGAAATTTAATTTTTCCAGTGCATTTAGGGCAAGAAGCAGGCGTCAATGTTGGACCTGCGACACTTGGGTTTTTAATTACTGGAATTGGTTTGCCATTTCTAGGAGTTGTAGCAATTGGGGTTTCAAAGAGTGATGGATTATTTGATTTAGCAAGTCGGGTACACCCGCTTTATGGCATGTGTATGACTGTGTTACTTTATTTAACAATAGGGCCATTCTTTGCATTGCCAAGAACTGGAACGGTTTCCTATGAAATTGGGATTGCACCTTTTATTCCGTCAAGCTATCATTCCCTTGGATTAATTATTTTTACAGTTATTTTCTTTGGGGTGGCACTTATCTTTTCAATGAAACCCACCAAGATTTTGATGTATGTAGGGAAAATTTTAAATCCGTTATTTTTAGTCTTTTTAGGAGTTTTGATTGTGACGGCTTTTATTAAACCGATGGGAAGCATTCAAGCAGCTGATGTTCATGGGGCTTATGTAACGAATCCTTTCTTTAAAGGATTTACTGAAGGCTACAATACCATGGATGCGTTAGCGTCTCTTGCTTTTGGAATCATTGTTGTTCAAACGATTAAAGGCTTAGGTGTTCACAATCCACGAAATATCGCGATGGATACGTTGAAATCTGGAACGGTTAGTTTGATTTTAATGGGAATTATTTATGGAAGTTTAACGTATATTGGAGCTATGAGTGTTGGAAAATTTAAGCTGTCTGACAATGGCGGCGTAGCATTGGCTCAAATTGCAGACTATTATTTTGGTTCGTTTGGTAGTATTTTATTAGCAATTATTGTAACGGTTGCGTGCTTGAAAACAGCGATTGGGTTAATTTCTGCTTGTTCAGAGACGTTCCATGAAATGTTTCCTAAGTTCTTAAGTTATAAGCAGTTTGTTGTAGCCTTTACGTTACTAGCGTGCGGCATTGCAAATGTGGGCTTAACCAATATCATCACGCTGTCTATTCCTGTCTTGATGTTTTTATACCCATTAGCAATCACCTTAATTTTATTGGGATTGCTTTCGCCACTGTTTAAAAATCGTCAAATTGTCTACGTCTTAACAACCATTTTCACCATTTTTGTCAGCTTTGCTGATGGATTAAATGCGATGCCTGAAAGTATCAAAGAAACGGGCATTTCACAAGGTATTTTATCTTTTTATACACACTACTTGCCGCTATTTGATATCGGAATGGGCTGGGTTCTACCAGCAATCGTCGGTTTAGCACTCGGCTGGATTATTAGTATCTTTAAAAAAAATGAATTGCGTTTTTAAATTTGGTAACCAAGAAATAGTTATTTCTTGGTTATTTTTTAGCTTAACGTTACGGAAAAGATGAAGTACGCAGTTAAAGGTTTAAGTGCTTTAGCAGTCATTAGTTGTCGAACGTTACGATTCTATGATGAAATCAATTTATTGAACCCAGAAGGTTTAAAAAGAGCGCGCGTTCAGCAAAATGAAGAAAAATATGGTAGAGAAAGTCAAGTTCGATATGGAAAGGCTCAAATGTGTAAAGCGAATCAAAAAAATGTTGAACATGAGTCAGGAAAGATTTAAAGCTTTTGAAGAAGCCATTTTTATACAATTGAAAAAAGCAATGGATACAAACAATACAAGTAGTATAGAAGCAAAAAAATTGGCGACAATGCATAAAGAGTGGTTATCCTATACATGGACGACTTATTCCGCCAAAGCTCCTATTGGATTAGTAACTATGTATTTGGAGGATTCAAGATTTGTTGCTTATTATGACAATCGTGTTGGCCGAGGGGGGCTCAATTTTTAAAGGATGCAGTGAGTAATTTTCTAACTAAATAAAAAAAGTAGTTGATTAAAAAGCTACATTTTATCCATTTATAGCAAGAATTGGGTAAAGAAAAAAATAGTTCCTGAAAATGGAGCTATTTTTTTGTTTTATTTTTCGATAAAATCAGTAAAATAACGATTTGAATAAAATCTGTAAATGTTTATTTCAATAGGATTTCACACATTTTTTACCAAAAAATTGGAAATATAGGAAAGAAATATGAACGTCAGAATGTTTTATTTTGTTTTATTTTTGATACTATTATTAAGAGAGGAACAGCAAGTGGAAAAATTTATTTGAAAAAGCTTGAGGGTAAACCTTAGTTTAATTTTTTAAAATCCATACAAACAAAAACAAAAGGATTTAGTTTTTCTGAAAAATAAATACGTGAGGGAGGAGGAAAAGTAAATTGGAAAAAAGAGAAAGAAGAAAAGGTAATAAAAAAATGAGTCGTTATATTAAAATTTTGAGTATAACTTCTATAATAATAGTCATGTTAATTGGGGGAAACTATTATTTTACAAAAAATCAAACTGTTTCTGTTTTAGCAGATACAGCTTTAAGGTTAACAACATCTAATAATGAAGTAATGGTCAATCGTCCATTTATCGTAACAGTCTCCGATACAGGAGCAACACCTGCGACAGTTAAAAATGAGGACAAAGAAAATCAAGACAGCGGGAGTACAGAGGAAATTGAACTAAAAGCTACTGAACCAATTAAGGAAATTTCAAAAACTATTATCTACTTGCCCCTAGGAATGGAATTTGATGAATCCGGTACAAGTCAGTTGAATGACGGAAAGAAAATAGCCGTGGTTACCTATGATTCTGCATCAAGAAATTTGGAAATTGATTGGATTGCAGGTGAACAACAAGAGCTACAGATATCTTTAATTTCAAAAAATAGTGACAATTACGACATTACTGCTAAAAAAAGTGTGAATAATCAAGTGAATGAATCAGACGTGCTTTCTATCCATGCAGTCGGAATGGAAGAATTAGCTAGTTCTTCAGATGAATTAACCCCGGCAACAGCAAGTGCACGCAGCATAGAAAGCGCTCTGGAAACCTTCGCTTTGGAAGCTGGAACAGCAGTTGTTACGAACGCAGCAGAATTAAGTGCAGCCATCACAGATTTAAGCACGACTCAGATTTATTTTGGAAATGATATTAATTTAAATCAAAGCATTAAGATACCAAATGGCAAACCGTATTTGCGTATTTCAGGGAAAAATCCTTCTACTGGGGAGATCCACACATTAACTGAAAGTAACGGCACAATCGGAGGTACAGATAATATTTATGTAAGCAATAATAATTCAGATCCAAAAGATTACGGATTAGAAGATATGAAGATTATCGGACGAAATTATTATGGTCCTTTGAACGTACAAGATAACACAAAAGAAGTTAGCTTGTCGTATACAAATATTGACTATCAAGGTCCTCAAATTACCCATAACGTTAATGGAATTACAAAGTATCTAGGAGAGACAAGCATTTACATTGCCCGTGTTCAAAGCACGTCTGCTACAAATCAAGAAGTAGCTGAAGCAAGAAATGTCATTATGGATGGGAATATTACAATCAATCATACATCAAATTCAGATAGTATGTTTTGGCTAGGACTATCTGGCGGATCAGAAAATTCATTTACAGTTAAAGAAAACTCGAATATTATGATTGATTCGAAAGGAAACGGCATGTTTTACCGTGATGGAACCAATCCAATCACGATGGATATTGAACAAAATGCTACTGTTAAAATTACGACTAATAATGGGTTGTTCCGTAATAATCCAGGGAAGTATCTCCATGTTGGAGAGAATGCCAATGTGGAGTTTGAAAAAACAGGTGGAGATCAGCCAGTACTTCGGTTAACAGAAGATTTAAATGTAGCCAAAGGTGCGCGTCTAGTGATGAAAGCAACTGGAGGAAGTGGGAATTTTGCTCGTTTTGAAAGAGCCTACTCAGGAACCAACTTAAATTTCGATGATCCATTAAGTGTCTTACTTTACAATAAAACTGCGCAACAAATGTTTGCTTGGCAAGGAACAGGAAATTCATCTGGAAAAATGCATATCAACTCTCCAATCGTAAACTACTGGCGAGTTGCTGGAACTGGAGATCGAGATGATTTGCCATTGTTTAGTTGGTCAATGCCAGACCGTTCGAACGTGCTGACAGATGTTACAACCAACGGGAGCAATTCAACAGTTATTAATTCAACAAATGCAGGAATAACTGCAACAGATTTCAACATGGGTACTGCAAAAGTGATTTCACTAGGAACAGTAGATGTTGCTTTAGATCCAATCACAGATGCACAAACTAATGTAACGGGTACGGCAACAAAAAATTCTAAAGTCTATATTGATTACACAGAAGTGGGTGTTAAAAAGACTTTAACAGGCTACGCTGGAACAGACGGTACTTATAGCATCCCGATTCCTGATGGATTTATTAAGCCATACACATCAGTAACTGCAACAGCAAATTTAGACTTTAAAACGAAAGTATCAGCGCCAGTCATAGTAGAGGATGTAACGCCACCAGAAGGAACGGCGGTTATCCAAGTCTTAGAACAAGGCGGGGTCTTTCCAAGTGATAGCACAAAATTTGTTAAAGACATTCAAGATAAATCAGACGGAACAACAGGAGCAGGAGTAACTGTAACCGCTGGATCAATTTCTCAACCAGACATGAATCAGTTTGGTCCAGTGTTGCCGATGTATGAAGTGATATTGACGGATAAAGCAGGAAATAAAACGACTTTAAACATTCCGATTTTTATTAAAGACGCAGACACTGCTGTTTCTAATACAACCGCGTTAAAAGCTAAAAATATAACCTTCAAACTGCCACAATATCCGCAAACAGAAGCTGAATTGAAAGCATTTATTCAAAAAGAATCAGCCATTCAAGTTTGGGAATTAGAAACTGGGAATGAAGTGACAGACCTAAGTTCTCTTACAATCGATACATCTAAAATGAAACAAGAAGTAGGTGTATATCCGGTAATGGTGACATTTGGCAATGTTCAAAAAGAAATTCAAGTAGAGGTTACACCAGGAACAGGAACGGTTGTGTTCCATTACCAAGATGAAGAAGGCAACAAACTTGCAGAAGATAAAACAATTGTAGACGATATTGGAAATAGCTACACTGAAAAACCAATTGATTTAAATGGTTATTTATACTTGCGTACTCAAGGAAATGCAACGGGTGTCATAGAAGATCAGACCCAAGAAGTTCTGTTCATTTATCAACAAAATCGCTTTAAATTAACTCAAACTGTTACGAAGCTAGATGGAAGTTCAGCTGAAAAAGTGGCTTTAACAGAAGCTATTAAAGTAAACACAGTGCTAGACAGTCAATTAACAAGTGTAACGCCAACCGTATTCTATAAAGACTTAACGATTACAGTGCCAATTGAGGATACTTTAACCGATGTCGGAACGTTCTCTTTAAAAAGGGAGGATGGAACGTCAGTAGGTCAGATAACTTACGATGCACCTACTAAATCTGTGAAAGCCACCATTAGTGAAGCAGATCAAATTCCATGGAATGAAAACATCACAATGAGCTATCAAGCAACAGTTAAAGAGGATGCGCCACTAGCAACGATAATCACAACAGTTGGAGAAGCTAGCGGAAACTATACAAACGATTGGATAGCCAATCCGGTCAAATCAAATACAACAAAAACTGAAATTGTCGATGGAAAATTAACCTTTGTTTCAGCTCCGACAGATTTAGATTTTGGAGAAAATCTTAAGATACCAGCTGTTAATAAAAAGTACCCTTTACAATCATTAACAGGTAGCTTAACCGTCCAAGATACACGTTCGATTAAAGGCTCATGGACATTGAGTGCGAAGATGGATCAAGTATTGACTAGCACAAGCAATAAAACGTTGCCTACAGCTGTTCAATATACCAACAACGGTCAAAAATCTATTTTAGGAACCTCTTCCATTATGATTTATCAACAAACAAATGCGGACAGCAAGCCTATTTCGATTACAGATAATTGGTTGCCAAATGGTGATGGATTAGCTTTAGATATAAAACCTGAAACTACTTATCCAGAATCCTATAAGGGTTCAATCGAGTGGACCTTGCAGGACACACCATAGGAGGGAAACGATGAATAAAAAAAGAGGAATCGCACTTCTTTTGATGATAGTATTGTTCAGTTTCTCTTCATTTATGGAAACAGACGCAGAGACAAATCAGAAGAGCCATAGTACAACAGGGGACATAAGCTTTTATGGAGATTATGAAAAACCTAAAGAAACTCAACCAACAGATGCAAAAGAATTAAAAGATAAAGAAGTCGTTTTAACAAAGCTTCCGCAAACAGGGGAAAAATCAGTACACTCTTATTTCATAATAGGAATAATGATTGTTGTAGGAAGTTTTCAATTGTATCAAAAAAACAAAATAGGGGGATTTAAAAATGAAATTAACTAAAATAATGACAAGTACAGCGTTACTATTAACAGCTGCTAGTTTTTCAACAGTAGCTAACGCTGCAGATGGTGGCACCTATCGTTCAACAGGATCAGTAGAATTCGTTCCAAATAATATGGTTACTCCACCAACCGATCCAGAAAATCCAGGCAAAGAAGTAACACCTACGAACCCAGATGGAACGGATCCAGATCCAGGAACAGCAGGTCCATTAAGTATTGATTACGCTTCAAGCTTAAGCTTTGGAAGCAATAAAATTACAAACAAAGATGCCATTTACTTTGCAGAACCACAAAAATTAAAAGATGGAACAGCAAGAGCTAACTACGTGCAAGTTACAGATACCCGTGGGAACAACGCTGGTTGGACGTTAACAGTCAAGCAAGAAGGTCAATTAAAAAATGAAACAACGACCAATAAAGAATTGACGGGTTCTGTATTATCGTTAACAGGCGGAGCAGCGGTAAGCAATACAACAAATGTTGTAGCACCAACAGTTAGCGACGTAATTCTAGATTCAGCGGGAGCAGCTTCTGAAGTAATGAGCGCTAAAGAAGGACAAGGAGCATTAACTTGGTTAAATGTATTTGGAACATTGGAAGACACTCAAGTAGATGGGGAAACAGTTAAGAAAAATAAAGCAATTACACTGTCAATTCCAGGAACAACACCAAAAGACGCCGTTAAATATTCAACAAATTTAACTTGGACATTAAGCGACGTACCAAGTAAATAAAAATAAAAAAACTTAAAAAAGGGAGATTTACACATGAATAAAAAAATAATGACACTTAGTGCAGCAACTTTAATGGCTTTAACAATTGGAGGAAATGTTGTAAATGAAGCAACAGTCGGAACCTACAAATCAAATGCAAAAGTAACATTTGAGCAAGATACTTCCATTACACCACCAACAGATCCATCTAATCCAGGAAGTGAAGTAACACCAACTAATCCAGACGGAACAGACCCAGAAGAAGGAACAGCAGGCCCATTAAGTATTGATTTTGCCTCTTCATTTGGTTTTGATAAACAAAAAATTACAACAAAAGATGAAGTCTACAATGCAAAAGCACAAATGCTTTCAGATGGAACAGAGCGTCCTAACTACTTGCAAGTAACAGATAAACGTGGTGGTGCAAAAGGTTGGACCGTCCAAGTGAAACAAGAAACACAATTAACATCAGCAACGAGCAAAAAGAAATTAGATGGAGCTTTAATTTCCATTGCAAATGGTGAAGCTGTTTCAGCTTCGACTTCAGCAATCCCTTCTGTTTTAAATGCAACAGGTCAAAAATTAAACCTATCAATGGATGCAGACGGCGTTGGTGTGAGTCAAGAAATTATGGCAGCCAAAGCAGATGAAGGTGCTGGAACATGGGTTTATCGTTTCGGTGACGATACAACAAAGAACACAAGCGTAACGTTATCAGTACCAGGTTCTACAACGAAATATGCAGAAGAGTATTCAGCAGAAGTGACTTGGACATTAGCTGATATTCCAACAAACTAATCAAAAATGAAATAAGTTGAAAAGCATCGCTTTATTGTGGATGCTTTTCAGTTCATTTCTAAGAAGGAGTTTATTAGTATGACAAAACAAAAAATAAGCCTGATTTTTTTAAGCTTGTGCCTACTTTTGAGTGCCTTGAGTCAAGCTCCTATGATTGGAAAAGCTTCTGAATTAAATTTTGCTGTGGAATCCATTATTCCAGATAATCAGCGAGATAAAACGAAAACCTTTTTTGATTTAAGAGTAGCCCCTAAAAGTGAACAAGTTGTTGAATTAAAATTACGAAATGACACAACAAAAGACGTAACAGTAGAACCAAGCGTGAATTCAGCAACAACCAATTTAAATGGCGTCGTAGAATACGGAGCAACAAAGGCAAAAAAAGATTCAACCTTGCCAATTGATTTAAAAGAAATTGTCAGCGTTGCATCGGAAGTTACGATACCAGCAAATCAAGAAATAAAATTGCCTATCACAATTAAAATGCCAGATCGTACTTTTGACGGTATTCTAGCTGGAGGGATTACGATTAAAGAAAAAGAGACCTCTAAAAATGATGGGAATACTTCATCCGATACACAAGGATTAGCCATTCAAAATAAATATGCCTATGTGGTAGCCTTATTATTAAATCAAAACGATCAAGCTGTGGAGGCAAAATTAGAATTAAACGAGGTTGTTCCTTCCCAAGTGAATGCACGTAACGTCATAAATGCGAATTTGCATAACGTAAAATCAGACTACATCAACAATTTAGATGTTGAAGCGACCATTACAAAAAAGAATGAAAGCACACCGTTGTATACCAGTTCAAAAAAGAACATGCAAATGGCACCAAATTCTAATTTTAATTATCCCATTTCATTAAATGGAGATAAATTAAAAGCTGGGAAATACACCTTGAAATTAGAAGCACAAGCAAAAGAAGGGAAATGGAGCTTCACTAAAGACTTTACAATTAGTGAGACAGATGCAAAAAAATACAATAGCCAAGATGTTTCAATTAAAAAAGATTGGACATGGGTTTATATTTTAGTCGGCATCTTACTACTTCTAATCGCACTATTTTTAATTTTCTTTATTATAAGACGTAACAGAAAAAAACAAGAAGAGCGTCGAAGACAGGAAGCAGCACGAAATAGAAAAAATGTTCGTCGTAAAAAACGTCCGACATCAGATTCGCAATCAAAAAAATAATAAGGTAAAGAAATTCCAATTTTAAAAATTATTGGGATTTCTTTTCAGTCATTTAAAATCACTTAAAAAATAAATTAGTTAATGGAAGGAGAGTGGAGAGGGATGAATAGTTTTTTATCTAAAACAGATGTCCGTAAACTGCTCTTAATTCATACGATTGAAGAAAGTTTCCAACAAAAAGTGTCGATTTCAGATTTAAAAGAAAAAATGGGTGTGTCTGAGTTTATTTTGTTGAATACTTATGAAGAATTAAGGCAGGATATTCTTAAGTATCAATTAGACGAACAACTTCAGATTCAAAAGTTAAATCAAGTAATTCAGTTGAAAAAAAATAGCAGCTTTTCTACAGATACATTAAAAAATATTTATGTAAAGGAGTCTTTAGGCTTTCAAATCATTCAAGATGTGTTTGAAGACATGTTTACAAATTCAAATGATTATGCAGATCTTTTTTATACAAGTCGCACAAAAGTATACGCTAAAGTGAATCAACTTAAAGAAAAGCTTTCAAAACTTGGAATAAAACTTTCTTCACGATTTAAATTTGTTGGAGATGAGATTGCTATTCGAATGTATATGAACAATTTATACACTGCGGTCTATGGCATGGACGATTATCCTTTTTCGACAAGCTTAAAGGAACAAAGTATGCGTTTCATCAAACTGATTGAAGCTAAAATGGATATTTATATGACGCAAACAAGCAAAACAAAATTCCTTTATTTTATCAGCATTTGCCGAATTCGAATTGAAAATGAACAATTTATAAAAAACGATCCCACTACTATAATGGGGTTAGAGAATGATTCTTTTGAACGTAGTTTAAGGGAAGCGTATCAAGAAGTTTTTAACGAGGAAGTCAGTCACAATGAAATTGATTTGCTCGTATTATTTATTGAAAGTTTAGATGAATTTCCTCTTGAATTGGAAAGCCAAGAAATGGATAGTTTAACGAATTTTTTTATTACAGAGTTTCAAAAACAGTTTGGCAACCTTGATGAAACATTCTTTAAGGAAGAATTAATTCAAAATCTTGTAAAAATCCACTATCCTGTTTTAAATTTCAATTGTCTGCAAACAGAATTAGATGTTCCCGTTCAAGCGCGGTTTATTGAAGAAAATTACCCAGAGGTAATCGAATTTTGTCGCCATTTTATTGATAAAGCATCAAAGTCGAAAAAATTTTATTTGATTCAGCAAAATGACATTTATCTATCGAATCATTATATATTCTTGTTGATCAATGTCTTGCCGCCCTCTTTTTTTTCTTACCCTGTAAAAGTGTGTATTGATTTTTCGTTGGGGGCAAATTATAACCAGTTTATTTATCGAAATATTCAAACCTTTGATTTTATTAACATTGAAATCAGTCATCAATTAACAGATGATATTGATATTTTACTTTGTGATTACCCCACTAGTGAGCTTAATCAAGATACGAAGGTCATTGTGTGGAATGCTCCACCAACAGCAGGAGATTGGGCAAACTTTGGTAGATGCATTGCAACTGCCAAAGGCAAAAAACCACTAAAAAAAGGAGGTATCCCACTTGAACTATTTTAAACCAACATCTTATACGAAAACGTATTTGTTATTTGGATGCATTTTTTCTTTTAAAGTGCTTGTATTGGATACCCCTACTGTTGCTCATGCAGAAGAAAGTGGTTATTTATATGAAATTGACAACGATGCGTTCCAAGAAACCAAACCAGTAGATCCGTTTAATCCTACTGTTACTGTAGAACCGGTTCCACCTGTCAATACGCCCGACCCAGAAGTTAAAGAAAGTTCAAAGCGATCTTATTCCACCTCGCCACCAAACGGAAAAATCCCCATTCTATTAACTAAAAATAAAAAACAATTTAAGAATGCAACAAATAAAATAGATCCATTACTAAATCAAAATACTCTAGTACTTACGCTAAATAGCGGAGGGAATAATTTTGGTGGAGATGATCCGAATATGCTTTATTTAGAAGAACTATATACCGTGTTAGCTGGGAATTTATTGTATGGAGAAGCAGCGATAGGGATGGGGGAAGAAGAGTGATTCTTAATCCAAAGTTGTGGGAAGACGTATCTATTTATGCCGTTGATTTTTTAACTGATGAAGTAACAGAACGTAAAATCCATAAGGTATTAGTTTTTCCAACAACCTTCACAACTCAAGATATTCAAAAAGCAGTTATTGAAAATTTTTATCAGGTTAAGAAGGTTACTTTAATAGAAGTTCAATTAGACGGACTGCTATTGAACACCCATGAAAGCGAATCAGTAGATTACTAAAAAAGAAAGACAAGACTCATTCCTTTAGTTGAAATGAATCTTATCTTTCTTTTTTAGTTTTTTTTATTTTTCAAACTGAGAAGCATATAGACGGTGGTAAGGACCCTCTTGCTGAAGCAGTTCTTGATGGGCCCCCATTTCAACAATATCTCCATTTTCCATCACTAAAATGAAGTCCGCTTCTTGAATGGTCGATAATCGATGAGCAATCACAAAGCTGGTACGTCCTTTCATCATTCTAAGAAAGCCTTCTTGAATTTTTTGTTCCGTTAGCGTATCGACTGAGCTGGTTGCTTCATCTAAAATCAACATCGGAGGGTCACTTAGCATAGATCTGGCAATGGTTAACAATTGCTGCTGACCGCCTGAAATTGAAACGCCGCCATTTCCAACAACAGTGTCGTAACCGTTGGGCAATTTTATGATAAATGAATGGGCAAGAGCGGATTTAGCCGCTTGAATAATTTCTTCTTCGCTAGCTGCTGCATTACCATAAGCAATATTTTCTTTAATGGTTCCTGAAAAGAGCCAAGTATCTTGTAGAACCATTCCAAAAGAACGGCGTAAGCTGTCTTTTGTATAGCGTGTAATCGGTTGACCATCAATTTTAATCGAACCGCTATTCAACTCATAAAAACGCATCAATAAATTAACTAAAGTAGATTTTCCAGCGCCCGTTTGCCCAACGATGGCAACTGTTTCACCAGGACTTACTGCTAAATTGAAGTCTCTTATCAAAGGTCGATTAGGAGAATAAGAAAAAGCTACGTGATTAAAGCAAACTTCACCACGGACATCTTTTAATTCTAAAGCATCAAGGTCATCAGGAACCTCTTCTTTGCTATCAAGCACTTCAAAGACACGTCTCAGCCCGGCAGTAGCAGTCTGAATTTGAGTGGTGATACCAGATAATTCAATGAAAGGTTTTGAAAATTGAGAGGAATAAATCACAAAGCTTGAAACGGTCCCGACAGTTACGGAACCATTCCCATTAACGACTAAAATACCTCCAATTACACCAATTAACAGATAAGCAAGATGGTCAACAAAACGAGCGGAAGGGTTTGTAATCGAGGAAGTGAATTGTGCTTTTTGTCCCCATGTATATAGACGCTGGTTAATCTTTTCAAAATCCTCTTGAACTTGCTCTTCATGATGAAAAGCAGTAACGATCTTTTGATTCGTAACCATTTCAGAGACAAAACCTGAAATTTCCCCAACAATCTGTTGTTGCTTCGTAAAGTTTTTTTGAGAAAGAAAAGCCACAATCCAAGCAATTAAAAAAATCAATGGGGTTGTAACCAAAACAATTAACGTTAAAATAGGACTTAGATAAAGCATAAAGCCAAGAGAAACAAAGACAATTACAACGCCTGAAAAGAGATTGTTCAAGGTAATGCTCACGGCATCTGAAATACTATCCAAATCATTGGTGAAACGACTAATGACATTGCCATGAGGCGTGTTGTCAAAAAAGCTCAAGGGTAATTTTGTGATTTTATCAAAGGTAGCAATGCGTAAGTCCTTTACAGCCCGATAAGCGACTTGGTTTGAAAAATAAATAATCAGCCATTGTGTAACAGTAGCTAGTAGAAAAGCTAGACCAAGTAGCAATAAGACGTGAACTAAATCAGGAAAAAGAACTTTTCCTTTTCCAACAATTGCATCAATCGCCTTCCCTGTATAATAAGTTGCACTAACGGAAGCGATTCCCCCGATTAATCCACATAGAAGAGCCCAACTGATTGAGCTACGATAATGAAGTAAATAAGGCAAGACACGTTTGATGTCACTTGTTTTTAATTTTTTAAGCATTCTCAACACCTCCCTTGGCTTCATTTTGAGAATAGTAGAAGTCTTGATACATTTGAGAATGAGCTAATAAGTCTTTATGTGTTCCTTTTGCCGCCATTTTGCCATCATTTAAAACTAAAATTTCATCAGCAGATTGAATGGAACTAATTCGTTGCGATACAATCACTAAGGTAGTATCTTTTAAGCGATGACGCAAAGCTTGTCGTAAATTTAAATCGGTTTGATAATCCAAGGCACTTAACGAATCATCTAAAATTAAGATAGCAGGTTTAGCAATTAAGGCACGAGCAATAGTTAACCGTTGACGTTGTCCACCAGAAAAATTCTTTCCACCCTCAAAAACAGGTGAGTGAATTCCTTCTGGTAATTGATTGACAAAATCAGCACTTTGAGCGATTTCTAAAGCTTCTTGAATGTCGGCCTCTGTTGCATCTACTTTCCCCCAACGAAGGTTTTCAGCAATTGATCCAGTAAATAAGCTACTATTTTGTGGAACGATGCCGATCTGTTTTCTTAAGGCTTCGAGAGAAAATTCAGAAACTGGCAAATCATAAACATAAACAGCGCCGTTAGTAGCATTGTAAAAGCGAGGAATCAAGTTGATAAGTGTACTTTTACCACTACCAGTCGGACCTGTAATTCCTAAGACCTTCCCTTTTAATAAATCAAATTGAATAGCCGTTAACGCATTTCCAGCATCTTGTTGATACGTAAAATCAACGTTTTTAAAACGAACAGCAAAAGAAGAGTTTGAATGGAGTTCATTCGGAAATGCTTTTGGTTGAGACGGATTGGTAACGGTAACTGGAGTATCCAACACATCGTTGATTCTTTGAGCTGAAGCCGAAGCTTTAGTAAAAAGGACAACTAAATTTGCCACAATAATTAAGGCTAACAACATTTGAGTAATATAGTTAATCAAAGCAAGCACATCGCCTTGGCTCATATCGCCACGATTAACTTGAAATCCTCCCGCATACAAAAGGATGATAATTCCAGTGTTCATAATCAAGGAAGTTGCAGGTGTCATTAAGGCCGATAAATTTCCTACTCGAATATAAGCTTTAGCTAAATCGTCACTTACTTCATGAGCACGTTTTTTTTCGGCAGCACTTTTAGCAAAAGCACGAATGACTCGAACACCGCTTAAATTTTCTCCAACGACCTGAGCTAAACGATCCACTTTTAGTTGCACGCGACGATATAGAGGAATCGTTTTGGCCATAATAAAGTACAAAATAACACAAAATAGAGGCAATAAGATGGCAAAAACTAAAGCAAGTTTAGGGTTCACATATATCGCCATAATAATGGATCCAAGACATAAAAAGGGAGCTCGAATCACTAGACGTATGAGCATCGCTAAAGCTAGCTGCATTTGATTAATGTCATTTGTAGCCCGCGTAATCAAAGTAGACGTTCCAAATGCATCAATTTCAGCATGAGAAAAGGAATTGATTTTTTTCATTAAGGCCGTTCGCAGTTCTGTTCCAAATCCTTGGGAAGCAATTGAAGCTGAGTATTGGCAAATAAAAACAGAAATTAACCCAATAACAGACATTAACAGCATGAGCCCTCCCATTTTATAAATGTAGACAGTGTCTCCTTTGTTAATTCCGTTATCAATTAATTTTGCCATTAATAATGGAAGAAATAATTCAAAAATGGCTTCAATCAATTTAAAAACAGGGCCGATAATCATTTGGAAACGATATTTTTGAGCATATTTTAATAATGAAATCAACTGACGTAACTTCCTTTCATATATAGATACAGTTTTATCTTTAAAGTATAGCATAAAAGAAAACCAGTCTAAAAGGTTGAAATTGCTAAAAAAATCACAAAGTAGTATGATAAAGTTAAAATGGTTTAAGGAGTGAACGTATGACAGCATCTTTTCCAAAAGTAGTGCTCTTATTTTTTATTTATGCTGTAATTGGTTGGCTATGGGAAACGGTTTATTGTTCATTAAAGGCTAAGAAATTTGTGTACCGAGGATTTTTACTAGGACCCTATTGCCCGATTTATGGATTTGGTGTGTTAGCAGTTTTATTTTTCATTGAACCTTATCAGAAAAATATTCTTTTCTTATATGTGATGTCAGCGGTAGTTGTTACGTTATTAGAATATGTGACAAGTTATGCGTTAGAAAAAATATTTCACACGACTTGGTGGAATTATAAAGAGGTGCCCCTTAATATTAATGGACGAGTAGCTCTCCCAATTTCATTGTTTTGGGGAGTAGGCTGTGTAGCAATTGTTAAATGGATTCAGCCACTTGTTCTAAAAGGCGTTAATCAATTAATCACAGAGTTTAGGATTGGGTTGCCGCTGCTTCTATTTGGACTGCTTTTTCTTGATTTCTGTTATTCTGTAGCAAGTATGAACGCTTTCCAAAAAGAAATTGCTAAATTAAGTGATGAAATCGAAGCGAAAAAATCAGAAATTAATGAAGGTCTTTCTGAATTAAAAGAAGAAGTAAGGCAAAAACGAATCAGCCCGTCGTTGCGCTTCAATCAAAAAAGAATGTTGCAATCCTATCGAAAAATGAATATGCCTGAAATCAAACACTTTAAAGAAATCAAAGCATTACAAAATCAAAAAAAAGAGTCAAAAAAAACTTCCAATTAAATCATCTAATTGGAAGTTTTTGTTATATAAAAAGATTACAAGTCGTCATTTTTGTGTAATATTTCATCGTTTTCGTCTAAAATTCACGAATTTTTTCAATTAATTGAGTGGAATTCGAGAAAATTTCACCATTTAATTTCACTAAACCAACTGTATAAAGATTCATATAAGAAAATTGAGATTCCCCAACAATTTGTAAAGCCTCTAGTTTTTTTTGATTGGTAGCACCTAATTGTCGAGAATCGGTATATAAACCTAAAATGGGAATGCCCGCCTGATAAGCAACACCAATTTCAGTAGCAACCCCCACATCAATAATGGCTCCATCCAGTACTGCAATCATAAAATCACTTGATAACAAAGCGTTTGTGTCGTATTTTGCAATTTGCATTGAATCAGCATAGGCATTTTTATCGTTAATTTCCATTTGCTCTTGTGGTACATAAATTTCTAATTCTGGATAAGTGGTTCGTATTTTTTTTACAAGTTGTTCATTGTAAAGCAATTCCATTTCAGAAAATAAAGGGCTCGCAAAATAAGCTTTTTTATTCATTTTAATTCCTCCTAATATCTTTTGTTACATTTTTAGTATACCTTAAAATTTGTTTGTAACAAAAAGTAACCTTTGTGAAATATATCGTTGCTTAATATTCGTTATAATTGTGAGAGCAAAAAGGAAAACAAGAATTATGAAAACTGAAAGGTGTTGTCACTCTGTGAAGATAAGAAAACTGGTTGCAAGTATGATAATTGCATTCATCAGCATTAACTTAATTGCAAGCGTAGGTCATGCAGCTTCTCTTGATGAAATTTCAAAAGAGCAACAAGCAAAACAAAGTAGCATGGCAGCAGTAGATAGCCAAATCAGCGAAACATTGGTTTCTCTAAATGAAAAAAATAAAGAAATTGAAGATTTAAATACACAAATAGCAGATAAAAAAGCAAGCTTATCAACAACGGCTACTCAAATCAAAGAAAAACAAGCCAGTGTTGATGAACGAATCGAGCAAGCTAAGAAACGTTTGCAAACTCTTCAAACGTCTGAAGTGAATAAAAATATGGTTTTAGTTATGATGGAATCTGAAAGTGTAACAGATTTCTTTAATCGTGCCATCATGGTTGGAACATTACAATCAGCTGATAACGATAAATTAGAATTAGCAGTGAAAGAAAAAGAAGAACTAGCAAAATTAGAATCTAAATTAAAAACAGACGCAGTTGCTCTTGAAGATAAAACAGCAACAGTCGATAAACAATCTAAAGAATTAAATACCAAAATGGTCAGTCTACAAAAAACAATGGACGACAACAAATCGGCTTTAGATGAATTAGATAAACAAAAACAATCAGAACAAAAACGTGTTGACGATGAAGCTTCTGCTAAACAAGCAGCTGAAGCAGCGGCTAAAAAAGCGGCAGAAACAAAAACTGTTGCTGTTCCAGCTGCAGATACTGCACCTGTTGCAACTCCAGCAACACCAAATGCTCCAACTCCATCAACGGGTGGCGGTGCTTCTTCAGGGAAAACCGTTATTGTTGAATCAACTGCTTACTCAGTTGCAGAAAGTGCATCAAGTTTTTATACGGCTTTAGGAATTGATTTACGTCAAAATCCAATGGTTATTGCAGTTGATCCTCGTGTGATTCCATTAGGTTCACGTGTTGAAGTGTCTGGTTATGGTACAGCAATTGCAGGAGACACTGGTGGCGCGATCAAAGGAAATAAAATTGATGTTCACTTCTCAAGCGTAGCGCAATGTTTACAATGGGGACGTAGAACCGTTACGGTTAAAATTTTAAACTAAATAAAAAAGGTGTCCTGAATATGGTAGATATCGAGTTTTATAAAGAACAAGATGAAGAAGCCTTTTTAGAACGTTGGGAAGCAAAATTTGGTGAAATTGAAGATATCGACGTTTTTTATCAAACCATTGCAACTACCGTTCAAAAAGAATATGAACAAAATCAAGTCAAATTAGGCAATAAGTATGTTTATGAAGGTATCTTAGTTGGATATGTAGATTACAATACTTATAATAATTGGTTTTTGTTTAGTAGTTCAAAATTATAAAAGAATGAATTCATTAATGAATTCATTCTTTTTTTTTATCTTAAAATAAGGTTAGAAAAACAACTTTCAAAATAATCTATAATAAAGCTATTTGTGATGTTATAATGAAAATAAATAGAAAGTATGAATTTACTTAGATAGAATTAAAAGTTTCCCTGGAGGATATATGATCAATCAAAAAGATTTTATTAAAAAAAGTGGTAGTTATCTATTACTTGTAACAATAGTAGTACTTGTTTATTTATTTCATTTAAATTTTGATATATTTGAAATTTCTGATGATGCTTGGTTTAAAAATGCGGGAGAATATTTTCATTTATTTGATTTTTTAAAATGGCGTTATTTCCACTGGTCTGCGAGGTTATTTCCAGATGCGGTTGCGTATTTAATTTTTAAGTTGCCTATCGTATATTGGAGAGTATTCAACACGGCATTGATCGTATTATTGGGTTATTCAATTTCACGAATATTTAATAGTAAATGGAAGCCGTTTGCTAGTGTGAGTGCGTTACTTATACTAGGCTATATTTCATATGATGTTCTTTATTCTGGTTATTTTTGGATTACAGGATCATTTAATTATTTGTTGCCTATGGCACTGGGAATGTATGTAATGATTCCTTATGCAGATTCTTATTTTAGAGAGACTGAACATCATTTTTCAATAAAAACAATTCTTTTATTTATAGCTGTATTTCTATTTTCATTTTCTAATGAACAAGTTTTAGCATGTGCATTAGGCGCAGCCTTGTGTTATCACATAACAATATTCATCCAGAAGAAGAAAGTTAATCCTATTTTATTGATAAGTACAGGACTCATGTTAATTGGATTTATCATTATGTACGTATCCCCCGGAAATAAATTGAGATTTGTTTTTGAAGAGGCTCGCTATTTTCCTGGTTTTAGTTCTTTATCTTTATTGGGGCGTACAAAAATAGGAATGTTTTGGATGTATCAAATGATCAGTCAAAATATGATTGTATCCGTTGTTTTAATTACTATCTTAACCCTAATCATTACTAAACCTAGTTGGTATAAAAAAATACTTATAATATTGAGTACACTGATGATAAGCTTACATCATGTTCGTTCCGATTATATGATGGATTTTGAATCTCGCAGCAAAGTTCCTGTTAGATTATTTATGGATACCAAACTATTTTCTTTGGAATTTATCTACTATGTATTGCCATTTGTTCTATGGACATTGTTTTTTGGAATATTGATTTTATGTATTTTAAAGAGTGTAGATCATCCTATTTTTATAGGACTTTGCTTTTTAGCTGCCTTTACATCTTGTATTTTAATGTTCTTTTCTCCAACGATTGTTGCATCAGGTCCGAGAGTTCTTAACTGTTTTGGGTTGATTTTAAGTCTAGTTTCAGTTTACTTATTTCATCAGATAGTTGAGAAATATCAAAATGAGAGCTATTCTACTTTTGTTTTAGGTATTTTTCCAGTCGTTGCATTTTTAATGTATTATCTTCGATTGAAAAATCAGTAAGAATAGTTGGGAAATTTGGAGGAGAATAATAATGATAAAAAACTATTTTTTATTAACCCTACTGATGCCAGTTTTGTTAATTGCAGGGTGTGTTTCTGAAAAAAAAATTACATTAAAAGAAATTGGAGTCCCCATAGGTAAGGCTGAAATTGAACAAATGATAAAAGAATATAAGTCTGAAGCGGAAAATAAAAATCAAGATGTTAAATTAATGTTTGTAAAAAAATTGAATATGGAAAAAGAAGAGGTCTACTACTTAGCTTATATTGATGAATACTTACCTAATCCAGCTGGTGAGACATTTAATAGTGTGATTGTAAGTAAATCAGATTTGAAAAACAAAAAAATTAATAAAGATTTGACAGCAGTTATCTCTAAAAAAGAAATAAAAAAAGTAAAGAAAAAAGTTGAGTTTTCTTATTATTAATTAATGACTGAACTAAAATCAGATATCAACTCCTTTTTTTCTAGTTACGATCTAGAAAAAGGAGTTTTTATGTTTACATACCAAGATAAAGGAAGTAAATGAGAATGGAAAAAGAACGAATGGAAGTAAAAATAAATAATAAGATGCAAGCATCCGTCTCGATTTTCTGGGGATACGCTGCAATTTCAATTTTTATGATAGGGAGTGGATTAGAACAGGCTTTTTTGTCAAAACAATTGCTTGATTTAGGATTTTTATCAAATCAATCAGCAATAGTATTTACGATATACGGGGTATCCGTTGCACTATCAGCATGGCTTACAGCGATTTTATCAGATTTAATAGGGATTAAAAAATTAATGATCTTTGGAACGGTTAGTTGGATCATTTTTCAGATTGGATTTATTGTATTTGGAATTCTTCCAGGAAGTTATAGGATGATTATAATAATGTATGGTTTAAGGGGGATAAGTTTTCCGTTATTTGTCTATGCTTTTATCAGCTTACTTACTCAAATAACGCCAACTAAAAAATTGCCAAGTGCAATGGGGGCATTTTGGTTTGCCTATTCACTTGGGCTAGGTGTATTTGGGTCTTATCTACCAAGTTTAACAATTCCTAAAATTGGTTATGTTGGGACATTGTGGTTAGCGGTTCTTTTTGTGGGAATAGCTGGTCTAATTAGTTTAATTGGTTTAAAAAATGTCCCGATATCTGTGAGACAAGAGGTGAAACAGGGAACAGGCGAAACCTTTAAAGATAGCATAACCATTCTATTTCGCAAGCCAAAAATCTTTTTAGCAGCCATCGTAAAAATGATTAATCAATTGGCAGCAAATGGCTACGTTATTGCGATGCCTCTTTTTTTAACAAGTCATAAAATTGGCTTTACAATGTCAGAATGGCTTCAAATCTGGGGGTTAATGTATTTAGTTAATATTGCATTTAATTTGATTTGGGGAATGGTTGCCAATCATTTGCCGTGGCATCGTGTGGTGGAATGGTTTGGTTGTGTTGGAATGGCTCTTGCCTGTGTTTTATTTTATTATGTTCCGTATTTGTATGGCCCTAATGTAATAGCAATGTTTGGTGTAGCGGCGTTATTCGGTGCAGCATTAGCAGCTTTTACACCTATTTCAGCTATTTTTGTAGCGTTGGCACCTGAAGAAACAGGAGCGGCAATGTCGATCCATAATTTAGCCGGTGGGCTAAGTCAGTTTGTTGGGTATGGGGTGACGGGGGTGTTGCTAAGCTTGTTTGATACTGCAGGTTTTGTTTGGAGCATGGCAGGCATTTATTTAATAGGAGCCATTTGTGCTCACTTTTTAACAGTTAAGGAATAACAAAAAAATAACCAAACTACATTTCAGCGTAGTTTGGTTATTTTTTATAGCACTTTTTCTAAGAAATTTTTAGTTCGCTCATTTTTAGGATGATCGAAGACTTCAGTAGGTGTTCCTTCTTCGACAATATAACCGCCATCCATAAAAATAACACGATCGGCCACTTCTTTAGCAAAGCCCATCTCATGCGTTACAACAATCATGGTCATTCCTTGTTTAGCTAAAGTTTGCATTACTTCTAAAACATCTCCAACCATTTCAGGGTCAAGAGCGCTTGTCGGCTCGTCAAAGAGCATGATGTCTGGAGACATGGCTAAAGCTCTTGCAATCGCGACACGCTGTTTTTGACCACCTGAGAGGGATTTAGGATAGGCATTGGCTTTATCTTGTAGGCCAACGGTTTCTAACAAGCTTAAAGCCCGTTTTTTTGCAGACTCTTTTGTTTCTTTTTTTAGTTCAATTGGAGCTAATGTGATATTTTCTAAAATAGTTAAATGTGGGAAAAGGTTGAAATGTTGGAAAACCATCCCGATATTTTGGCGAACTTGATTGATGTCAATCGTCGGGTCCGTTAAATCGTAATCATCTACAATCACGGTTCCACCATTAATTTCTTCCAAGTGATTCATACAACGTAAGAAAGTACTCTTACCAGAACCAGATGGGCCAATCATACAGACAACTTCGCCTTCTTGAATTTCTAAATCCAAGCCCTTTAAGACTTCTAGACTGCCATAGCTTTTCTTTAAATTTTCAACTTTTAATTTAACCATTGTTGATTCTCCTTTCAAGACGATTGGATACTTTTGTTAGGAACGTAATCACGATAATATACATTAAGCCAATGATAAACCACATATTTGAATCGTAGGTTCTAGCGATAATGATTTTACCGGTTTGTGTTAATTCTACTAATCCGATAATGGATAAAATTGATGTATCTTTTAGTGTAATCACAAATTGATTGATAAATGAAGGGATCATAATTTTAACGGCTTGAGGCAAGATAATTTTACTCATTGATTTTCCATAAGGCAATCCGAGACTTCTAGCAGCCTCTAATTGACCATTGTCAACTGCATTGATACCACCACGAACAAGTTCGGCAATGTAAGCACCGGCATTTAAGCTTAAAATAATAATCGCAGCTAACGTAGCAGGCATTTTGATTCCTAGCATTTGTGGGATGGTAAAGTAGACGAAGAATGCAAATACAATCATCGGTACGCCACGCATGATATCGACATAGATCATTGCAATCCCACGTAAAATTTTACTTGGTGTCACACTTAGTAAGCCAAAAAGAATGCCTAACACAGAAGCAATCGCAATTGAAATCAAGGTAATCAACAATGTTTTACCAAGTCCAGCCATTAATTGACCCGCATTTTCTTTTGCTAACGCTAACGTGCTTGTTTTTTCAACTTTCTTATCAGCTTCGCCTAAATAACGATTTTGAATTTTTTCATACTCGCCATTGTTTTTAAGATTCGTTAAGCCATCATTGAACATTTTTAATAATTCTTGATTTTTGCCTTTATTAACAGCAAAGCCATATTGGCCGCCTTTTTCTTTATCTGTTACTAATTTTAAAGGGACATTTTGAGTAATCGCATAAGCCATTACTGGATAATCTTCAAAAGCAGCATCAGAATTTCCAGCTTTAACGTCTTCGTACATATTAGAAGAATCATCAAAGGTCGTCACTTTAAAACCATATTTATCTTTAATCGATTGAGCAAATTCAGCGCCTTGAGTTCCTGTTTTAACAGCTACTGTTTTGCCTTTTAAGTCGTCGTAGCCTTTTATGGTATCGTTTGTATCTGCGACCGCCATTACGACGCCACTTTCAAAGTAAGGGTCTGAGAAGTCGAATTTTTGTTTACGCTCATCGGTAATGCTCATTCCTGCAATAACACCGTCCACTTGATCCGTTTCAAGAGCTTGAACTGCAGCATTGAAGCCAAGGGGTTTGATTTCAACCTCAAAACCTTGATCTTTTCCAATGGCTTTTAACAAATCCATGTCAATTCCTACAAAATCACCTTTTTTATCTTGGAATTCAAAGGGGGCAAAGGTTACGTCCGTCCCGATAATGTATTTTTTAGTTGTTTCAGCAGCTGCTTTTTGTGGGGCTGCAAAGTTAAATAGCACACCTAATAGTAGTGTGATAGATAATAGAAATAAGTGTTTTCTATGTTGTTTCATCATATCTCCTCCTGTTTAAGAATTCATTTTATTTCAAAATTAAAAAACATGCAACTAATATGTAATCACGTTATGTCAGAAGATGTAACACGAAATGTAAGGAGTTTAGAGTGAAGCATTTAAGATACTTTAATGAATGGAATGAAAGCGTCAGAACTTATACTATAGTTGACAATTTTGATTATTTAAAATAAAATGAATGAAAGTCAGTCATTTTTGATAGGAGGACTTTATGAAAGATAAAAAACAAAAATTAATCGAAGCAGCGATTGCGATTTTTACGGAAAAAGGGTTAGAACAAACCAAAATCTCTGACATTGTTAAGCATGCAGGCGTTGCACAAGGAACTTTTTATTTATACTTCCCTTCAAAATTAGCGATTATGCCGGCCATTGCAGAAGAAGTAGTGAAAGAAATTTTGTCGGTAGCCAAAAAAGAAGTCAATCCACAAGCGACTTTTGCAGAACAACTCAATCAACTGGTTGAGGTTAGTTTTACTTTGACGAAGCGATACTCTGAAGTGATAGCTCTGACGTATGCGGGTTTAGCTTCAAGTGATTATTTAACAGAATGGGAAACCATCTATGATCCTTATTATGAATTTGTTGGGGCTATTTTAGAAGAAGCCATTCAAAAAAAAGAAATGGATGTCACGTTAAATCCTAAACAAATGGCTAAATTAATTATTGGATTAACAGAATCAGCAGCAGAACAACTTTATTTATATGATACTAAACCAAGTCAACAATTGATTGAAGAACAACAACAAGCAACTGCAGAATTTATTCAACGAGCGTTACGAATAACTACCTAAAGGAAAAGAGGAATAACAATGATTAGAAAAGCAACAAAAGCAGATGCAGCAGCAATTGCGCCGATGATTATGGTGATTCTAGAAGATATGGAATTAGATGTTTTTAAAACTTTGTCAAGAGAACAGGTGATTGAATTATTGATTGCCGGTATTCAAACGGAAGATTATCGTTACAGCTACAATCATGGCCATGTGTGGGAAAAGAACGGTGAGATAGCTGGGATTGTTTTTGGTTATCCAGGAGCAATTGAACCGCTAATTGATGCACCATTAACAGAAATTATTCAAGAAAAAGGGTTTGATACATCGATTCAACTATTTACAGAACCAGAAACAGTTCCAAATGAATGGTACCTTGATTCAATTGTTACAAAAGAATCTTTCCGTGGGCAAGGAGTTGGAACAGAGTTGTTAGCAGCTCTTCCAGATTTTGCTTTAGAAGACGGTCAAAAAGTAATTGGTTTAAATTGCGATCAACAAAACCCGCAAGCACAAAAATTGTATGAGCGAATGGGCTTCAAAAAGAACGGTGAAGTGACGATCAGTGGGCACTTGTACAACCATATGCAAAAAGAAATAACTGAAAAATAACAAAACCGTTAAATCACTTAGTGGTTTAACGATTTTTAGTAAGTTTAGAAAAAAGAGTCTTAATACGGTTGAAAAGAAATACGGCGATTTCGAACCTTTTGAGGAAGTCGATTGAGCAATAAATGATCGAGTATTGCTGCGATACATAAGCAAATCGGAGCATCTTTAGGATCTTCAATGGATAGGGCGTAAAAGTCTCCAGTAGGCAAATAACTTTTTTCCATCGTCATAATTAACTGGTGTCCTTTTTTTATTTGGTAATGATGATTGTAAAAATCCCCAGTCACCAGCCAGTGAAGCTTGCTTACTTTAAAAAAAGGCATTTTTAAGCCGTAATGTTTAGATAAGCTTCCTACTTTTTGATCTGCAAGATACAAATCGAATTTAGGCAAAATTGACAGTAGGGTTTGTTTTGCTTCAGCAACTAATGTACCGTCAATTTTATATAGATAAAGACCATCGCCAACATTTCCCCATTTTCCAATGAGTAGATAGCAATCTTTTCCAGACTCGTCTTTAATAATAATACGCTCTTGCATGGATACAAATTGTTGTTTCATATATAAATGAATCATAATTATCCACCTCTATGAATAGAATAGCACAAAACCAAGATTAAATCAGTTACGAAAAGCATAAGATTTTTTCAATTTTAGGTGTAAAAAAATATTAAAATAACCTAAATATCGTCATGTGTTAGTATTCAAATGAGGGAGAATGTGCTAAAGTAAAAAAAGAAAATTTCACGAAATGAGGAAGAGAAGATGAAGTTAATTGCGTATAATGTTCGAGAAGATGAAAGAAAATATATCGAAAAATGGGCAAAACGCAATAAAATCGAAGTAGCAATGACGGATGCAAGGATTACTGCAGAAACAGCTTTTCTAGCTAAAGGCTATGAGGGTATTTGTGCGTTACAAACGAGCGCTTATGAAGCAGAAATGTTCCAATCAATAGCTCAATTAGGTATTCACAGTTTTGCAATTCGTTCGGTTGGCTATGACAGTGTAGACATCGAAGCTGCTAAAAAAAATAACGTGAAAGTGACCAATGTACCAGGATACTCACCGAGTGCAATTGCGGAATTTTCAGTTAGCCAAGCATTGCAATTAATTCGTCGTGTCCCTGCATTTAATCAACGTATGGAAGAGCAAGATTTTCGTTGGAGTGGTTTAATTTCAAAGGAATTGAAGCATATGACAGTTGGCGTGATTGGCACTGGTCGAATTGGCCAGAGTGCAATTGATATTTATCAAGGATTTGGAAGCAAAATTTTAGCGTATGACGTGTATCAAAATCCTGATTTAAAGGATCGCGTTACTTATGTAGAAGAAATAGCAGAGCTTTTCCAACAATCTGATTTAATCACCTTACATGCACCAGCTCTAGAAAGTAATTTTCACATGATTAACGAAGCCGCAATCAATCAAATGAAACAGGGTGTTTATCTTGTTAATACTGCACGAGGCAGCTTAGTGGATACGAATGCTTTATTGTCAGGTTTAAATAGTGGGAAAGTGGCAGGAGCTGCTTTGGATACTTATGAAAATGAAACAGCTTATTTTTCTCATGATTGGCGTGGAAAAACAATAGAAGACACAAGATTACAAGAATTATTAGATCGTAGTGACGTACTGTTAACGCCACATATTGCTTTTTATACAGAAAAAGCAGTTGAAAATATGGTAGATATTTCTCTGGATAGTGTAAAAGAACTTGTTGAAATAGGAAAAAGCAGAAATGAAATTTATTAACTTTCATTTCTGCTTTTTTTTTATGAGAACTTAAATTTTATCTTGTTTTGTTAAACGATAGCCACCATGGAAAACAGGGCCAACATACTCATTGAAATCAAAGCCACTACGGATTGCTTCTGAAACAAAGTCTTTTGCTTTTAAAACAGCGTCTTTAACAGAAAGACCGTTTGCTAGTCCAGCAGTAATTGCAGCTGCAAACGTACAACCCGCTCCATGGTTATGGGCCGGGGTGATTTTTTCTGTTTCTAACACAGTAAATTCAGAACCGTCATAAAAAAGGTCGATGGCTTTATCACCAGCTAAGGCTTTTCCGCCTTTAATCACCACGTTTTTCGCACCCAGTGCATGGATTTTTTCAGCAGCTTTTTTCATGTCCTCTAGATTGGTTAATTTACCTAAACCAGATAAAACACCTGCTTCAAATAAATTAGGTGTAGTGATAGTTGCTAAGGGAATTAACTGATCTCTTAATGCATCGGCACTATCTGGATTTAAGACCTCATCCTCACCTTTACAAACCATTACTGGATCAATCACGATATTTTTTAACTGATGTGTTTTAATCGTTTCAGCAACTAAGTCAATAATAGGAACCGTTCCAAGCATTCCTGTTTTCATTGCATCGATTTTTCCACCTGCTAAATTTGTTTTTAGCTGTTCCTTCACGATAGCAACGTCAATTGGAAAGACATTGTGATGCCAATCGTTGTCAGGATCCATGGTAACAATGGTTGTTAGAGCAGACAAACCATAGGTGCTATATTCTTCAAATGTTTTTAAATCGGCTTGGATACCAGCGCCACCACTTGAATCACTACCGGCAATTGTTAATGTTTTTGGGATAACTGTCATTTGGGAATTTCCTCCTTATATATCGGGTGTAGCATAAGTTGTTATTTTATTTTTACGTTAAATCTGTGTCATTGTCAATAGAAAATTATAAGTTTTCATTGATACTGCGCATAATGGCTTCAGCGACACCATTTTCATTGTTATTAGAAGTCAGGTGTTTCGCATGTTTTTTAACGTCTTCTTCCGCATTTTCCATCGCAAAGCTAACACCCGCAACATCTAGCATGGAGACATCGTTAAAATTATCGCCAATTGCCATCACGTTTTCTAATGGAATCCCTAATTTTTTAGCGGTTCGTTTTAAAGCAATGCCTTTTTGAGCGTTTTTATGATTGATTTCGATATTGTTGATAAATGAAGATGTAATCGCTAATGTCCCTAAGCTTTCAAGTTGCTCTTTGATTGGTTGCAAGGTACGTTGACCATCATCGCTAAAGGCGATTAATTTTAAAACTTCAATTGACTCATCATTTACAAGTTCTTGATAATCATCAACATAGTTAATATTCATTAGTTCTAAACGAGCAGCAGCGAGAACAACGCCCATTTTATAAGTGGTATCAGGATTTAAATTGACTAGTAAAGAAGCCACAGATTCAATCCGTTTAACTTTACTTTCTGAATAGATTCCTTTTGAAGTGACCATTTCGGCATAGATATTGTGTTCTTTTAATGTTTTTAAAATAGCATGGACTGTTGCTTTATCAATTCCGATATTGTCAATAATTTGACCAAATTCATCGTAAACTTGCGCGCCGTTAAGTGTAATCATCGGACAACTAATTCCTACTTCAGCCAGTAAAGGATGAGCTTCAGTATAGCCACGCCCAGTTGAGACCATAAAACGAATGCCACGACGTTCTGCTTCAGCAATCGCTTCAGCGTTGGTTTTTGAAATAACCATTTTTTCATTTAACAAAGTTCCGTCCATATCTGATGCAATAAGTTCTATCATGATGTATCCCCCAATATGTTAGATTCCTTTTAAGTTTACCATTAAATGACTGAAAAGAAACTTAAAAAGTTTGATAAAGATTTTTTTTTACGTTATAAAAAGGAGAATGGCGATTTATAATAATATTAAATAACGATTGATACAATACGGTTTTTTTAGTAGAATTTAAGGAGTAGCCTAATTAAAGGAGGATAAAAGAATGAAAGAACTTATTCATAATGAGTGGCAAGAGGTGTTAAAAGATGAATTTGAAGCGCCTTATTATCAACAATTAAGACAATTTTTAAAAAAAGAATATCAAGAACAAGTTATTTTTCCAGAGATGAACCACATTTGGGAGGCTTTTGAATGGACGCCTTATGATAAAGTCAAAGTAGTGATTTTAGGACAAGATCCTTATCATGGACCTAACCAAGCTCATGGATTAAGCTTTTCAGTTCAACCAACAATCAAAACGCCCCCTTCTTTGGTAAATATATACAAAGAGTTGCAATCGGATCTAGGGATTCCTCCTGTGAATCACGGGTATTTAAAATCATGGGCTGATCAAGGCGTCTTGTTATTAAATACAGTTCTAACAGTTCGAAATGGACAAGCAAATTCTCATCGTGGTCAAGGGTGGGAAACATTGACAGATGCTGTGATTAAAAAATTAAATGACCGAGCAACGCCGATTGTGTTTATTTTATGGGGAAAACCATCTATTTCTAAACTAAAATTAATCGATACAACAAGGCACGCAGTCATAACAGCGCCACATCCAAGTCCATTATCGGCTTACAGAGGATTTTTTGGTTCAAAACCTTTCTCAAAAACGAACGAAGCATTAATAAAATTTGGCGAAACCCCAATCAATTGGCAGCTACCAGAAACTGTGTAACACTTTTTGGGTGATATTATATAGAAACTGTATTAGTTTTAATTTAAGAATATTTGTTCTTTAGGGATTTCTTATAGAAAACAGCTGAAAAAACTGTTATTTTTTTTTTGAATAAGATATGGTAGAATAGAAGAAAATATGATAATTTGCTGGAGGTAAGTATTGTGGAGTTATTTGATAGTCTAAAGTTTAAAATTGTAAGAAAAAAAATTCGTGTTGTATTTCCTGAAGGAACTGAGCCTCGTATTATTGGTGCTGCTGTTCGTTTAGCATCTGAAGAATTGGTTTCTCCTGTGTTGATTGGGAGTGTTGAAGCAGTTTCTGAAGCGGCTAAAAAACGTGGCTTTAACGTTGACAATATCGAAATCATCGATCCTGCAAATTATGCAGAAATTGACGCTATGGTAGCCTCATTAGTTGAACGTCGTAAAGGAAAAGTATCAGAAGAACAAGCTAGAGAATTATTAAAAGACGAAAATTACTTTGGAACAATGTTGACTTACATGGGCTTAACAGATGGTTTAGTAAGTGGTGCGGTTCATTCAACAGGAGATACAGTTCGTCCAGCATTGCAAATTATTAAAACAAAACCAGGCGTTTCTCGTACAAGTGGTGCATTCATCATGTTACGTGGCCGCGATAACGAAAAATATTTATTCTCAGATTGCGCAATCAATGTGAACCCAAATGCTCAAGAATTAGCTGAAATCGCTGTTGAAAGTGCAAAAACAGCCGCTTTATTCGATATCGATCCAAAGGTAGCAATGCTAAGCTTCTCAACAAAAGGATCAGCAAATGCTCCTGAAGCTAAAAAAGTAGAAGAAGCAACAAAAATTGCTCAAGAATTGGCTCCAGATGTTTTAATTGATGGAGAATTACAATTTGATGCAGCTTATATCGCTTCTGTAGGACAACAAAAAGCACCTGATTCAAAAGTAGCAGGTCAAGCAACTGTCTTTGTTTTCCCAGAATTACAATCAGGAAACATTGGCTACAAAATTGCACAACGTTTTGGAAACTTCGAAGCCATTGGTCCAATCTTGCAAGGTTTAAACAAACCAGTTTCAGATCTGTCTCGTGGATGTAACGAAGAAGATGTATACAAATTATCAATCATTACAGCTGCACAAAGCTTGATGAACTAAAAGAGCGTATTCCCATAGTGCTAATTAAATGCACGAAACTTAAACTTGTAGAATTTCTATAGAGCGAATCTTTCGCTCTATTTTTTTTATTTTATTTTCTATACACTAGCTGAATTCTTTATGTATGAGGTTAGTATTAAACGTTTTTTTATGATCAATAAGAAAGGATAGAACGAGAAAAAAGAGCTAATCAAATGATGCAAATTCCACATCATTGACCAAGCTCAATTAAAATAGTTAAGGATATCAAAATTTTAAAAAAACCTAAACTATTAATTTTTTAGGATTGCTCTTTAGTTCTAAGAAGTTTTTTTATTGCATGTGTATTGTAGCAGACGCATAACTTCTTTCTATTGGTCCGTTACCTTGCCAATCTGCATAGAGGCTAACTTCTAATTCATCATCAATAATATCTTTGTTGTCTAAAATAATATCTACGCTAGGAATCTGTTCCAAAATACCTGCTGATTTGCTGTAATAGGATTTTCCTGTTTGTTTTCCAACTACATCTAAATGGCTTTCAAAAACGATACCTGCTACACTATATAAACTATTACCATGTATCTCCACTTGATTTGTATCCCTATTTTTCCAAGCTTTGACAGGGTTTGGATCTAAATAATCCTGTTCCCATTCTCCAACATAAGAATCAACCTTTAATTCTGTGATATTATTTTTTACAGTTGCTTGTTGATTTTCTTGTAATTCTGAAGCACCGACACTTTGACCAATCATTGTTGAACTTCCTAAAATAATCATAGATAAACACAGTACTGAAATACTTTTTTTCATCATATCTTCTCCTTTTAATATAAATTTAATTATCATAAAGCTGTTTTATATTATCATTTATATAATTTATATAATAGTTAAATAGCACAATAGTGATAAAAATCATCGCGTTTGTAATTTATAAGTAAAATAAATAGTCAAAAATGAAATGTGGTTTAAGTTGTTCATTTAAATGGAGAAATCGATGAATAAAGGTAGCTAGAGATAACTTAAAAAAATTCTATTTACCTCATTTCAGTTAAAAGGTATAATGAATGTTATCTAGCGATTAAAAAAACTACTAAAGAAATGTTGAGGGAATTTAATGAAAGCAAATCCAAATTTTTACATTCAAACGGTGAATACAGCAGTTACAGATACAGAAGATAATGGCGAACGTTTAAGTGAATACTTTGAAGTTTTACGTGGAGCCTTAGATAAGAAGGACTTAGCTGCTATTTCAACAGAAGAATTAAACACAATCAAAGAAAATTTTGCAGAGGGTACCCAGAAATACGTTGCAATCGAAGCAAAATTAAAAGGTTTAAAAGCACCAATCAAATTATTGGGTGTAAATAGTCAATTATTAAAAGCTTACAAAGAATTTGTTGAAGGCTGTCAAGCAATGACCGACAGTATCGATGTAGCGAAGCATGAGGTTAATATCGCAGCCTTTGATCAAGCAGAAAATCTGCAAGATCAAGCAACGGGCGCTTTAATGAAAGCTGTGGAACGCATTACAAAAATGATGTTTTAAGAGAAAAGGTCTATTTTCTAATAGGCCTTTTTTATTAGCAGAAACTTCTTATATAGTAAAGAAGTTAATAGAAATTTCTTTAGACTTTCGTTATACTACTTATTAAAGGATTGAGAACGTTACGTTTCTCCATTTGAAAAGGAGCGGAGCCAATGCGTACAAAACATGCGGAAAATGAAGCAGAAACAAAGGAAATCGCTAAAAGCTTAGCGGATTTTTTAGAAGAAGGCAGTGTTCTTTTATTAGAAGGAAATCTTGGTGCTGGTAAAACAACGTTTACTAAAGGCATCGCAGAAGGTTTAGGTATTAAAGAAGTCATTAAAAGTCCAACGTATACCTTGATTCGAGAATACCAATCAGGTCGATTGCCACTTTATCATATGGACGTTTACCGTTTAGAAGAAGTGGGCGGAGATGAGTTAGGATTGGAAGAATATTTTCAAGGAGAAGGCGTGTCGATTGTTGAATGGGCGACCTTTATCCCAGAAGATTTGCCAAAGGAATTTTTAAAAATTAAATTGGTGCCGATGGGAGAAGCTTTTTCGGAACGAGATCTTGTTTTTGAACCAGTGGGAGCACAGTACGAACAAATAGTAGCGAATTATTTTGAAGATAAATGATACCAAAAGGAGCGACACACGATGAAAAAAGAAAAAATCGATATTGTAATCAGAGAAGCGATTCCAGATGATGCAAAAGAGGTGTTGCGCTTTTTAGAAGGTGTTGCGACAGAAACAGGCTTTCTTTCTTATGGTGCAGAGGGGTTAGCGATATCTGAAGAAGATGAAAAATATTTTATTGAAAACATTTTGAATTCTGAAAACAATTTATTGTTAGTAGCCATACTAGGTGAGCAAATAATCGGAACGGCAAGCGTTAAAGCGGAAGCAAAACCTAAAATGAAACATATAGGAGAAATTGGCATCTCAATTTCTAAGGATTTTTGGGGCTTTGGGCTAGGCACGATGCTGATGGAAGAACTCATTATTTGGGCGGAAGAATCAAAGGTCATCAGACGCTTAGAATTGACGGTACAAGACCGAAATCAACGAGCTATTCATCTCTATGAGAAAATGGGCTTTGAGCAAGAGGGGCTATTAAAACGTGGTGTCTATGATGATGGGGAATATTTAGATGTTCAACTAATGAGCAAAATGATTGATGCCTAAAAAAACGACCAAATCTTTGAGATTTGGTCGTTTTTTTTATACGTGTTTTACTAATTTTTTTAAAGGTTCTGTGCCAAAATTATTTTCTAAATGCAATAAAATAGTCGCACAAGCATTGCTGTCATCTAATGCATGGTGGTGATTTTCTAAGTTGATACCAAAATGATCACAGACAGTGTTTAGCTTATGATTAGGTAGTTCCGTTAAGAGTCTACGACTTGATTGAACGGTACATAGTGTTTGGAAATGCGGGCGTTCAATTTCGTAATAGTCGAGACAGCCATTCAAGACTCCTTGATCAAAAGGTAAATTATGAGCAACAATCAATTTGTTTTCTTTGAAACAGGGCTTCATATCGTCCCAAACTTTTGCAAAGTTTGGCGCATTTGCCACATCCCGTTCGTGGATGCCGTGAACTTGGACATTACGCCAGAAAAAAGGAGTCTCAGGTTTAATCAGTGTGTAATAGTTGTCAACGATTTGACTGTTACGAACCACTGTTAAAGCTACCGAACAAGCACTATGTCGTTCATGGTTAGCTGTTTCAAAATCCAGTGCAACAAAATTCATTTTTTTCACCTCAAAACAAGTTTCTTTCATACCTAATAGTATAAACTTTTTACTAAGAAAATACTAGTTATGAAAAAGAAAAGAACCACGTCTAGCGGTTAAATTTCTTATGAGGATAGTGTAAACCTTTATATTGAAATGAGGTAGTTAATTTTTGTTTAAGTTGATACTGCTTAACAACTAATTGTTTTCGTTCGTTAGGAAGAACTTCTAGTAGCAAAAAACTTCCATTTTTCACTTCATATAGAAAGTTAAAGGCTTTTTGTCCAGCAATCAAGCAATTATAAGGTTTATCTTTATGCTCCAAAGTAAAACGAGCAAAAGGCGTACCAGTTGAAGTACTGATAATTTTGATATCCGAAATAACTTTCCCGTGGATTTGATAGGTTTTCATATGAGTTCCTCCTAACGAGTTAAAATAGTTAAAACCATTATACGAACAAACGTTCCTTTTGTAAAGTGAAATCCTAAAAAAATTTTATTTGAAATGTTCCTTGACATGTAATGCATTACACAGATTATAGTAGAGACAGGAAAGAAAACGCTTTAATAATAGGAGGATTTTTATGACAAGAGATGCATTGAAGATTGTAACTATTGGTGGCGGTTCAAGTTATACACCAGAATTGATTGAAGGGTATATTAAACGTAAAGATGAATTACCCATTAAAGAAATTTGGCTTGTAGATATTGAAGAAGGCAAAGAAAAGCTTGCAATTGTTGGTGAGATGGCTAAACGGATGGTAAAAGCAGCGGGGCTTCCTTGGACCGTTCATTTAACATTAAACCGTCGTGAAGCTTTAAAAGATGCCGATTATGTTTCAACACAATTCCGTGTGGGGTTATTAAATGCTCGAATCAAAGATGAACGAATTCCTTTATCTCATGGTGTTTTAGGTCAAGAAACCAATGGCGCGGGTGGAATGTTCAAAGCCTTTAGAACGATTCCAGTGATTCTAGATATTATTAAAGATATGGAAGAATTATGTCCAGACGCATGGTTGGTAAACTTTACAAATCCAGCTGGAATGGTGACAGAAGCAGCAATTAAGCATGGTGGATGGAAAAAAACAGCTGGCTTATGTAATGTTCCGATTGGACATCGTAAACAAGCTGCTGAAAAATTAAATTTACCAGAAGATGAGTTGTTCTTTAAATTTGCAGGAATTAATCATTTCCATTGGCATCGTGTTTGGGATAAAACAGGAAAAGAACGGACAGCTGAATTGATTGATCTGATTTATGGACCGCAAAGTGAAACGGAAAGTCATTTAAAAAACATTCACAACGTGCCATTCCATTATGAACAAATTAAAGATTTAGGGATGTTGCCATGTGGCTATCATCGTTATTACTATATTGAAGACGAAATGTTAGCGCATTCAATTGAAGAATTTAAAAAGGGTGAGACAAGAGCACAAGTGGTCAAAGCAACAGAGGCTCGTTTATTTGAACTTTATAAAGATCCCAATTTAGATTATAAACCGAAAGAATTAGAAGAACGTGGGGGGACTCACTATAGTGATGCTGCTTGTGAACTGATTGCTTCGATTCAAAATGACAAACGTACAGATATGGTTGTTTCAACAGCTAATAATGGAACGATTACAGATTTACCATATGATTGTATTGTTGAAGTATCGGGACCCGTTACAAGTCACGGACCAGAGCCTTACAACTGGGGCGCGTTCCCACCAGCGGCAAGAGGCATTATTCAGATGATGAAAGGGATGGAAGAAACTGTTATTCGTGCCGCGATTGATGGCGATTATGGCGCAGCGTTACATGCCTTTACAGTGAATCCTTTAGTACCAGGTGGAGCGATGGCTAAAACATTATTGGATGAATTATTAGTTGCCCATAAGGAACATTTGCCACAATTTGCTGAAAAAATTAATGAAATTGAAGCAACACAACCTGAAACAGTAGCGTATGTTTCTCATCTAATGGAAAGTAATTAAAAAAAAATCCTGTTCGTGAAATTTCACGAACAGGATTTTTTTATTTAAGTTTATTTGTAATGATTTTTGTAATTTCCATTAAAATGACAGCTCCAAGTGCAAGACCAGCAGCAACAAGCCATTGATCCCAACCAAAGTTCGCTGGAATAGAGAAGATTTCACGAACACCTGGCAAGACAGTAAAGGCGTAAAGTACCGAACAAACACCAACTGCTAATAATACATATTTGTTACTGAAGAAACCAGCACCAAAAGCTGTTTGAGTATTTGAACGTGCTGCAAAAGTTTGTAACGTTCTTGCTAAAATCAAGGTTGTAAAGGCCATTGCGATACTCATTTCATTGGAATAACTTAGTCCAATGTATTGTGAAATAATTACGGCAATCCCAATCAAAATACCACGATAAAGGACAGATTTTAAGGTGTCCCCAGCAAAGATGCCTTCATTTACATCTCTTGGCTTACGGTCCATTACGTCAGGCTCAGCTTTTTCCATTCCTAGTGCAATTGCAGGTAAGGAATCATTTACTAAGTTAATAAATAGAAGTTGAAGAGCAGTAAACGGGTTCACCCAATCCATTACTAAAGCCGCAATGATTGCAATAATAGCCCCTAAGTTTCCTGCAAATAGATAGGCAATGGCTTTTTTGATGTTATCAAAGACATTACGTCCAACTTCAACAGCACTGATAATGGAAACAAAGTTATCATCTGTTAACACCATTGCTGCAGCGTCCTTAGCAACGTCTGTTCCACTACCCATTGCAATTCCGATGTCCGCTTGTTTTAAAGCAGGAGCGTCGTTCACGCCATCACCAGTCATTGCAGTGATATTGCCTTTTTTCTGCCAAGCACGAACAATTCTGATTTTGTTTTCAGGAGAAACACGGGCATAGACAGAAATTTTTTCTAATTTAGCATCCAATTCATCATCAGATAAAGCATCTAATTCTTGACCTGTTAAGGCGATATCATCCTCTGCCATTAAACCAATTTCACGTCCAATTGCTTTAGCAGTCGTTTTATGGTCACCTGTAATCATAACGGTGTGGATACCGGCTTTATTCGCTTCGTCAATCGCTGCATAAACGGCTTCACGAGGAGGATCAATCATTGCCGTAATCCCAACTAAGATTAAGTCGTGTTCGGCATCTGCATCTAAAGTATTGTCTTTGCTGAACGGTTTGTAAGCATAAGCTAAGACACGCAACGCACGATTTGAAAATTCTTCATTTTGTGTTGAAAAACGAGTTAATAATTCATCTGTCAAAGGCACTACTTCGCCGTCTAATAAGACACTAGTACAACGATTAAAGACCACGTCAGGTCCACCTTTAGTCAATAAAACGCGTTCGTTGTCAATCGTATGAATAGTGGACATCAATTTACGATCTGAATCAAAAGGCAATTCATCTTCACGAGGGAATTTTGAACGTAAGTTTTGGTAAGGTAAATTCAATTTATTGCTGTATGCAATTAAGGCTACCTCTGTGGGGTCTCCAATTTCTTGACCTTCTTCACTGATACCAGAGTCATTACATAAAACCGCAATTTCGATTAAACGATTTTCTGAAATAGACCACGAAGTAGGATCAGCGTTGAAATCACCTGTTTGACCATTTGGTAAATAATAATCTACGACAGTCATTTTATTTTGAGTTAGAGTTCCTGTTTTATCTGTACAAATGACACTAGTTGAGCCTAATGTTTCAACAGCAGGTAACTTACGAATAATCGCATGTTTTTTGGCCATTTTATTAGTACCGACTGAAAGAACAATCGTAACAATCGATTGCAATGCTTCAGGAATCGCTGCAACAGCTACGGCAACAGCAAACATAAAGGCATGGATGATTTCAGTTGTTAAATCTTTTGGCTCACCAAGATAAATACGAACAGCTTGGATGGCAAAAATCAAAACACATAAAACTAAAATGCCAACCCCTAATTTTTTACTAAAAGCATCTAATTTAACTTGTAGAGGAGTAGCTTTATTACTAGCGCTATCAAGCAGACTTGCAACTTTACCAATCTCGGTATTATTAGCAGTACCGGTTACAACGAAAAGTCCACGACCATAAACGACCATTGAACCACTATAAACCATATTAAAGCGGTCGCCTAATGGCACTTCACCTTCAATTGTTTTAGTGTCTTTTTCGACGGGAACAGATTCACCTGTCAGCATGCCTTCATCCACACGCAAAGAACCGGATTCTAACAAGCGACCGTCTGCAGGTACATAATCGCCAGCATCTAGAAGAACAATATCACCAACTACGATTTCTCTAGCAGGAATAACTTCTTTAACGCCATTACGTACGACTTTTGCAAGAGGAGCGGATAGTTGTTTTAAAGCATCTAGTGAACCTTCAGCTTTCTTTGTTTGAATCACACTTACAATTGAATTAACCATCAGTACTGCAAAAATAATCAAAGACTCCATTACATCTCCAAGTGCCATTTGAATGACCGCTACAATTAGTAAGACGATGACCATGGCATCCTTGAATGTACCTAGAAATAATTTTAAAGCAGAATCAGTTGTTTTAGTTTTTAGTTCATTGAAACCATCTTTTTCTTGACGTTTTTTAACCTCGCTATTTTGTAGTCCGTCAATAGAACTAGTTAGATCTTTTAATATTTTTTCCTCATCTTGTTGATAAAATGACAAATGGGACACCCTTTCAAAAATAATATTTTGGTTTGTACTGATAAATAAAAAGCTTACGTAAAATCATCGAGTTAATCGAAAAATAATCCAAACAATTAGTTTCTAATTATCAATCGTATTATTTTTACCGCATAAGAAATACTATCATATAAAAGCAGTAGAAACAAGCTATATTCCTTAGTTAGTAAGGAATAGTGTACAGATAAAAAATAGGTTAATGGATTAAAAGCAAACGATAGTTATAAAAATAAGATTCGAGAGATTTCTCAAATCTTATTTTTATAAGTCAATTTCCAATTCAACAGGACAATGGTCGCTACCCAGAATGTCATGGTGGATTTTTGCCGCAATTAATTGTGATTTTAGCTTTTCAGAGACACAGAAATAATCGATGCGCCATCCGGCGTTGTTTGCCCTTGCATTGAAGCGATAGCTCCACCAAGAATAAGCGCCCTCTAAATCTGGATAAAAATAACGGAATGTGTCAATAAATCCTTCGTTTAAAAAATCAGTGAATTTTTGACGTTCTTCATCAGAAAATCCAGCATTTTTTCGATTGGTTTTCCAATTTTTTAAATCAATGTTTTCGTGGGCTACATTTAAATCGCCACACATAATAACGGGTTTGTCTTGATCTAAGGTTAATAAGTATGCTAAAAAATCTTCTTCCCACGTCATGCGATAATCTAAGCGTTTGAGTTCGTTTTGTGAATTAGGCGTATAGACAGTTACCACATAATAGTCAGAATAACGCAGTGTGATAACGCGTCCCTCTTGATCATGTTCTTCTTTTCCTAAGCCGTAAAAAACTTCTAAAGGTTCACGTTTGGTGAAAATGGCAGTTCCTGAATAGCCTTTTTTAACCGCATAGTTCCAATATTGGAAATAGCCTGGTAAGTCCAAATCAATTTGTCCTTCTTGAAGTTTTGTTTCTTGTAAGCAGAAAAAATCAGCATCAAGTGTATTAAAAATATCAACAAAGCCTTTTTTGACGACAGCACGTAACCCGTTGACGTTCCATGAAATCAATTTCATTTTGGCACCTCTTTTATTCTTTTATATAGTAATAAGTTTATTGTACTTAAAGAAACAATAGAATGCAAAATAATAGTTGAACCTCACTAAATAAAAATTAAGATCAAATGGATCAATTCTATTATTGTTTCATTAAATAATTTGGTAGAATAAAGAGAACGGTAGTAAAGTTAGAAATGAGGATGAAAAATGAAAAAAATAGGTGTAATCGGATTAGGCGGAATTGCTCAGAAGGCTTATTTACCAGTAATGATGACGATGAGTGACGAAGTCGATTGGCATTTTTATACACGAAATCAAGAAAAATTAGCACAAATTGGCAAACAGTACCGTGTGGAGAAGCTTTATTCAACCATTGAACAGCTGATTGAAAGTGGTATTACAATGGCATTTGTTCATACGGCGACCGAAACCCACGGTCAAATAATCAAACAATTACTAGAAAATAAGATTCATGTGTATGTGGATAAACCGATTAGTGAGAACCTTGAAGAAGTAAAAGAATTAATGGAATTAGCTTCTGAAAAAAAAGTGCAATTAGTAACAGGTTTTAATCGTCGCTTTGCGCCAATGATTCAAAAACTAAAAGCCGTACCAGATAAGAATATGCTCTTTATTCAAAAGAACAAAACGAACAGTCAAACAAAAGTACAACGAGGAATTTATGATATGTTTATCCATGTGTTAGATACAGCTGTTTATTTATTAGATGAACCGATTTTAAAAACATCGTATTATTTGAAAACAGAAGGAGAGTATCTAAAAAATTGTGTAATGGAAATCATTACTGAAAATTCAATTTGCATCGCCTCTATGAACTACATGTCGGGAGCGAATACAGAAACAGCTGAAGTGATGTCAACTGTTGGTGGAACCCATCGAGTGGTTAATTTAACGGAATATGAAGGCAATCAGAATGGTGAAAAAACGATAATTGAATTTGGCGATTGGGAAACAACTTTGGAAAAAAGAGGATTTGCTCCAATTATTCGTAAATTTATTGAAGGAGTTGAAACGGGTGAAGCAGCTGTGTCAATGGATTCAGCGTTAACTAGTCATCAACTGTGTCAAAAAATTGTGACTGGAGAAATTAGACATACGTTATAAACCTGTAAAAGCCTTTATGATTTCGCTCTAAAAAGAAATCATAGAGGTTTTTACCAATCCTTCAAAATCCCATAAGGCAATGCTAAAAATTCACGACAATAGCTTTTAAAGGTAGCAGAGCTCGTTGATTTTGCAGGAAGCCCACTGGCTTGGATATCTGCACGCTTAGCCAACATCAACGCGCGGTACATGTGGAAATCGCTTGTTACGATTACAACATGATTTGAATGGAGCCATTTTTTTGAATTAGCGATATTTTCTTCTGTGCGTGTTGAGCGGTCTTCTTTTTGAATCCGTTTTTCGTCAATGCCATGAGCAATTAAATACTGCTTCATCACGTTTGCTTCGGTATCTGATTCATCAGGTCCTTGTCCACCACTGACAATAACTTTAGTAGTGGGGTTTTCTTTTAAATAGGGAAGACTAGCATCTAATCTTTCTTGTAACACTTTACTTGGTACTGCTGGATTTTTTCGAACTTGTGCACCTAAAATAAGCATAGTATCTGCATTTTTCTCGGGTGTTTCTCTTGTTCCTAAAAAAATTAAACTTCCGATTATTATTAAACCTACTAATAATAGAGAGATTCCAAAAAGAAAGATTTTTTTTATCCATTTCATTCTCTTCACCTTCTTATCTATTTTGCTCTATAGTGTAACAAATAAATTTAAAGAAAAACATAAGATATTTTAATTTAGACTAAAAGGTTCCTTTTTTAAAGAATTACAAAGAAATGGGAGAGATTCTTTTCAAATTAGAAGCAAAATGGTACTATTATATAGATGAAACTAAGAGTGGAGAGGTAAATCATGTCTATTAAACAATTAAAAAAACAATTTCCCAATGTGACGATGAAAGAAAATGAACCTTTAGCCAACTACACGTATACTGAAACCGGCGGACCAGCTGATTTACTTATTTTCCCAAAGACTGAAAAAGAAGTCGTAGAGCTTGTGACGTGGATCAAGGAATTTGATTTGCCTTTAACCGTACTTGGCAATGCTAGCAATTTGATTGTAAAAGACGGTGGGATTCGTGGAGTCGTGATGATTTTGACGGATATGAAAGCTATTGTTGTGGAGGGCAATCGAGTCATTGCTCAAAGTGGTGCGAAGTTAATCGATACCTCCTATGCTGGTTTAAAAGCAAGTTTAACGGGTTTGGAATTTGCATGTGGCATTCCAGGTAGTATTGGTGGAGCGGTATTTATGAATGCAGGAGCTTATGAAGGTGAAGTGAGTGAAGTGCTAGAAAGCACGCTTGTTTTAACCTCTGAAGGTGAAGTAAAGCGATTATCGAATCAAGAATTAGAGTTTAGCTATCGCCACAGCGTGCTACAAACAAATGGCAGTATTATTTTAGAAGCCGTTTTTGATTTGAAAAAAGGCGATCATGAAATGATTCAAAAACGAATGGAAGAATTGACGTTTTTACGTGAATCGAAACAACCGTTAGAATACCCATCTTGCGGGAGTGTTTTTAAACGACCAACAGGCTATTTTACTGGAAAATTGATTCAAGAAGCAGGGTTACAAGGGAAGATTTGGGGGGGCGCTCAAATTTCTGAAAAACATGCAGGCTTTATTGTGAATATTAATCAAGCAACGGCTACGGATTATATTGAATTGATTGCTCATATCCAAGAAGTTATTTTAAAAAATACTGGTGTTGTATTGGAAACCGAAGTTCGAATTATCGGGGAAGATCCAATTGTATAATGTCCGAATTAGAAGTGCTACTATTGGATGATGGGGCCTTCTTTTTTTTGAGTCCATTAAAATGAAGAGTTGAATGACTATTAGTTGACTATTTAAAGCGACAACTTTAAAATGAAATAGATTAGAAAGAAATGAAAATAATCTAATAATCATAAACACTTAAACGAGTTATTAAGTATAAATGGGGGACGACAACAGTGGGGAAATATTTAGTATTGCAAACAGATTTTGGTTTAGGCGATGGAGCCGTTAGTGCGATGTATGGCGTAGCGCATATGGTAAGTGATGAAGTGGTTGTGGAGAATTTAACCCATGATATTCCACCTTATGATATTTGGGTGGCTTCTTATCGATTGTATCAAACCGTACAATATTGGCCAAAGGGAACCGTTTTTGTTTCAGTTGTAGATCCTGGAGTTGGCAGTGATCGTAGAAGTATTGTGTGTAAAACGGAATCAGGTCACTATATCATCACGCCAGATAATGGTTCATTAACACATATTAAGCACTATCAAGGGTTAGCAGAAGTACGTCGAATTGATGAATTAACCAGCCGTTTGCCTCATTCTGAGGAAAGTCATACGTTCCACGGTCGGGATATTTATGCCTATAACGGTGCGCGATTGGCGAGTGGTGAAATCAATTTTGAAGATTTAGGCGAAGTAGTGGAGCCAGAAACGTTGCAACAGTTAGAATTAGTAGATGCAAATGAAGCAAAAGGGATTTTAACAGGGAGCATCGATGTATTGGATATCCGATTTGGTTCTTTATGGACGAATATTCCATTAGCGTTATTTAAAGAAGCTGGAATTGTCCATGGCGATTCAATTCAAGTGTCTATTTTTCATGAAGGCAATCAAGTGTATCAAAATATTATGATGTTTGCTAAATCATTTGCAGATGTTCATATTGGGGAACCGCTTGTTTATGTTAATTCATTAGTCAATATGGGTGTAGCGGTTAATCAAGATTCATTTTCACGTTTGTATCACATTGGAACCGGGTCTTCTTGGACGATTCAATTGCGTAAGGCACCAAAAGTAATTTTTGACTAAAAGGAAATTGGAGGAAAAGAAATGAAAAAAGAATTATCAGTAAAAACCATTGTAGCAATTGGAATCGGTTCGGCATTATTTGTTATTTTAGGTCGTTTTGCAGTGATTCCAACAGGTATTCCAAATACAAACTTAGAAACAGCCTATCCGTTTTTAGCGTTGATGGCAGTTTTATTTGGTCCGATTGCAGGTGGTTTGATTGGTTTGATTGGTCATACACTTAAGGATTTCACAACGTATGGTGGAGCTTGGTGGAGTTGGATTGTGTGTTCAGGAATTATTGGCGTGATTTATGGTCTTGCAGGCAGTAAAATTAAACTGGCAGCAGGTGAATTTGGAAAGAAAGAAATTTTCCGCTTTAATGTGTATCAAGTAATTGGAAATATTGTTGTTTGGGCAGGAATTGCACCTGTTTTAGATATTTTAATATACAGTGAACCGGCGAATAAAGTCTTTGCACAAGGCGTTTTAGCGAGTATTTTGAATATTATTTCAGTAGGAATCTTAGGCACGCTAATGATGGTTGTGTATGCTGCTACTCGTACGAAAAAAGGGAGTTTGAAAAAAGACTAGTATTAGTGGTAAAATCTAATTGTGAAGCTGAGTGGAAAACAAGCCCTCAGCTTTTTTAACATTAATAGGTACTTAAATTTATCAATAATGGAAGTGGAGAATTAAAATGAAGAAACCAATAATTACATTTGAAAACTTTACGTTCCAATACCATAGTCAATCAGAGCCCACTTTATATGATCTTGATTTAACCATCTACGAAGGGGAAAAAGTCTTAATTGTTGGGCCAAGTGGGTCTGGGAAATCAACTTTTGCTCAATGTATGAATGGTCTGATTCCAAATATATATGAAGGAACGATAACCGGTTCCGTAATGGTAAATGGAAAGAAGTTAAAAGAAAGCAGCGTTGTAGATTTGTCATTTGATGTAGGAACGGTTTTGCAAGATCCAGATGGTCAATTTATTGGGCTGACGGTGGCTGAAGATATTGCCTTTTCTTTGGAAAATGATGCAGTCTCACAACGTTCAATGAAGCAAGCTGTTCAAAAATGGTCAAAAGTAGTGGATATTTCATCCCATTTAGACAACCGACCACAAGCTTTATCAGGAGGTCAAAAACAGCGAGTGTCGATGGCAGGAGTATTAGTAGACGAAGTGCCAATTTTATTATTTGATGAGCCACTAGCTAATTTAGATCCAGCTGCGGGAAAGCAAGCAATTGAATTAATCGATCAAATTCACCAAGAATCGAAGACAACTGTTTTAATTATCGAGCATCGTTTAGAAGATGTGTTGTATTGTGATGTTGACCGTATTTTGGTTTTTTCAGAAGGACGAATTATTTCAGATTGTGGGCCGGATGAATTGTTGCGCACAGATATTTTAGCGGAAACGGGAATTCGTGAACCTTTATACATTACCGCTATGAAATATGCGGGAGTCGATTTAGAAGCATTGCCAGATTTAGCGAATTTAAAAAAATTACACAGTCCGTATTTGAAAGAGGAAATGGAACAGTGGTTGAACGCAATCCCTGAAATTCGTATTCCAAAGCATGAAACGCCGTTATTGACGTTAGAAGACCTTTCGTATCGTTATCGTAAAGACAAACCCTTTGTGTTAGATGACGTTTCAGTGACGTTTAATAAGGGAGAGATGTTAAGTATTGTTGGGAAAAATGGTGCGGGTAAATCAACGCTATCAAAGGCTATTTGTGGTTTTATTAAACCAAGCTTTACGGATATGCGTTGGGAAGGAACTGATTTTTCAACATTGTCTATTAAGGAGCGGGCAGATCATATTGGGTACGTGATGCAGAATCCAAATCAAATGATTTCTAAGACGATGATTTTTGACGAAGTAGCGTTAGGTTTAGTATTGCGAGGCGTTTCAGAAGAAGAAATTAAGGAACGCGTTGAAAAAGTCTTAAAAGTTTGTGGCTTATATTCTTATCGGAATTGGCCTATTTCAGCATTGAGTTTTGGCCAGAAAAAACGTGTGACGATTGCAGCGATTTTAGTGCTAAATCCAGAAATGATTATTTTAGATGAACCAACGGCTGGGCAAGACTTTAAACATTACACAGAGATGATGACATTTTTGGAAAAACTTAATCAGCTAGGTGTGAGTGTTGTGATGATTACTCATGATATGCATTTAATGTTAGAGTATACCAATCGTGCGCTGGTTGTAGCAGATGGAGAAATTTTAGCCGATACGGAGTCCGTCAATGTTTTGACAAATCAAGAACTAATTGAAAAAGCATCGTTAAAAGAAACCACCTTATTTACTTTTGCTAAAGTGCTTGGAATGGCGGATCCCTTTAGTTTTACGAAGAAATTTATAGCATATGATCGTGAGGTGCGTCTAAAATGAGCGACCAACAAATTTTAGGGTATATTCCAGACAATACGCCTATTCATCGTTTAAATGGTGCGTCTAAATTAATTTGTTTAATTTTATTTTCAGTTGCCTGTATGACGACCTTTGATACGCGTTTTTTGATTTTTATGAGTTTGTTTTCGTTGGCTTTATTTAAGGTATCTCATATTAAATGGCGTCAAATTTCGTTTGTTTTAAAGTTTATTTTCTTTTTTTCACTGTTGAATATCGTGGCAGTCTACCTATTTTCACCGGAATATGGAGTCGATTTATACGGATCTAGAACAGTTCTGATTGAAGGTATTGGGCGATATACGATTACGAGTGAGCAATTATTTTACGAATTTAACTTGATTTTGAAATATTTCTGTACGATTCCGTTAGCGTTGATTTTTTTATTAACTACAAATCCAAGTGAATTTGCTTCAAGCTTGAATCGAATTGGAATTAGTTATAAAATCAGCTATGCTGTGGCGTTAGCGATGCGTTATATTCCAGATATCCAAGAAGATTTTTATAGTATTTCTCAAGCGCAACAAGCAAGAGGGTTTGAAATGTCTAAAAAAGGGCGTTTGCTCTCTCGAATCAAAGGCATTGCACGGATTATTTTGCCATTGATTTTTTCAAGTCTTGATCGGATTGAGGTTATTAGTACAGCGATGGAATTAAGGCGTTTTGGTAAAAATAAAAAACGAACCTGGTATGCGGAAAGACCTTATCAAAAGATGGATTATGTTGCAGTAATTGTTGCAATTGCGATTTTAATGATAAGTTTTAGCCTGTTTTATATAAATGGCAGTCGATTTTATAATCCGTTTCAATAAAAAAATTGTGAAGCTTGTCTTCACGATTTTTTTCTTTTTAATGGGTGCTGATCAAAAGAATTTTCATAAAGATACTATTAAAAAATGAAGTTCCATTTATAACGAAAAAAAAAGAAAGAATAAAATAGCTTGGTGTGAAGGGAAAGTAGTAGTTAAAATTCAATTTTTTTCGAACTTTATAAAAACAATCCTGTATTTTTATGCTATAATTTACACTAGTGATTAAAATAAAAAACTTATAAGGAAGTGAATAGACCTTTGCCAATTTTAGAAGGAGCCATTATTTTATTTGTCCTAGTTGTGGTGTCTAATATCATCAGCCACTACATTGTTTCAATTCCAACAGCCCTAATTCAAGTTGCATTAGGCTTGATGGCCGCATTATTTTTTGGAATTCAAATAGAACTGGAGACAAGTTGGTTTATGCTCTTGTTTGTTGCCCCACTTCTATATAATGACGGAAGGCACTATCCTAAACGGGATTTATGGAAATTAAGAATCCCAATTTTCGGGAATTCAATTCTTTTAGTTTTTCTAACGACAATTGTTGGTGGGTATATTATTACTGCCATGACTGATAATAAAATTCCGTTGGCAGCAGCGTTTGCCTTAGCTGCTATTTTATCGCCAACTGATCCAGTAGCGGTAAACGGGATTGCAGAACAAGTAAAACTTCCAACTGGAATTTTACGACTTGTTCGTGGAGAGAGTTTAGTTAATGATGCCAGTGGCTTGATTGCCTTTAAATATGCAATTGCAGCAACTGTGACAGGTGCGTTTTCTTTAAAAGCAGCTACGCTTGATTTTTTCTATATGGCAATTGTGGGAATGATTCTTGGGATTGTTCTAGAGCTTTTGCTGTATGCATTGAAAAATTGGTTAAGCAGCCAAGGAATTAAGGACGTTGTCTTGCATACCTTGATTCAAATTTTAACCCCCTTTATGATTTACTTAATTGTTGAAGATTTATTCCACGCATCAGGCGTTATTGCAGTAGTAGCTGCAGGTGTTGTGGCAAATAACAAGCAAGTGTTAGTAGAAAATCGAATGGCTGAAGTTCGAATTGTAACGGAGCGGACATGGGACGTGATTATCTACTTGTTAAATGGATTGGTGTTCTTAATCCTTGGAATCGAGTTGCCATTTGCGATGCGTTCAGCTTTGAAAAATCCATTGATGGGGAACTTTTTATTAGTAGAGTACGTGATTGTTCTCTGGTTAGTGATTTTGATTTTAAGAATTCTATGGACCTACAGTTACATGTGGTTTGATTTTTCATTTGGAAAACACAAAAAAGAAGTGAAACCAAGTTTTAAAATCGCGTTGATGTCAGGATTGACAGGAGTTCGTGGTGCTGTGACAATGGCCGGTATTTTATCTGTCCCGTACGTATTAAACTCTGGTGAGGCTTTCCCTGGCAGAGCAATTATGCTATTTTTAGCATCTGGCGTAATTGTAGCAACCTTGATTGCCGCAACAGTTGCATTGCCTTTCTTAACCAAATCGAAACGCCGTTTAGTGACTTCAGGAGATGAACTAGCGGACTATCCTGAAGAAGAATCTGACAATTCCGCAGACGATGACTTGAAGGAAGCACAAGCTAGAATTCATATTATGCAAGTGGCGATTCGTACAATTGAACAAGAAAGTCGGCCAGAAAATCGAATGGCATCCTATGATTTAATTCATGAGTACAACCATATGATCCGTCGCTTACAAATGGAGTACAACAGCCAAGAAACGATTACCCGCTTTTTAAAAGACGAGGTAAGTATCCGGTTAATTGCAATTGCAGCAGAAGTTGAAAAAGTGAAAGAACTAAAAGAGAATGGGTCAGTGGATAAAGAAACTGCTGAACAATATTTACAAGTTCTTGCTAGACGTCAAAATGGGTTAAACAGTGATATTGGTTCACGTTTAAATCACGGTTGGATTTTATTGAAACGAACCTATCGTAAAAGTTTACGTGGTCTTTTAAGACTAAAAAAAGGCGCGTCGTATCAAGAGCAGTATCGTAAACGTCTTGCTTTAGAAAAAGAAGCAGCTAAAAGTGCGATACGTAAACTATCCGAGTACATGAAAAAAGAATTGAAAAAAGATGGGAAGGTGGATAAAACCATCGCGTACCATTTGATTGTTGAATACCGTAATAAAATTGAACGGATCAAACGCTTTGGTGAAGATTATTCAGAAGAATATGAAAAACAATTGCAAGAGTTGCGTTTAAAAGCTTTAAATTCGGAAAGAACCGACATCCAAAAAATGTTTGAAAATGGTGAAATTAGCCGTGAATTAGCGAATTTATTGCGTCGTTTTGTAAACTATACAGAAAGCTCAGTCATGGATATTGGAAATGAAGAGTAACGGTTATTTTATTAAATGAAACGATTCAGAAAAGAACCCAAAAATAATTGATTTTTTCAATTATTTTTGGGTTCTTTTCTTGTTTTTTTGAAAAAAAACGTTATAATAAATAAGGTTTAAGTAAACTTAATACTTAGTAAAAGTAAACAATTGTCGTTTGAAGTTTAGTAAAAGTAAACTTTCAATCAAAATAGATTCAAGAAACCCAATGAAACTAAAGGAGAATTTTAATGGAAATTGGCAAGCGAATCAAAAATTTACGAATTCAAAAAAATTTAACGCAAGAAGAACTGGGAGAACGAACGGATTTAAGTAAAGGATATATTTCTCAATTAGAGCGGGATTTAAGCTCACCCTCAATGGAGACTTTTTTTGATATTTTAGAAGTGTTAGGGTGCAGCCCTAAAGACTTTTTTGAAGAAGGGCAAAAAGAGCAACGTGTGGTTTATTCAGCAGAGGAAATGACGGATTTTGAGGACGAAGAAAAAGGCTATCAAATGAAATGGCTCGTTCCTGAATCAAATGAAAATGAAATGGAACCTGTGTTGCTTACGTTTAAAGAATCAGGAGAGTTTAAAGAATTTGCGCCCTCTCTTTCAGAAACATTTGGTTATGTAACGAAAGGCGCGATTTGTATTGAAATAGGCTTGAAACGTTATTATGCGAAAAAAGGCGAATCCATTTATTTTCATGGTACGAAAGAACATCAGATAAAAAATGATTTTAATGGCGAAAGCCAGCTGTTACTTGTGGTAACGAACTCTTATTTATAAAGAAATTACTTAAAGGAGTTATTTAAAATGACAAAAAATTCAATTATCGCATTTGAACATGTGGTGAAACAATACGACGAGGATGAGCCGGTTTTAAAGCAAATTGATTTTGAAATTGAACGTGGCAAATTTTATACCTTATTAGGACCATCTGGTTGTGGAAAAACAACGATTTTAAAATTGATTGCAGGGTTTATTGAAGCCTCAGAAGGAACGATTTTGTTAGATGGAAAAAAGGTTAACGATGTTCCAGCAAACAAGCGAAAAGTAAATACGGTTTTCCAAGACTACGCGTTATTTCCTCATATGAATGTCTTTGAAAATATCGCTTTTGGGCTAACGATTAAAAAAATGGATAAGACTTTGATTAAAGAGAAAGTAAAAGATGTACTAAAAATGGTTCAATTATCTGGTTATGAAAATCGTGGGATTAGTGAAATGTCAGGTGGTCAACGTCAGCGAGTAGCCATTGCGAGGGCGTTAGTAAACGAACCAGAAGTGCTTTTATTAGATGAACCTTTATCCGCGTTAGATTTAAAGTTGAGAACAGAAATGCAATATGAATTAAGAGCACTGCAACGTCGTTTAGGAATTACATTTGTATTTGTGACCCATGATCAAGAAGAAGCCTTGGCGATGAGTGATGAGATTTTTGTGATGAACAAAGGGGAAATTATTCAAAGTGGAACGCCAGTGGATATTTATGACGAACCGATTAACCGCTTTGTTGCGAATTTTATTGGCGAAAGCAATATTGTAAAAGGTCATATGGTGGCTGATTATGAAGTGAAATTTGTCGGGCATACCTTTGAATGTGTGGATGCAGGGATGAGAGATAATGAAGCCGTTGAGATCGTGATTCGTCCAGAAGATTTAGCCATTACATCGGTTGAAAAAGGCAAACTAGTTGCAACCGTTGATACACAATTGTTCCGCGGTGTTCACTATGAAATTATTTGTCACGATAGCGAAGCCAATGAATGGGTGGTTCATTCGACTAAAAAAGCAACAATTGGAGCAAAAGTAGGCTTGTTTTTTGAAGCAGAGGATATTCATGTTATGCGATTTAATGAGACAGAAGAAGAATTTGATGCACGTTTAGAAAGTTACGAGGAAGATTAAGGAGGGGTGTTATGACAAAGCAAACAAAAACGTTTTATTTTATTCCCTATGTTTTTTGGCTAGTGCTATTTGTAATTGCCCCGCTATTATTGATTTTATATCAATCTTTTTTCAATGTAGAGGGTCAGTTTACGCTGGAAAATTATCAAACGTATTTTACTTCAGGTACGTATTTAAAAATGACCTTTAATTCCGTTTGGTATGCCTTTTTAATTACCTTATTTACGTTATTAATTAGCTATCCTACGGCGTATTTTTTAAATAAAACGAAGCACAAGCAATTGTGGCTAATGTTGATTATTTTGCCGACTTGGATTAATTTGCTTTTGAAGGCTTATGCTTTTATTGGAATATTTAGCATGAATGGGAGCGTCAATCACTTTTTAGAATTTATTGGCATTGGCAGACATCAAATTTTATTTACAGACGTGAGCTTTATGTTTGTTGCAGCCTATATTGAACTGCCTTTTATGATTTTGCCAATTTTTAATGCAATTGAAGAATTGAACCCTTCTTATATTAGCGCTAGCCGTGATCTAGGGGCGAATAATTTTGAAACCTTTAGACGAGTTATTTTTCCTTTAACACTAAACGGTGTGAAAAGTGGTGTTCAAGCAGTCTTTATTCCTTCACTATCCTTATTTATGCTAACGCGTTTAATTGGGGGGAATCGAGTGATTACCCTTGGAACGGCAATTGAGCAACATTTCTTAGTAACACAAAACTGGGGGATGGGTTCAACGATTGGCGTGGTTTTAATTGTTGCCATGGTCTTCATTATGCTCTTAACAGGGGAGAAGAAAAAAAAAGGGGGCAAACTTAAATGAAAAAAGGCTTGTTAAAAGGTTCAAATTTGTATTTAATCGCTGTTTTTAGTTTATTGTATGCGCCCATCTTTTATTTGATTTTTTATTCCTTTAACGCAGGCGGTGATATGAATGGCTTCTCAGGCTTTACTTGGGAACATTATTTAGCGGTTTTTGAAGACAAACGGTTGATTACCATTGTCTTGAATACCTTATTGGTAGCCTTTCTGTCAGCATTGATTGCAACGATGATTGGAACGTTTGGGGCAATGGGCATTTATTATACAAAAAACAGAAAAACAAGAAATACGTTGCTTAGCTTCAATAATATTTTGATGGTTTCTCCTGACGTTATCATTGGGGCAAGCTTTTTGATTTTCTTTACCTTTTTAGGTTTAGGACTAGGGTTTGGTTCAGTTTTGCTTTCTCACATTGCCTTTAGCATTCCAATTGTTGTGCTAATGGTCTTGCCAAAAATGCAAGAAATGAATGACTCGATGATTATGGCTGCGCGAGATTTAGGAGCAAATAGCCTTCAAGTGCTAAGTCGTATTGTTTTGCCAAGTATCACGCCAGGTATTTTAGCAGGCTTTTTTATGGCTTTTACCTATTCGCTTGATGACTTTGCAGTGACTTTTTTCGTAACAGGAAATGGATTTAGTACGTTGTCTGTAGAAATTTATTCACGGGCCAGACAAGGGGTTAGTTTAGAAATCAACGCATTAAGTGCCTTGATGTTTGTTTTCTCACTAGCATTAGTTTCAGGTTATTATTTTATTCAACAACACAACTACAGCAAAAAACAAAAGCTAAGACATAAGCAGCATGCTGAGGCGGTGGATATGATATGAAAAAATTAGGAACCTTAATCGCAGCCATTTTAATTCTATGTGGTGGACTTTACGCCTATGCAAAGCATTTAGAAAAAGCACAAGGATTTTCAGGGAACAATACGATTACCCTCTATAACTGGGGAGATTACATTGACCCCTCTTTAATAAAGAAATTTGAAAAAGAAACAAACTATAAAATTTCCTATGAAACATTTGATTCAAATGAAGCGATGTTTACAAAAATCAAACAAGGTGGAACCGCCTATGATTTAACAATTCCTAGCGAATATATGATTCAAAAAATGATCAAAGAAAAGATGTTAGTTCCGCTAGACAAATCAAAGATCAAAGGTCTAAACCATATCGACCCGCGTTTTATGGATTTAGCTTTCGATCAAAAAAATACCTATTCGATTCCTTATTTTTGGGGAACGTTAGGAATTATTTACAATGATAAATATATAAAAGCGAGTGATATGCAACATTGGAATGATTTATGGCGACCAGAACTAAAAAATAATTTAATGTTGATTGATGGTGCTAGAGAAGTAATGGGGCTGTCGTTAAATAGTTTAGGCTATTCTCTAAATAGTAAAAACCAAACGGAGCTAGACGAGGCTGCAGCAAAATTAAGTACCTTAACCCCAAATGTCAAAGCCATCGTAGCCGACGAAATTAAAATGTATATGATTCAAGAAGAAAGTGCTGCTGCAGTGACTTTTTCTGGAGAAGCCAGTGAAATGTTAGACAACAATGAACATCTGCATTACGTGATTCCAAGTGAAGGCTCTAATCTTTGGTTTGATAATTTTGTTATTCCTAAAACCGCTAAAAATAAAGAAGGAGCCTACGCCTTCATTAATTTTATGCTAGAGCCTAAAAATGCAGCACAAAATGCAGAATATATTGGCTATTCTACGCCGAATAAGGATGCCATGAAGTATCTACCAAAAGAAATCGCAAATGATAAACAGTTTTATCCAAGTGATGAAACGATGTCCCATCTAGAAGTGTATCAAGATTTAGGTGCGGACTATTTAGCGATTTACAATGATTTGTTTTTAGAGTTTAAGATGTACCGAAAATAAAAAAATAGGCAATTGCGGTCTAAGTAGACTGCAATTGCCTGTTTTTTGAATTAAAATACACCTCAAAAAGACTTTTGAAAGAAAAGTGACGATATCTTGAAAGAGAATAACAAGAATTTAGAGAGGTGTGACTGAAGAAAGGAAGATAGAATAGGTATTAAGATAATAACTGATCACTATTATGGATAAAAGATAGTTAAAGAGAATATTCCCTGAAAAAAATGTTATTGAAAGGAATTGGAATAAAATGAATTTTTCAATTGAAAATCCACTTCCACTATATGATGATCCATCGAATCCAAACGCTATCGTAATTGGAAAAATCAATAATCAAGATAAGTATAAAGTTGTAGGAGAAAAATATGTAGGCGATCGTTTGTATCTAAACATTGGCGGTTGGAATGCAGCAGACTTTTTCAATATTTATTCAGCAAATTAATTTAATTAAGAAGCACAGTTTGTTTAAAAACTGTGCTTTTTTAGGTTTTATTTCTAAGCAATAAGAGAAAGGTAGTAGTTGACAATTAAAAATCAACATGATAGTATGATAAAAACATAAAGCGTAACGATTACGATTTAAATCTAATAAAGGAAATTTAATTATTAAAGGAGAGAAGACAATGGCAAAAAAATCAAAAATAGTAAAAGCAGAAAAACAACGTCAACTGGTTCGTGACTATGCCTTAATTCGTAAAGAATTAAAAAAACAAAAAAATTATCAAGCCTTAGCAAAATTACCAAAAGATTCAAATCCGAATCGCTTAAGAAATCGAGATCAACTAGATGGCCGTCCCAGAGGATATTTACGCAAATTTGGCTTATCGAGAATTAACTTTCGAGAATTGGCATTGAAGGGTCAAATTCCAGGTGTGAAAAAAGCAAGCTGGTAGACTATTTTTAGGTAGTCACAATATAATAAAATGACAGGAGAGACTCTATATGGAAAAACAAGATTTATCAAGCGCCTATCGTCGTTTAGTTAAAAGTACAAATAGAAAAACACGAAAAAGAGCATTAAAACTTATCCATGAACATAAAAGAAAGAGAACTAAACAAGGGATACAGCTGACAAAATAATTTTAGTTGCATTAATTGAACGAACAAAGACACTAAAACAAGCAAGAGTTAAAAAGGGGAGCATTATGAAAAAAAAGATGGCATTGGTTTTAGTAATGATAGTTGCAATTGTAAGTGCGGGATGTATGAAAAATGAAAAAACAAACAAAACTGAGACGTCTTCTAGTCAATTAGAAAAAAAAGAAACCGAAACACACACTCATCATCACGCCACAAAAGCAAGCGAGGGAATTTTTGAAGATAATGAAGTCAAAGAACGTTCCATTTCAGATTGGCAAGGCTCTTGGAAATCGATTTATCCCTATTTAGTGGATGGTTCACTAGAGGAAGTATTTAAAGAAAAAGCTAAGACGGGGGATAAAACTGTCGATGAATACAAAAAATATTATGAAGCAGGATACAAATCAAATGTAGATTCCATTGACATTTACGCTAATAAAATTGCTTATTTTATTGATGGTGAGTGGCAAGAGGCAGAGTATGAATCTGCAGGCTATCAAATTTTAACCTATGAATCGGGAAAAAAAGGAGTTCGTTATCTTTTTACTTCTAAGACAGAAGAAACACAGGCTCCAAAGTATGTTCAATTTAGCGATCACCTTATAGAACCTCATAAGAGTGGTCATTTTCATATCTACATGGGAAATGAGAGTCACGAAGCGTTGTTGACGGAAATGACTAATTGGCCGACGTTCTTCCCAAGTAAAATGAGTAAAAAAGAGATTATTCATGACCTGCTGTATCATTGATACCAAATGAATGCTTGACATGAAATGCATCCCATACTTTATAGTAGAAACAAAGAGACGATTAACTTTAGAGATGGGGAGACAAAATGAGTCATAAGATTATTTTTATAGATGTAGATGGGACGCTTTGTGACGATACTGGACGTGTACCAGAGTCAGCTACAACGGCGATTAAAGCAGCAAGAAAGAAAGGGCATTTGGTCTATTTATGTACAGGACGTTCAAAATCAGAGCTTAATGAAGAAATCATGTCGATTGGCTTTGATGGCTTAATAGGAGCTGGCGGAGGATATGTTGAAAGCAATGGTGAAGTTCTAAGTCATTTGAAATTTAAAGAAGAGACAATGTTAGATTTAATTGATTTTTTAGATGAAAATGGTGTGGCTTATTATTTAGAGTCAAATGATGGGTTATTTTCTAGCTTAAACTGTGTAACAACAATGAATGAAATTGTCTTTTCGGACATAAATCAAGCAAGTGAGGATTATCAAAGTTTAAGATCAACCTTAGATGTCTTTTGTAGTTATTTGACTGAAAAAAATGATTCTATCGATTATTCTACTATTAATAAAGTTTCCTTTATCAACAATCAAGTTCCTTTTGAAGTGGTTCAAGAAAAATTTGGGACTGAATTTAATGTGATGCGAAGTACGGTTCCTGTTTTTGGAAAAGACAGTGGCGAAATCGTCTTGAAAGGAATTCACAAAGGAGTTGCGATTACTCAATTGCTTGAACACCTTAAGGAAGAGGTTTCAAGAACCATGGCCTATGGCGATGCTCATAATGATATTGAAATGTTTGAGTTGGTAAATGTTGGAGTAGCAATGGGAAATGCAAGTGAGGAGTTAAAAAGAATTGCAGATGATGTGACTGCAACACACAATCGAGATGGTATCTATCAAAGTTTTAAAAAATACCAATTAATCTAACAGTGAAAGATATTCCCTATCAGGTTTAGAGGGATATCTTTTTTTATACCTGTCTAATTAATCATAATTGGTATAATTGTGATTACATAAATATACTTTTAACTACTTAAAAAGAATGAATAAATCAAAGGGTATCTTTAGACAACATTATAACATTATGTTAATATTCAATTTGTAAGCGGAAACAAAAAATAGGAAGAGGAGATGTTTTAATGAAGAATCGGTTGATAAAATTTATTTTGGTGGCAGCATTAGTTGTTGGGGGATTAGGTATTTTCACAGCTTCAGCATCGGCACATGGATATGTATCATCACCAGGCAGTCGTGCCTATAAAGGCAGTAACTTAGGTGGTAATTTAAACGCAAATGTTGGACAAGCTCAATGGGAACCACAAAGTATTGAAACATTAAAAAACACTTTTATTTCTGGTAAATTAGCAAGTGCTGGTTTAACACAATTTGCACCGCTAGATGAACAAACCGCAACAAGATGGCATAAAACAGACATTAAAACAGGCGTTCAACCTATTACGTGGACATTAACAGCAAAACACAGCACAACTAATTGGAAATACTTTATGACAAAAGAAGGCTGGAACCCAAATCAACCATTAGACATTAAAAACTTTGATTTAATTGGTCAAGTGAATGATAATGGTGCGATTCCGACTTCACCAACTACCCACAATGTAACCATTCCAGCAAATCGCACAGGCTATCATGTAATCTATGCAGTATGGACAATCAATGACACGGTAAATGCATTCTACCAAGCGATTGATGTAAATGTTGTAAAATAAACTACGATAATGCCATTTCTTAAGTAGAGATGGCATTTTTTTACATAAAAATAATAAACTAAAGTTGCTGTTTTTAATCATAATTTAATTTATATGTCGATGTTATATAAAAATTGGTATTTTCATTTCGAAATAAAAAAGAATGAAGTGGCATAAAAAGAGTTAGATAAATGATAAAATCCGTTAAAAAAAATGATGTACAATCCTTAAAAAATAAAGAACGAGACTATAGTGTTAAATTGGTCTAATGACAATAAAAATTAAGTGTTAAATAAAAAATAAAAATAATTTAATTTTTATAATTATAAAAATATAGGTGTGCTATTCTTAAAAAGTAACAAAATAGAATAAGAGGAGAAGTGATTATGAAAAAGAATCTATTGAAATTTGTTTTAACGGTTACATTGGTATTAGGAGGAGTTGCAGCATACACATCAACAGCTTCAGCACATGGTTATGTTTCTTCACCTGCAAGTCGCATTTTTAAAGGAACTGAATTAGGTGGAACATTAAATAAAGATATTGGGGATGCCGCGTATGAACCACAAAGTGTCGAAAACTACAAAAATACTTTTATGACTGGTAAATTAGCAAGTGCAGGAATTTCTCGTTTTTCATTATTAGATGAACAAACAGCTGAAAGATGGCATAAAACAGATATTAAAACAGGTGTACAACCATTTACTTGGCATTTAACGGCAGTTCATTCAACTAAATCTTGGGACTACTACATGACTAAACAAGGTTGGGACCCAAATCAACCATTAGATATCAAAAATTTTGAATTGGTAACTGAACAAAATGACAATGGAGCATTGCCAGTTGTAGACCCTACACAAATGGTAACAATCCCATCAGACCGTACGGGATATCATGTTATTTTAGCAGTATGGAATATCGGAGATACTGACAAAGCTTTCTATCAAGCAATTGATGTGAATGTAGTAAAATAAAACAAAAAGAGTGCCTAATATTTTAGGTACTCTTTTTGTTTATTTCCTGGGAAATCATTTATGTTAAACAAGCTGTTAACACCAATTCAGCAGCATTTTGATGAAGTATTTCATAGTCTGTATCTTCTATTTTTTCCTGATTCATACGGCTAAGATGTACCACTAAACAATTAGCAGCAGGAATTTGATAGAGAGAGGCTAATAAATAAAGCACAGCTGTTTCCATATCACAATTTAACACATGCCGCTCTTGCCAGAAAGACATGAAAGCAGGATCTCCTTTGGGTCCATTAGAAAGTTGAGGGTCTCTGCCTTGACCTAAGTAATAAGATTGCGTGGTCATGCCTAATCCAACATGACTAGTAAAGCCATCTTCTCTTGCTTTTGCAGTTAGTTTTCCGAGTAAAACTGGATCAGCAGTTGCAGGATAAGTATCCGGTACATAACTAGCTAGCATCCCTTTGTCCCGTACCATTCCATGGTTAAACATTAAATCACCTGCTTGAATGTCGTTACTCCAAGCACCACATCCTCCTAAACGAACAAATTGTTTAGCACCACTTTGAATCAGCTCGATTACAGCAATTTCGGTTGATCCTACGCCCATTCCAGTTGAACAAATAGAAACTCTTTTGCCCTTCCATAAGCCACTGACTAAAGTGAGTTCTCGATTTTGGGAGACGACTCGTGTCTGTTCCCAATTCTGAGAGATGAGTGTCACGCGAGCGGGGTCTCCTACTAAAAGAGTAAGCTCACCGAGATCATCGGAAGTGACGGTTTTTAAATGAGTGGTATTCATAGATATCCTCCAATTTTAGTATGATTAAAGAAATCAAACATATGATAAATTCCTACCTATTTTAACAAAAGTAAGGACGATTAGCAAAAAAGCACTAATTGTATTATTTCTTAACCTTATATGAAGCAATAATTCATGATGTTTTCGTGAAAAAACCTTCATTGACTTGTATTTATGATCTAAGAACATTAAAATAAAAGGGTTAATAGAAAATTATTTTTGCACAAACTTAGTTAAAACAACAAATTGAAAAGAGGAGAAGACATGAGAAAGCAAAAAACAATGGATGGCAATACGGCAGCGGCCTATATTTCATATGCGTTCACTGAAGTTGCAGCGATTTATCCAATTACCCCCAGTTCAACAATGGCCGAATTAGTGGATCAATGGTCATCAGATGGCAAGAAAAATTTATTTGGGCAAGAAGTGAAAGTTGTTGAAATGCAATCAGAAGCAGGCGCGGCAGGCGTTGTTCACGGGTCGCTAAAAACCGGAACGTTAACCTCGACCTACACCGCTTCACAAGGCTTGCTGTTGATGATTCCCAATATGTATAAAATCGCAGGCGAATTGTTGCCAACTGTTTTTCACGTTGCCAGTCGCGCAGTCACAACGAATGCGCTAAATATTTTTGGCGATCATAGTGACGTAATGGCAGCTCGTCAAACAGGTTTTGCCATGCTTTGTGAAGGCAGTGTTCAAGAAGTGATGGATTTATCTGCTGTTGCACATTTAGCGACACTAGAAAGTTCATTACCCTTTGTAAACTTTTTTGATGGCTTTCGTACAAGTCATGAGATTCAAAAAATCGATGTCTTAGAATACGATGAATTAAAAGGTCTTATGAACAAAGACGCTCTGACAGTCTTTCGTCATAATGGGATGAATCCAAATCATCCAACGGTTAGTGGAACAAACCAAAATCCTGATATTCATTTTCAACAAAGAGAAACGATTAATAGTCATTATGAAACTGTTCCAACGATCGTGAAACACTACATGGATGAAATCAACCAGTTGCGAGGAACGAATTATGATTTGGTGAATTATTATGGGCATGCTGAAGCAACAGAAGTTCTTGTTGCAATGGGCTCTGTGACGCCGGTTATTGAAGAAGTTGTGGACTATTTAAATAGTCAAGGCAAGCAAGTGGGCTTGATGAATATTCGCTTGTATCGTCCATTTCCAGTTGCAAGCTTTATTGAGCAGTTGCCAAAAACAGTCGAAAGAATTGCTGTTTTAGATCGTACAAAAGAACCAGGAGCAGGTGGAGAGCCACTTTTATTAGATGTTCAAAGTGTCCTTTATGATTCAGCGATACGTCCAAAAGTAATTGGTGGACGATATGGTCTAGGATCAAAAGACGTGACGTCAAGCGATATTTTAGGGATTTTTGACCATTTAAGTCAAGATGAAACGTCATTGAAACCGAGATTTACAGTTGGAATCGTGGATGATGTGACGTATTTATCCTTGCCTAAAGGGGAAAAAATTGATTTAACACCAGCTGGAACGTATCAAGCAAAATTCTGGGGCTTTGGTAGTGATGGAACGGTGGGAGCGAATAAATCAGCCATTAAATTGATTGGGGATCATACTGATTTGTATGCACAAGGGTATTTTTCCTATGATTCTAAAAAGTCTGGCGGATTGACCGTTTCCCATTTACGCTTTGGTCAAGAGCCAATCAAATCAAGCTTTTTAATTGAAACAGCTGATTTTGTTGCCTGCCATACTGCGGCGTATTTAAATCAATACGATCTCGTTAAAGGCTTGAAAAAAGGCGGTATTTTCTTGTTAAATACAGCTTGGGACGATGAACAACTTAGCAAAATGCTGCCAACTAAATTAAAGAAATACCTAGTTGAAAATGATATCCAATTTTATACCATTAATGCGGTTAAGTTAGCGAATGAAGTTGGATTAGGCCGACGGATCAATACAATTATGCAAACTGCTTTTTTCAAGGTAACAGAAATTATGCCGTTTGAGGAAGTCGTGGATTTGATGAAAGCTGATGCAATGGCGGTTTATGGGAAAAAATCTATTAAAATTGCAGAGACCAACCAAAAAGCGATTGATGCAGCAGTTGAATTAGTTCATAAAGTGACGATTCCTGAAAGTTGGGCAACGGAAGAAGTTAGTGAAGAAGAGCGAGACACAAGTCATTTGCCAAAATTTGTTTTCAATATTTTAGAACCGATGAATCGTCAAGAAGGAGATTCTTTAACAGTTAAAAACTTAATCGATAACAAGATGACAAGTGGCGAAATCCCAGTTGGTATGGCTGCTTATGAAAAACGTGGGGTTGCTTTAGAAGTCCCAGAATGGATTCCTGAAAATTGTACCATGTGTAATGAATGTGCCTTTGTTTGCCCTCATGCAGCGATTCGTCCGTTTTTAGCAGATGAAGAAGAAATGGAAGAAGCACCAGCTGGTTATATTGTACGGGATATCCGTGGAGCAGATGGATTGAACTACCGTATCCAAGTGGCAGTAGATGATTGTACAGGTTGTGGGTTGTGTGTGGCCGCTTGTCCGGCTAAAGAAAAAGCCATTCAAATGCGTCCATATGAAGAACAAAAAGAGCAAGCTGTTAACTGGGCGTTCTCAATGACGTTAAAAGCAAAAGCAAACCCATTTAAGAAAAATACAGTTAGAGGATCACAATTTGAACAACCGTTAATGGAATTTTCAGGCGCTTGTTCTGGTTGTGGTGAAACCCCTTATGTGAAATTGTTGACGCAATTATTTGGCGATCGAATGATGATTGCTAATGCAACAGGCTGTTCTTCTATTTGGGGAGGATCAAGTCCTGCAACTCCTTATACAACGAATAGTGAAGGTTGTGGCCCTGCGTGGTCAAACTCTTTATTAGAAGACAATGCTGAATATGGTTACGGAATGCATTTAGCAAATCAATCAAGACGGGAAGGCATTGCCCTTAAAATGATTGAAGCCATTGAAGCGGGTATTCCAAGTGATGGGTTAAAAGAAGCTTTTGAAAATTGGATGAATGGCATGCTTGAAGGTGAAGGGACTAAGGAACGTGCCAATGAGCTGTTATTTGCTCTGCTTCAAGAAAAAGAACAAGCGCCAATTTTGGAAGAGATTTATCAAGAGCGGAATCTTTTCATTAAACCGAGTCAATGGATGATTGGCGGCGACGGCTGGGCTTATGATATCGGCTTTGGCGGAATCGATCACGTTTTAGCGAGTGGCGAAGATGTAAATATGTTGGTGATGGATAACGAAGTTTACTCGAATACAGGCGGCCAAACATCAAAAGCAACCCCAACTTCTGCGATTGCAAAATTTGCAGCTAGTGGAAAGTACGCTTCTAAAAAAGATTTAGGGATGATGGCAATGAGTTACGGAAATGTATACGTGGCACAAATCGCTTTAGGAGCCAACCAAGCTCAAACGATTAAAGCTTTTGAAGAAGCTGAAAAATTCCCAGGCCCCTCATTGATTATTGCGTATACACCGTGTATTGTTCATGGTTTGGTAGGCGGTATGGGCAACGCCTTGAAGGAAACGAAGGAAGCAGTTGATTCTGGTTATTGGTCATTGTATCGCTTTAATCCGTTGTTAAGTGAAAAAGGGAAAATCCCAATGATTCTTGATTACAAAAAGCCTCAATTTGCGGATATGAAAGAATTTATGATGACCCAAACGCGCTTCTCATCTCTTTCAAAAGCCAATCCTAGCGTTGCAGATCATTTGTTTGAAAAAACGGTGGAAGACGCAAAAATACGCTTTTATAATTATGCTAGAATGACAGGTCAAGAAGAAAAAATTAAATCAAAACTCGAAAAAGAATAAGAAGGAAAAGCTTCAAGTCTAAAAGATTTGAAGCTTTTTTATTGGGGTACAGTATAAGAGACATCTTCATTCTCAGAGATTATCTCCTATCCTTGAAAAAAATATGGTACAATAAGACTGGTCTTAAACAAAATTTAATAAAATAACTAACACGTCCTAGTAAATTGAGAGGATTTATTTTATTGATTCACGACGCAATGTGTTATTAGTTGCGAAAGAAAGAATGGTGTTTGATATGGAAAATGAATCCGCAAAACAGCTTTGGCAGAATTTTAAATTACAAAATCCAAACGTACCAGATACGTACTCTGTTTGGGCATTTGGCGACTCAAAAGAAATGGCCGATGAACTTTCAGCATTGGTGCTTTCAGGGTTGAAAACAGCTACTTGTAGTGCGTTGCATGGTTATAAATTAGAAAACGAGCCGATTCCAAAAGCTGGTGATTATTCAGTTATTTTGGATGGAAATGGTGAAGCAATGGGGATTGTTCAAAATCGTAAAGTAACAATTTACTCTTTTGAAGAAGTTCCAGAAACCATCGCTTACGAAGAAGGGGAAGGCGATCGAACCCTAGCCTACTGGCGTGAAGAACATGAAGCGTTTTTCAAGCGTGAATTCGCTGAAATGGATTGGGAGTTTAGCCCCTCAATGGAGATTGTGTGCGAACAATTTGAATTGGTTTATGCGGCTTAAAATAAATAGATAACTTTTAGGAGGAACGAGACGTGAATTTAAAGCAGATGGTTGGAGAAAAAGCAGCTGAATACATCAAAGAGGGTATGGTAGTTGGATTAGGAACAGGGTCTACTGCTTACTACATGGTGGAAGCTTTAGGACGTAGAGTGAATGAAGGTTTGAATATTATTGGTGTAACGACGTCAACAAGAACGAAGGAACAGGCTGAAGGCTTAGGCATTCCACTTAAAAGTGTAGACGAAGTAGATGTGATTGACATTACGATTGACGGAGCAGATGAAATCAGTCGTGACTTTCAAGGCATTAAAGGCGGCGGCGGTGCACTGTTATTTGAAAAAATCGTAGCAGATTATTCTAAAAAAGTGATTTGGATTGTAGACGAAAGCAAAATGGTTGATGAATTAGGCACGTTCCCATTGCCAATCGAAGTCATGCCTTACGGAAGTCTTCAATTGTTTAAAATTTTTGAGGCAAAAGGCTATCAACCAGAATTTCGCTTAGATGAAGCTGGTGAAAAATATGTAACAGATGGCGGTCACTTATTGATTGATTTAAACATGAAAGAAATCAAGGAACCACATGCCTTAGCAACGTGGTTAGATGGCTTAACAGGCGTGGTAGAGCATGGCTTGTTTTTAGATCGTGTGAATACTGTCATTGTGGGTTATGAGAATGGTCCAGTTGTGAAAGAAGTGCGTTAATTCAACTAGTTAAAGGAGATTGACAAAAACGACTAATGAATCGTTTTTGTCGATCTCTTTTTTTGAATCCACTTTTTATTAAATCTTGTGAAAAAAAACACAAAAAAGATTGTAATTTCAAAAAAATCAAGTAAAATAAGAAAGTATTAGAACTTATAAATGATAAAATACGATTTAATTAATTAATCAGTAGGAGTGAAATGAAACGATGTACACACCAGATGAAATTCTAGACATTACCATCCAAATGGGCAAAAAGAAAATTGCCAAACCGTTATCAAGTAAGCTATTACTTGGATTTGTAGGAGGGGCGATGATTTCGTTAGGCTATTTAGCTTATATTCGGGTTGCCTCGTCAATGATTGAAGAATGGGGAAGTTTTGCAAGCTTTATTGGCGCTTGTGTTTTCCCAATCGGTTTGATTGTGATTCTTTTAGGTGGAGGCGAGTTGATTACAGGAAATATGATGGCTGTTTCGGCTGCTTGGTTGGATAAAAAGGTAACAATGAAAGAATTGCTTATCAATTGGTTGACGATTACAGTAGCTAACATTGTTGGCGCACTTTTCGTAGCGTACTTTTTTGGTCATATCGTAGGCTTAACAAGTTCAGGTGCTTTTTTACATGAAACAGTCACTTTAGCTCAAGGGAAAGTTGCGGCTAGTCCGCTGCAAGCCTTTATTTCAGGAATCGGCTGTAATTGGTTTGTAGGATTAGCTTTATGGTTATGTTACGGTGCTAAAGATGCATCAGGTAAGATGTTAGGGATTTGGTTTCCTGTCATGACCTTTGTTGCGATTGGGTTTCAACATAGTGTGGCTAATTTGTTCGTGATTCCAGCTGCGATCTTTGAAGGTGGTGCAACTTGGAGTCAACTGATTCAAAATTTTGTTCCAGTTTATTTAGGCAATATTGTTGGTGGAGCTGTATTTGTCTCAGCGTTATACTACAAAGCCTTAAAACATTAATAAAAAAACGAATTCCATTAGTGGAATTCGTTTTTTTTATTTATCTGGATTTGCAAAAAAGAAACGGATAATTGATACAAATACAAAGAAAAAGCCGCCAATTAAAATTAAATCCATAATGACATGAATGTAGATCATCAAGCCACCGTTTTTTACTGCATTTTCAAGAAAAGGCATTGTTAAGTAACAAATAAAATAAATAATACTAATCAACCAAGCGCTATAAACGATTTTTTTTAACATAAAATGAATCGTTCCCTTCATTCAAAATGATAGAGTATTTGTTGGAAAAGGACTCTTTACGTATCATAGCAAATCTCTTTTCGTTCTACAAATAAAATTTTCGCATATTCTAGTATTTAGGTGTACAATAGTTGTATCAACAAGAGGAAAGTAGGGATTTTAATGAAATTAGTTTTTGTACGTCACGGACTGAGTGATTGGAATGCCTTGAATCAATTTACCGGTTGGGTGGATGTTGATTTAAGTGAAGCAGGATTAGCAGAAGCAACGGAAGCAGGTCGTAAAATCAAAGAAGCAGGCCTTGAATTTGATGTTGCCTTTACTTCTGTCTTAAAAAGGGCCATTAAAACCTGTCACATCGTGTTAGAAGAATCTGATCAATTATGGGTTCCAGAAGTAAAATCTTGGCGCTTAAATGAACGTCATTATGGAGCGTTACAGGGCTTAAATAAAAAAGAAACAGCTGAAAAATATGGTGCAGACCAAGTTCAATTATGGCGTCGTTCGTATGATACCTTGCCACCATTATTGGCACCAACGGATCCAGGATCTGCAACAAATGACCGTCGCTATGCAAACTTACAAAAAAGTCGTATTCCAATGGGTGAAAATTTGAAAGTAACGCTAGAACGCGTTATTCCTTTCTGGGAAGATCAAATCGCTCCAGCTATCTTGGATCACAAAACTGTTTTAGTAGCAGCACATGGCAATTCATTGCGTGCCTTAGCAAAATACATTGAGGGCATTTCAGATGACGATATTATGGCATTGGAAATTCCAACAGGTCAACCGTTAGTTTATGAATTAAATGAAGATTTATCGGTTAGTAAAAAATATTATTTATAAAAAAGGAACCAATTGTTTTGTTGCTTATTCCGTTGCTGTTCTTAAAATTAGTTGCAAAAAGCATTCTTGTAAACTCTACAAGAATGCTTTTTTTTTACAACTTATTTTAGAATATGTAATCTTCTTTTATTTTAATCCGTAAGAGAGCTGTCTAATTAGGCAACAGTAAACCTAATTGAAAGAAAAAAAGAAAAGTTTGCACTGTTAAATAGAGTATATCGATAAAAATTATAACCCATGCTGTTAAATAAAAACTTTTTTCATAACGGGAAAATTTCAATAAATTGTAAATTCCACATATAGAGCTTAAAAAGATACAGGTTAATCCCAATATGTACATAAAAATTCGAATAGTTAAAAAGTCTTTAAACATAAAAAATAGATTATGTAAAGAAAAGCTCATTAGTAAAAAAAATGTACTTAGAGCTAAATAGTGTACTTTGATTTTATTCAATTTAAATTTTCCTTTCTACTAATATAGTATGATTCATTTTATTACGTCTTTTATTTTAACGTTTCTTGCCATTTTTGTGAAGAGATAAATAGAGAAATTTTTTAGACTGGATTTTTATTAAAAATAAATGAAAAAAAGATGAGATTTTATGCTATAATGGCAGATACAATTGTGGGGATACATAAATATGAGAAAGCAAGAATGGTTAGAGGCTTTAAAGGTCATTTATCCAGTAACAATTGGTTTTGTATCATTGGGAATGGCTTGTGGAATGGTGTTGTATGATGCTGGATTCAGCCCGTTAAGTATTTTATTAATGAGCTTGCTTGTATATGCAGGAGCTTCACAATTTATGGTGGCTTCGATGCTTGTGATGGGGGCAACAGTGCCGGCAATGATTATGATGACGTTTTTTTTAAATTTAAGACATGTTCTAATGAGTTCAAGTATGTCAACGCATTTTAAAAACAGTTCGATTCCAATGATTTTCTTGTACACGCACTCCTTAGCAGATGAGAGCTATGCAGTGAATTACAATCAATTTCATAATCATGAATGGAGTGAGACGAAGGCCTTGAAAACAGGGATTATTCCGTATGTCGTTTGGGGAATAAGTACTTTTATAGGAGGAATTATTGGCAGTAATTTAAGCATTAATACAACGATTATGAACTATGTGCTGATTGCGATGTTTATTTGCTTATTAGTGATGCAGTTTGTTTCTCCATTATTTTTAGTAGTAGGGATTGTTGCAGGCTTTTTTTCGGTGGTGTTAATGATTTTATTGAAGCATAATATTGCCTTAGTTATTGCGGCTATTCTAGCTTCTTTTGTGGGATTTTTCATAGATCAGTATTTGACTTCCAAAAAAGGGGCGGTGTCTGATGAGTCGTGAACAGCTTTATTTAATTTTGGGAATGGCAGTAGTAACCTATTTACCAAGAATGTTGCCGATGTTGCTATTAAGCAATCGGGAAATTCCACCTAAGTTTGTGAAATGGATGTCCTTTATTCCAGTTTCTATTTTTTCTGCGCTAATTTGTTCAGATATCTTTTTCTGGCAAGGAGCGTTTTCGATAAATCCGGTTACGAATTTAAAATTAGTACCTGCCGTACTTATTTTGTTTGTCGCTTATTGGACTAAAAATATTATGTGGTCGATTCTTTTTGGCGTTGCAGGGATTTCTTTAATGGTTTCTCTTTTTTAATCAATAAAAAGACAGCTCTTTTTTGAGAGGGCTGTCTTCTTGTTTAAGCTTTGATGGCTTTTGCAATCTCCTCGGCTAAAACGTCATAGCCGATTTCGCTAAAGTGAAAACCGTCTTCTTGAAGGCAATCTAAATAATTAGGTCGATCTAGCATAGCCAATTGCAATTCAGCTAGCTTTGTTTGGTATTGAGTTGCCAATTCACGGACGATATTTCCATAATGGATTAAGCGACTATTTGGGCGTTCTGCTTGTTGGAGTGCCTGATTGCTTAAAGCAGGTGTGATTAAAATTACTTTTGACGCTCCAATGGTTTCAATCATCTTAGTTAGATGGAGTCGATACTCGTCAATTGGCACCAGTAGACCAGTGGATGCGTCATTTGAACCAAAGAATACAGTAACGAAATCTGGTTGTTTGCTTAAAACGTGTTTTTCTAAGCGAGCAATGCCATCGACTGTCGTGTCTCCAGGGATTCCGACATTTAGAATTGTTTCTTCTGGAAAATAGGTAGCTAATTTTTTAGTTAAAATGGGAGAAACAAAATCATTGGCATAGCCAGCTGTAATACTGTCTCCAAATAAAATAAGTTTACGCATAAAGGATCTCCTCTCTCTGATTTTTATTATAGAGGAAGTTAAAAAAATCTGCTAGTTTATTTGAAGGCAATTAAAGGGAATTTTAAAAGGAAATAATGATATAATAAGTAAGAAGGAATCAACTATTGGAGGAATTAGGATCATGAATCAAGAAACAAAGCGTTTAACAAAAACTTGTGGAGAGTCGAGAGTTGTTCAAACTCATCGTGTTTTTCCCTATGATTTAAATCAACATAAGACCTTATTTGGTGGAAAATTAATGAGTCTGATTGATGACACAGCATCTATTTCGGCTACGCGTCATAGCAGAGCTGTTTGTGTAACAGCGTCAACCGATTCGCTTGATTTTTTACATCCTATTTTTGAGGATCATTCTGTTTGTGTTGAAACCTATGTGACAGGAGTAGGCAAACGCTCAATGGAGATTTTTGCAAAAGTGATGGGAGAAGAGCTGTTAACTGGAAAGCGTTATTTAGCGGCAACAAGCTTTATGACTTTTGTGGCTGTTCCAACAGCTGAGCATCCAACGATTGTTGTGCCACTGATTGAGGCTGCTACAAAAGAAGAAAAAATGGTCTGTAGTGGATATGAAGAGCGTCGTCAAAAAAGAATCGCAAACCATCAATTTAATGAAGCGTTTGCGGATAGTATGACAACCAACACACCATGGTCAGCTACTTGATAAAAAAGGGGAGGGGCTTTTTTGCTTAGAAAATGCACAGAAAAAGATAAAAAGCGGTTATTAGACTATTTAGAAAAAGAACCAGAGTTAAACTTGTTTACAATAGGGGACATTGAGATGTATGGCTTTGATTCGTCGAGTCAAGATGTTTGGTGTTATGAAAATGAGGCGTTGGAAATTGAAGGCGTTCTATTACGGTATAAAAAGAATCTCATCCCTACCCACAGTATTGATTTTTCTGGAATCGAGGAATTTATTTCCTTGATTCGAACCCTTGATTTTACTTATTTATCAGGAAAACAAGCGATTTTAAAGGACTATCAAGAGGCTTTTCCATCATTGATTGCCACAAGTACTTATTTTGCTGAATGTCAGAAGTTAGCGGAAAAAGTGGATACGACAAGAGTGGAGGATTTAGAAGTTGAAAGTATTTCCGATTATTGTCAACTGTTAGCCACGTGCTTTGATAGTTGGGACGTTGCGAAAGAAGAAGTAGCGGATAAAATCAATTCAGGTAAAGCAGTGATTAAAATTGTTAAAAATCAAGCTGGCAAAGTTGTAGCGGGTGGAGAGGTCTCGGTTGAAAGCCAGACTTCTGGAATGATTATTGGCGTAGGGACGTTACCTGAAGAGCGTGGTTATGGTTTTGCCTCAGCGGTGGTGTCAGAGTTGGTTAACCATTGCCATGAGCAAGGAAAATCGGCTTGTTTGTTTTATCATAATCCAGTAGCCGGGAAAATCTATAAACGATTAGGATTTCAAGATTTAGATCAATGGATGATGTTGAATAAAAAGTAGAGAGTAGGCGCATCAATGGTGGATAAAAAAGTGAAAAAAATTATTTTAGGTGGTGGAACACCGCCACCAAGTAAGGAAATCATTGATTATGCGACAGAAGGTTTATCCTCAGGGGCGCGAATTTTATATTTAACGCTTCGAGTAGGTGGAGCGGTAAAATATCAAGAACAATGCCGTCAGCTATTTTATGAAGCCGGCTTTACTCATTTTGAAACGATTTGTGGAGATGATGTGGAAAAAGAGATTCTCATAAAAGCTATCCAGTCAGCAGAGTTGATTTTGATTGGCTCTGGGAATACCTTGAAATATCACCGGATTTACAGCAAAGGCGAAGTAAAAAAAGTGTTAATTGAAGCCTATTACTCAGGGGTTCCTTTAGTAGGATTTTCAGCGGGAAGCTTGATTATGCCAGAAACAATGTTGGTTTCCTATAAGGATAATCTGTTTGGAATCCGTGTGAAAAAAGGATTGGGACTAGTAACGGATTGCGTCATTAGTGCACATTATTCAAAATGGCGGGAACACCGAATGTTACGAGCAGGACTAAAAAAAGCCAAGGTACCAATTGGCTACGGCATCAATGATGACAGCTATCTGGTTTTTGAAAACAATCGTCCTCGCTTTTTTGGGACGATTTATATCGAACGAAACCATCAAATAAAAAAAAGCCTCGTCTAACGAAAACGTTAGGCGAGACTCTTTAGCTTAATGGATTCTTACTAAAGTACGACCAGTCATTTCACCGGATAAAATCTTGTTAAAGGCAGTAGGCAATTCGCTCAAGGTAATTTCATTGTCGATCATCATTTCTAAATGGTCGGGTTTCATAGTAGTTGCAAGGCGATTCCAAAGGCTTTTTCTTAACGCCATAGGACAACTTACGGAATCAATTCCTGTTAAGTGAATCCCTCTTAGAATAAATGGAAGAACGGTTGAATCAAAGTGAAGGCCTCCAGTATTACCGCTTAAAGCGAGTGTCCCACCGTAGCTTAATTGGGCTAACCATTGGGTAAGTCCGTGACCACCAACAGGATCGATGATTCCTTGCCAAATTTGTTTTTCTAACGGTTTGATTTTTTCCAATTGAAGTTCAGCAGGTGTTGTAACGGTTGTTGCTCCAATGTTGTGTAAATAGTCTGTCGAAGCAGTAGCTTTTCGAGAGGCAGCAGTGATTTGTTGATAGCCTAGTTTGTTTAGCATCGCAATAGCCATACTTCCAACGCCTCCTGTAGCGCCAGTCACAAGAATTGAATCCGTTACTGCCAATGGATTTTGCTCCAGCGCGTGAATGGATAACGCAGCCGTAAAGCCGGCTGTTCCAATAATCATCGCTTCTTTTAACGTTAAGCCAGTTGGTAATGGAACAATCCATTTACTAGGGACGCAGGCATACTCGCTAAATCCACCAAAATGAGCAGTTCCTAGCTGATAGCCAGTGACCAATACGTTGTCTCCAATGTTAAAATTGGCATCTGTAGAAGAAACAATTTCACCGCTTAAATCGATTCCAGGTATCATCGGGTAGTTTCGAACGACCCCACCGCCTTTTTTTGTAGCTAAGGCGTCTTTGTAGTTTACGCTAGAATAATGGACTTTAATAAGGCATTCTCCTGTAGGTAAATCACTTAAAGTAAGTTCTTCAATTGCTGTTTGGATGGTCTCCGATTCATTTTTTGCCAGTAAAGCTTTAAAGTTAGTCAACTGTATCACACTCCTAATCATTGTTTATACTCTCTTTACTATAAAGGGAAATGATAGAAAATGCGAGGATAAAAAGAAAGGAAGAGATGGATGATACACTTTCAATCAATTGAAAAAAAGAAGCGAGACCCTTATTTTGACCTGTTGTTGATTGGAGATGAGGGGGTTACTGAAGTTGAAAAGTACCTTGATAAGGGAGAGCTATTGTTAGTGTTAATGGATCAGTTTACGATAGGTGTGATGTTATTTATTCCAGTTGATCAAACAACAATTGAATTGATTAACTTTGGTCTTTTACCTGAATGGCAAAAGAAAGGTTTTGGTGGACAGGCATTAATGTTAGCGATAGCTTATTACCGTGAACGCTATCAAAAAATGGAAGTAGGGACAGGGAACTCTAGCTTAGACAATTTAGCATTTTATCAAAAATGTGGATTTCGGATGGTAGCAATTAAATCAAATTTTTTTAGCAACTATGCAGAACCCATTTACGAAAATGGTATTCGGTGTTTGGATTTGGTTGTTCTTGAAAAAACGATTGAGAACAACTAAAAAAAGATAATTCAGTTGATAAATGATGTATGTAGCGAACCTCTTATAGGAGGTTCTTTTTTTATAGATTTGCCTGGAAACTACTTAATCGTCTAGAACGTTATTTTGGAAATTTATTATAAATAAGCCTTTTAGGAAATTTAATTAGAATAATCAATAGGAGTATTAAACAAATGCTTATACTAAAAAGCAATAATAGAAGACCATTATTAAAAGTAATAGTAGGATTAGTAATTGGTTGAAATCCACTTCCTCCAACTATTATGTGAGAGATATCAATGTAACTCAAAATAATAAAAGGCTTTAGATTATGATTTATAAAGGTATTTAATAAGTCATATTGTCCCAATACTAGAGGAAGTATGAGTACGGAGATATTTAGGAGTAAATTGCTAGATAAAATGGATAAAAATAAACCTATTAGTCCGAGGAAAATACAAAATAAAAAAAGAAAGAAAAGGACTTTAAATACAAAATTACTAGTAGAAATAATACTTACTTCACTGTTATTTTGGATGGTAGCAATAGGATATCTGGTATTACCTAAGCCATTTTTTATCCCTACTATCGAAAGTACGAGAACAAATACACCAATAATATTTAATAGAATGGCTAGTATATTAGCAAAAAATTTAACAAAAAAGAGTTTTAGATAGGTTTTAGGAGAATTATTGTAAATAATAAAGTTATTTTTTCTATAATCAAGGTTAAAAATGTAGGCAATGTGAAAACTTATTAAAATTAAAAGGACTAAAACAAATTGTGGCATTGATATTAGTAGACTCAGATAATTGACACTTCCCAAATCTTTGGAATTCTCACTTATTTTTTCAATACCGTGAGTAGTCAAATAGTGGAGTACCGCAACTTTAGTTTTCTGATCTATTAAAGAACCCGCGTTTAATTTTCCAGCTTCCATATCTTCTAAATTTTTATGCTCATACTTTAATTCACTATCTAACATTTTTTTACTATTTTCATTTTTTATCGATGCAATCAGCTCTCCTAGATAACCATTCACTTCTTTTAAATCGCTTACAGTCTCTGTAGCGGTAGGGTCATTTTTAATATTTTCGATAGTTTTATTATTTTCTTTGAAGTTACTTTCGTAGTATTGTATATAATCAAATTGAGAATGACCTAAAAGAAATGGAGTGAAAATGACTAAAGCAAGCAGTGCGGATAGAATATAAATCGTTTTTTCTCTATAAATTTTTAATAATTCAAATTTTAACATTTAGTCCCTCCTAATAGTGAAAATGCTATTATATTGTTCTTTTAAGGTTTTGTAATCTAAAGAAGCTTCCTTTACAGAACCGTTAACTAAAAAATAGATAGTATCGCATATTTTACTTGTTTCAAAAATATTATGAGAAGACAATAATAGCGTTTTTCCTTCCTTTTTTAATGATAAAAAAATAGTTGCTATGTTTTCAATGTTTTCGATATCCAGCCCATTCAAAGGTTCATCAAATATAATAAAATTAGCCCCGCTTGCAATAGCAACTGCTACCAAAACTTTTTGTTTCATACCTAAAGATAAACATTTTATTTTTTTGTCTTTATACGTTCTAATTCCTACAAAATCAATAATTTTATTAATGTCACAGTCATGTTCCCATAATTTTGAAATAAATCGCATATTTTCATGTGCAGTTAAATTTTGAACTAATTGTTGGGAATTTTCTAAAAAAAAAAAATTCTTATTAAATTGTTTCTTATTTGTGAAAGACTCTGAATTAATAGTTATATTTCCAGTCTTTATAGGTAATAGATTAGCTAAAGCTTTAAATAAAGTTGTTTTTCCAGTCCCGTTTGGAGCAACAATACAAGTAATTGTTCCTTTATTTAGTTCTATTGAGAGGCCTTTTATTAAATTTTCTTTTTTTATGTCCACAGATAAGTTCGTAATGATGGTTCCTTCTTTCAAAATACCCTCCTCCTTTATATGTTGAATTGCAAGTGTGTTAAATTATAATAACATTAAAATAAAATTAAAAAAAGGGTGTTTTTCTAATTTGTTTTACGTTATTATTATTTAAGTTATAAAAATAAATAAAAAAGGGGATTGGTTATGAATAAAAAGATTATTTTTGTTGGTGCGTTAGCCACATTTATAGGATTTAATTTTTTTAGTATAGTAGTTAGTGCAAATGGAATTGAGAATACTCAAAGTAGTATTCAATCTAGAGCCCACATAGGTTCGGTTGTAAGGTATTTTCATCAGTATCAAACGAGAGCTACGGGGAATTGGGCTCCTAATCTTCATCGTTACGAATACGGTTCTATTAGTGTTCGTAATGGATATGCACCAAATGGATATACTTATCTAGGAACAACTAGTCGTTCAAACTGGATTACACTAGAACATAGATTTTCTCAAAACTATCGTGTTTGGTGAAAATAAAAAAGTAAAACCTGTTTTTATAGGTTTTACTTTTTTATTTGATAGAGTTATCTATCTTTATTTTGAGATATAGGTATATTTGAAAGTGCTTTTTTAAGATCGCTTCGCAAACTGCTGGTAATCAATTTCTCTAGCTAGGCACCAATCACGAACAGATCCACTAATAATAAGATCGGTTTCTTGCAATTCAGGAAGGGTCTTTTTACCAAGGAGCGTCATCATGAGTTTTAGTTCTTCTTGCCAGTTTTCAATTGTTTGAATGGTTGAATCAACGCCATCGTTTAAAATAGAATGTAGGAAGAAGCCTGATGCACCGACTGCTTTGGCACCTAAAGAAAGGGATTTAATAATGTCGAAGGAATTTCGTACGCCACCAGAAGCAAGGAGATTCATTTTCGTTAAGAAAGGTTGAGCTTCCAATAAAGAAACAATCGTTGATTGTCCCCAATTCTCTAAGAAATCAAGAGAATGAGAAGCACGACGAACATTTTCAATGGCAGCAAAATTAGTACCGCCTCGTCCACTTAAATCAACTGTTTCTACCCCAATTTCATTTAACAACGAAAGGGTATTGCGGCTCATTCCAAAGCCAACTTCTTTGACAATCACAGGCACATCCACTTGTTTCACGACGGTTTCGATTGAGGTTAGCCAATGATGAAAATCACGATCGCCTTCAGGCATAATCAGCTCTTGAGGGGCATTTACGTGTAATTGAATCGCATTTGCTTGAAGCATGTCAATGGCGCGAAGTGCATTTTCAACTGAATGATCTGCACCAAGATTTGCAAAAATAAGACCAGTTGGATTGTATTGGCGCAACACCTTGAAGGAATTAGTGACGCTAGGGTCTTTTAAAGCAGCGCTTTGTGAACCAGAAGCAATCGCAACACCAGTAGCTGCCGCTACTTGCGCAAGCTGAGCATTGATTTTTTCTGTTTTTTCACTTCCACCAGTCATTGCATTGATATAAAAAGGAGAGGACAGATGAAAATCTAAAAAGGAAGTACGAATATCCACATCATTAACAGCCATTTCAGGAAAAGAGTGATGGACAAAGGCTAGTGCATCATAGTCTGATTGTTTTGGTTTGTTGAAAAATTTTTCAGCAATTTCAACATGTTCATTTTTACGATTTAATTGGGACACTGTACATTCCTCCTAGCTGAATTTATTTTTTTGAGGTGCCATTTTTTTCTGTAAAAACATGGAGAGGGAGCGTCGTGATTCCTACTTCTTCCCAAGCTGTCACTAATGGAAGCAAGCCTTCTTTTTGTTGGAAAACGACAATTCCGCAATCTCCTCCACCTGCACCAGATGATTTTGCAGCGCCATTAAAGGTTTCTGCTAGATCACAAAGTTTTTTCAAGGCGGGTGTTTCAATTATGACGTTCGTTTTGGCACTCATTGAAAGCAGTAATTGACGATTTACCCGAATTTGTTTTTGAATGGTTTCGATATCGCCATTTTGAAATGCTTCGATAATAGCATTCACGCAGTTTGTGCTGTTTTTTAAAAAGGTTTCGTAGGCAGTAACATCAAGTTTACGTTGATCATTCACCTTATCAACAAGATTTGAAGTTGACGCAGGTGAACCTGTCCAGCCAATGATGAGACGCAAGTCACGTGGAGGCGTTAAAGGCAAAATGGATAAAGAGGGCCAGTCTAATTTTAAAAGTTCGCTTAGACTTAATTCTTTTTCTTTTGTTAAGACCCAATCGCGATCAAAGGTTTTAAAGGCAATCCAACCGCCGTAGACGCTTGCGGCAATATCCCCACAAGAACCGTTCCCTTGTACAAATAAATGCGCTAAAGCAGCGATTTTAAATATTTGTTCTTTTGATAAGTTCAATTCATAATATTTCGAAAGTGCTTTAACAGTTGCCACGGTTACGGCACCACTTGAACCTAAACCGTATTTCTTCCCATTTGAATTGTCTAATTCACTTGTGACAGTCAGCTCATAAAAAGATAACTCTTTGCCTTGCTCCTTTGCAAAGCGTTCAGTTAAATTCATCGCTTCTAAAATATAATGAAAAGGATTCTCACGTTTGTCTAATACGAGTTCGCCATTTTGTCTTGTCCAAAGAATAGGAAGTTCGCCATATTGAAAAGAGCGAATGCTTCCATAGTTTTCTGCGTGAGTTAAACGAACCGTAATAAATTGGTCAACGGCGACAATAATTGCAGGATGTCCTGCTTCTACGACGGCGTATTCTCCAGCAATATACAACTTGCCGGGGGCTGAAGCTTCAATCATAAAATTAAACTTCCCTTCAAATTAAATAAAATCTAGATTTAGAGTAAACGAATACCAGGACCAACGCCTGCTGAAATTAATTGTTCTTCTTTAAATAATTGACTAAAACGAGCTTTGACTAATGATAGCTCAGATTTTTTACATAGCACTTTTACATTTGGACCAGCATCCATTGTAAAATAACACTGAAGTCCTGCATGACGTAGCTCACGAACGAGTTGCATGGCTTTGATGCTATCTGATTCCCAATAAGAAAAGGGAGGGTTAGCGCCAAGCATGGTGCCGTGCATTTTCAAACCATTTCGTTCTGTAATTTCGCCGACTTTTTGGAAATCATGGTCTTGAATGGCTTGTTTCATTTCTGCTAAATCAAGTGGCGTTGTTTCAAGCCAGCCTGGATAAAAAGGGGATGTCTCAACCGTGCGTTTCATACCCACACGGCTAGATACGGCTTTTTCATGTTTGTTGACGACAACGATTAGCATAGCAAGATCCCAATTGGCATCATCAACGGGAACCGCATAGGACGTTTCATCACTATTTCCCATTTGCCATTCAACAAAGCCGCCAAAAATACTTCGTGAAGCAGAACCAGAACCCCTTCTAGCTAAGCGAGAAAGTTCAGTTGGCGTTAAGTTTAAACCACAAGCTTGACTGCTAGCGCCAGCTAAAGCGGCTAAACCTGAAGCAGATGAAGCTAAACCAGCTGCTGTTGGAACATGGTTGGTACTATGGATGATTGCAGACGTTGAAATGGCTGCTTTTTCACGAACTAAATCTAAAAAACGGCTGACTTTTTGAGTTGCCAGTTCATCTTGAAGCTGTTCGTTTAAGTAAAATTGATCGTTTTTAAGTGTTGAATCAAAGGTAACTTTTGTATCTGTGTAAAAGGCATCTAACGTTAAAGAAAGACTGCTATTCATTGGTAAAATTAGAGCATCGTCTTTTTTTCCCCAATATTTAATTAAGGCAATATTGGTATGTGCGATCGCGCGACCACTATTTTTCAATTTGATTTGCTCCCATCTGATAAATCCACGTATTTTTAGCACCGTTTTGCTTTAATTTTAGTGCAATCCAGTCAGCATCCGTTTGTGTTTCTGCTAAGGCAATCATGCAACCGCCTAAACCACCACCGGTTAATTTTGCACCAAGTGCGCCACTTTCAATTGCCGTATCCACCAGTAAATCTAAGGTTGAATTGCTAACACCTAACTGTTGAAGGAAATGATGCGCTTGGTTCATACTTTCGCCAAGCGTTTCTTTGTCATTGCTGCTTAATGCTAGTTTTGCTTGTTTTGAAAGAGTTCCTAGTTGGGTGATTTTTTGTTGAGTAGCTGCTTGATGGGTGATAAATTGCTCTTCAATTAGTTGAATCGCTTTTTTTGTTTGTCCCGTAATGCCAGTATCTGCAACAATCAAGCAGCCATTAAGATTTAAATCAAAGGCTTCAAAAGCTTGGTTTTTCACATAATAAAGAGGGGTTGTCCCGCTCGTCATGGCAGCATCTAAGCCACTGGGATTGCCATGAGCAATCGTTTCAGCAACATCAATTAAATGCATCAATTGTTCTCTTTCAAGAGGCTGATTGAAATAATCATACAAAGCTCTGATTGTCGCAACGGCAACGGCAGCACTTGACCCCATGCCACGTTCCGGTGGAACCATACTTGTAATTGTAATTGAAAAATCAACAGCAGATTTCTTTAAAACGGCAAGTGTTTCAGAAATGGCTGTTAATAAACTGTTGAGTCGTAATGGAGCCTCTTGTAATAAGCCACGATAAAAGGTGCAGTCAAGAGTTGCAGGTCCAATTTTTTGTTCAATTGTTGTTTGGATGGAAACTGCTGGAAAAGGAATTGCAATCGCTGGCTCTCCGTAAACGACAGCGTGTTCTCCCATTAAGATAATTTTTCCATTAGCTGTCCCGAATCCCTTTTTTGGCTCTTGATTCATTGCAAGAACTCCTATCCTATATAATCAATCTTATTTTCTACATTAATATAGTAGAAACAGGCAAAACGTATTAAAAAGCATACCGCCAAAAATTTTAACATAGAATAACTGATTTTACTATTATATCTCAATATTTAAGGAAATTTTAATGCTTAAGAGAAATCTAGTGAACCAGTCTATTTTATCGAATAAATGGCAAATAGTAAATTGAATGACTTAAATTTTAGAAATTCTTCGTGAAACTAAGAAAAACTTAACAGGAACTCAAGGTGAAACTTAAGAAATAAAAGAAATCAAAAAAACTTGTGGGAAAACTATATAAATGACTGCTTTTTTGGTACAATAATCAAGAAGTTAACCCTAGGAGGATCCAATTGTTATGAAGGAATCAGCGACATATCATATAATTGAGCGGGATGAATGGCAAGAATTTTATCAAAATAGTGTCGCTCCTTTGACGAAAATAGAATTAGAACAGCTAAAAGGATTAAATGATCGGATATCTTTGACGGATGTTGAAGAAGTGTATATCCCTATCGCCCATTTAGTTGATATTTATTTAAAGCAATATGAAGATCTACAAGAAAATAAATTGCGTTTCTTAAAGAAAAATGTAGAGAAAAAGCCGTTTATTATTGGCATTGCAGGAAGCGTAGCAGTAGGAAAGAGCACGACAGCACGTCTCTTACAGATGATTTTATCGCGTGTTTATAAAACCAAGCGTGTTGAATTGATTACCACGGATGGCTTTTTATACCCTAATCATGAGCTAGAAAAACGTGGCATTATGGATAAAAAGGGATTTCCTGAAAGTTATGATATGAATCGCTTGATTAACTTTTTAGGAGACGTGAAAAATGGCGTTCCTCATGTTGGGGCACCACTTTATTCACATGAGATCTACGACATTATTCCAGAGGAATTTGAATACATTGACCAACCCGATATTTTGATTGTAGAAGGCATCAACGTGTTACAATTGCCTCAAAATCAACAAATTTACGTCAGCGACTTTTTTGATTTTTCCATTTTTGTGGATGCAGAGCCAGATTTAATTGAACAGTGGTATTTAGAACGGTTTGGCTTGTTGCTTAAAACAGCCTTTAAAGACCCGACAAACTACTATTACTCCTATGCCATAGGAAATCAGGAAGAAGCCTTTACAATGGCACGAGACGTCTGGAAACGAGTGAATTTAACGAATCTAGAAGAATACATTATGCCCACGCGAAATCGAGCCGATTTGATTATTCATAAAACCACCAATCACAAAATCGACCAACTGTATTTAAGAAAATATTAGAAATTGCTTCAAAAAGCGTGAGAAATGTTGACCAAAGGCAAAAGAATCGCTACAATATACGAATAACCAAGACTTGTTTGACAAGTCAAAAAAATAAGATGGGGTGAGCGCAAGTGGCCAAAGCTACTGATATGACAACGATTGAAAAAATTATTGTGCTTGACTTTGGAAGTCAATACAACCAATTAATTACTAGACGCATCCGTGAATTCGGTGTCTATTCTGAATTACTTTCTCATAAAATCACTGCGGAAGAAATCAAAACGATGAACGTTAAAGGGATTATCTTCTCAGGAGGACCAAACAGTGTTTATGATGAGGGTGCATTTAAAATTGACCCAGCTATCTTTGACTTAGGAATTCCAATTTTAGGAATTTGTTACGGAATGCAATTGATGACGGATGTATTAGGTGGAAAAGTTGAAGCGGCCAATAACCGTGAATACGGAAAAGCTGAAATCGTGATTGAAGACGCCACTGCTCCATTATTTAAAGGATTAGCAAAAGAAGAAACGGTTTGGATGAGTCATGGTGATTTAGTAACTAAAGTCCCAGAAGGCTTTACTATTTCAGCAACAAGTGCTCATTGTCCAATTGCTTCAATGTATGACAGCAAACGCAACTTCCATGCAGTTCAATTCCATCCAGAAGTACGCCACTCCGTTAACGGAAACGAAATCTTAAAACATTTTACATTTGATATTTGTGGGTGTGCAGGAGATTGGAGTATTTCAAACTTTATCGAGCTTGAAATTGCAAAAATTCGCGAAACAGTTGGCGACAAAAAAGTTCTACTTGGTTTATCAGGCGGAGTAGATTCAAGTGTTGTTGGTGTTCTTTTACAAAAAGCAATCGGGGATCAATTAACATGTATCTTTGTTGACCACGGTTTGTTACGTAAAAATGAAGGCGATCAAGTAATGGGAAGCCTTGAAGGTAAATTTGGTTTGAACATTATTCGCGTTGATGCAAAAGAACGCTTTATGGAAAAACTTGCTGGCGTAAGCGATCCAGAACAAAAACGTAAAATTATTGGAAATGAATTTGTTTATGTTTTTGATGATGAAGCAACTAAATTAGACGGAATTGATTTCTTGGCACAAGGAACACTTTATACAGATGTAGTTGAAAGTGGAACCGATACTGCCCAAACAATCAAATCACACCACAACGTTGGTGGACTTCCAGAAGATATGCAATTTAAATTAATCGAACCTTTAAATACTCTATTTAAAGATGAAGTTCGTGAATTAGGAATCGAGTTGGGCATGCCTGAAAGTTTAGTATGGCGTCAACCATTCCCTGGCCCAGGTCTAGGAATTCGAGTTCTTGGCGAAATTACTGAAGAAAAATTAGAAATCGTTCGCGAAAGTGATATGATTTTACGCGATGAGATTGCTAATGCAGGTCTTGACCGCGACATCTGGCAATATTTCACCGTTCTACCTGGCATCCGTAGTGTTGGTGTTATGGGAGATGGCCGTACGTATGACTACACTGTTGGAATCCGTGCGGTAACTTCAATCGATGGAATGACAGCTGACTTTGCACGTATCCCTTGGGATGTTTTGCAAAAAATCTCTGTTCGTATTGTAAATGAAGTAAGTCATGTAAATCGTATTGTGTATGATATTACGAGTAAACCACCTGCAACTGTGGAGTGGGAGTAAGAAAAGAGGCCTTGGAAATCCTGTTTTGATGGGATTTTCAAGGCTTTTCCTTTGTTGTGATAACACTTTGATAACAGTTCATTATTGATTATTTTTGTTTAAACTACTTTAGTCGTTTGGGAAGCTACCGCACTATCGTTTGGTAAACTCGATTTTTCATAAAGAAATAAAGACCATTTCTTTATGAAAAACCAAGTAGAGTTGTTTTTGTTTAGGCAGAAACTCAAAAAGAGGCATTCCATTTTGGTATGCCTCTAGCTGCTTATTATGCGGGTTGTTTCTTCTTAAGATTTATTTTCTCTGCTTTGAATGAAAGTGCAATAAAATTATTTGATACATATGGGTTACAGCTCACTCCCTCAAAAGTTACCAAAGTTTCCCCAAGTCTATCTAATTCAGCTTGTGTGATAATAGGGGATTCGCTTTGAACCGAAACTCTGATACTCTTATACTTTTTATCTTTCATTAGAACTTCATAGATATAGCCATCAATTTCTCCTGTTCGCTCATTTCTACCTGTAACTTCATTTTTTTGATATTTTGGCTTTGGTGAAACTTCTACCAATAATAATTCTGTTCCTAATTGTCCTACTAAATCAAAATCTCTCATTTTCCATTCTGCCATTTTAAATTCCTTCTTTCTTGATATATTGATTGCCTTGAAAGGCTTTTTTCTTTTCTTTAACTGTTTCGTTTTGCTCCCATTGCAAAACATGGGTAAGTTTTGTTGCAACTTCTCGGTTCATGTTAGGATATAGATGTCCATATGTCCCTAAGGTTGTTTTAATATCTTCATGACCCAAACGATCTTTGATAATTAAAGGATTTTCACCCATTGAGATAAGCAGGGACGCATGGGAATGTCTTAATCCATGAATCCTAATAGGGTGAACCTCCGCTAATTTTGAGTGTCTCTGGATAATATGGCGGATTGTGTGCTTATTCGTTGGTAAACCATTATAAGACAGTATATAAATAGATTCACCAGTCATTTCTTGCTGAACGTTCTGCCACTCTTTTAAATAATTGATTGTTGTTTCATCTAACGCAATTACTCGCTTACTTGCAGGAGTTTTAGGTTCAGTTATGAAAAATTCTGTTGCATTTTGATAAAACATAGATTTATCTATTCTCAATGTTTGTTTTTCAAAATCTATATCTGTTTCCCATTGTAAGGCTTGTCCTTCACCAAATCGCATACCTGTCATAAAAAAGAGCCATAGAACAATAAATGAGAAATGTTCATAATATTCTGTGAGGTCAAGGGTAGATAAGATTTGTTCAAATTCTTCCTTTGTCCAAAACTCTACATTTTTCCTAACCTTTTTTACATTTCCTACTGTTTTAGCTGGGTTATTAGAAATCATACCTAATTTATATGCTCGCTCTAGGCTCATAGAAAATAAACCATAGATATTCCGGATATAAGCATTACTAACTTTACCAGTTAAATCATTTTGCCATTTTTGAATTGAAATTGGTGTAATCGCTGAAACTTTTTTCCTATAGAACGGCTGAAAGTGAAGTTTCATTGAAGATAACCGATTGTTATAGGTTCGTTCCTTAACTCGTCCTTTGTACCATGGTAGAAAGATGGATTCAAAATATTCCTTGTAACTCATGCTACTATTGGTTTTAAAAGCAAGCTTACCATAATCATTCATTATTTCATTGTATGCTTGTATCGCTTCTTTTCGTGTCCTAAAGCCACGTTTTAATTTTTGAATTCTCTTTCCTGTGACATCATCAAAACCTAAGCTGGCTACATAATAGTAGGTGCCTTTTTTCTTATCCTTATACACATTTGCCATGCAAGTTCACATCCTTTTGTGTATATAAAGCTACCCCTAAAATGCTTTCTACTGCATGAACAGGTACCCGTCCTAATCTTCGACTATTGTAATAATCAAAGCCTTCCTGAACCATGTAGTACTTAGCTAATCGGATAATAGTCTGTGACTGGCTTGTTCCAAAACCCAGATTAATCAAATCATCTTTTGTAACGGTAATCAATAAAATCCCTCCAGTTTTACTTCCATTGATTACCCACGCTATGCTATACTTAAAGTGTCGAGTTTTAAGTGGAGCTTAGCAAGGGAGTCTCATTGGATTTCTTTTCTAAGTTCTCTTTTTTTGTCATTTCATAAACTTCCTCTATTAAGTCAGTTCTTCCAATATCTGTTAAATGGTCAGCCATTTTTTTTGCTAGAGGTCGGCTAAATTCTACTTCACTTACTACTTCGCCCAAATTTTGTAAGTGTCCTAAAGCATTATTTTGTGCCAAAAATTGGAAAGCTTTGATACCTGCCATTCCACCACCAAAAATTAACCATTGTTCTGTGTTCAATAAACCAGTAACTTCATAAGTTCTTGGAATATGGATGGGAGCCATATTTCCTAAATACCTTTCCCAAGGGCGCCAAATATTTTTACAAGTATCATCTGTATAAAAAGTGAGTTCTTCTTTTACAATTCCTCGTACCAACTCTTCCAATGACGTTCCTTCATAAGCAATCATTTGAGCCATAACATGTGCCATATCACGCTTAAGCTCTAATTCTAAACGTTTCCAAGAACCAATTTCTTCGACTGCCTTTTTTTTCTGTTTCGCAGTTTCCATATCTTTATCATAGATACGAAACATTAAGTCTGATTTTCGTTTGCCTATATATAAAGTACGGCTTTTCATTGTTCCTATAAAGCTACTTTCATAGATATCATGCTTTCGGTTTTTGGAATAGAACATTTTCTTTTCACATTTTGTAATAAGTTGCTTTACTGTAAAGTAGGGCTTTTCATTTCTATCATCTAAAGCTATATCTAATCGCTTTACTTGGAAAAGACCATCATAAAAACGAAATAAACGTTGAAAAAAATCTGCCCATCTCATATCTAATGCTTGTAGCAAGCGTTCATAAATTGTACAGCCATCACCGCTAAGAACTAAATAGCATTCAACATTTCCAGTTTTAGGTGTTTCCTCTGTGAAAATCTTGATTGATCCGTACGTGTAGCAAATATCATAAGATTTGTGTTTAACTCGCCCATTCTCAACCAAGAAACAAGATAGGTCAATACGCAAAACTGCTTCTACTACTTCCTCAATAGAGCAGTTGAATACAATTTGAAGCCAATCAATTTTTGCGGTGATATACTCTCTACTTTTCGATTTTATCACCTCCAATTTAAAAAAACGTGCAGGCATTTAATGACGGAAAACACTCTGTTAGTAAGGATTTATCACACTTAAAAGGTGGTTGACACAGTGCTATTAGACAACACTGTGTGTCCGCTTCGCTCCCTCCTGCCATTTTTCCTATTTTCAATCCGTCGGGCTATGCCTGATGCTCGCCCTTGGTTGAAAAGGAAATCTGTCAGGCTTTTTTGCGTTGGAACGGTTTATCCATCTTACCTGCTTCGAGTTCTTGTATCTGTTGTTCTAATTGATAGACTTTCTGAGTAGAAAGGTGTGATTGACGCTCATAATTCATTGATAGCTTCAATAATTTCTGCACCTCAATATTCATGACAGCTACTGCTTGTATTAAATTGTCAATGAGCTGTTTATTTTGTTCAGGTAATGGATCAGGAACAGCTACCACTTCAAATGTTTTAATAACAGCCTCTCGGATTGGATGCCCTTTATTCCTAAGAATAGCGACTTTTCTAAAATTTTCAATATCAGAATCAGAGAACAAATAATATTTTGTATAACTCGTTGTACCAACTTGCTTTGTTTTCTTCTGAAAAGAAATGTCACAACATTCCTCTGCTAACTTCCGCCATCGGTGAAAAGTGGACACACTGTTCAATTCCTCAATCATAGAAACAATTTGTTCTGCTTCATACATTTTTTCACCTCCATATTATTTCTTATTTTAATTATCCATCCAGCATGATATAATAAATGTATCACATTGATACAATTAATAATAGTATCAAATCGATACATTGTCAAGAGTTTTTTGTTTCAAATTGATACAAAATTGAAAGGAGTTTATCATGTCAAAACTTTCAGAGCGTCTAAAGGAACAGAGAACAAAAAAAAAGTTAACTCAGCAAGTATTAGCTGATAAAGTAGGTGTTAATCGAGTAACTTATACTAACTGGGAAAATGGAAAGAGAGAACCTGAACTGGATAAAGTTGTTGAACTTGCAACTGAATTAAACACTACTATAGATTATTTACTCGGAAATATAGATGTTAATTTATTGGATCTAAATATTGAAGATATAAAGAAAATGTCATCTGATAAATCTAATGAGTTAGTAGGAGAGTTAGTGAAAAATATTTCTCAAATTTTATTGATTGGTCAAGAAAGATTCAATATGACTGATGAAGAAATCAAGAGAGCATGGACTAAAATTTTAAAAGAAAGCTTAAATATTCCTGAAGATAAAAATTAAATAATTTATCTCAATTAGGTAGCTAAATGATCCAGATGGACAACAGAATAGTATATTGTAATTGTTTAGATATCTCCCTGTATCTATCTAGATCAAGTATAAGAAGCAAAGATGTATATCTCATTTATGAATCATATATGAATCATATCGTGGTTTTTAATATGTTTATAGTAATCTATAATAAGTCAATATATTTAAATGGGTAGTATCTCTTCTCCTATTGATACGATAACCCTGTTACAAATTTTGTTATAATAATTTTAAAACTAAATAATTAAAGGACTGCATGCCAAATGTTAAATAAAAATTTGTTATCTATCATTGAAGTTGAAAATATTACAAAAAAAATAATTGAAAATTTGAATAAAGAGACTTTTATTGAAGAATTTTTAGGACTTTTTGATATCCCTAAATTAAGTATCACACGTGCAAAATCCAGTGAAGGTGATTTTTTTATACGTAATAAAGTTCGTTATCGAAAAGTTGAAAATGATCCGTTATGTGCTATTGATGAAATTGATAAGGAAATTGTATTGCAAAATAAAAAACCTCGTTATCTTATCACAACTGATTTTAAAATGCTTTATGCAAAAGATACAAAGACGAATGATTCTCTTGCTATTAATTTTAAAGATTTACCCACATCCATCGAGTTTTTTCTTGCATGGAACGGGATCGAGAAAGCAGATTTTCAAAAAGAAAATCCAGCAGATATTAAAGCTGCTGAGCGTTTCACAAAACTCTATGATGAGTTGGTAAAGATTAACCCTGAACTTGCAAAAGAAGAAGCTGATGGAAAATCCTTTAATCTTTTTCTAATTCGTTCACTTTTTTTGTACTTCTCTGAAGATACAGAAATTATCACTAAAGGTTCTTTTACTAATATTCTTAAAACAAGAACAAAAAGCGATGGAAGCAATTTAAATTCAGTCATAAAAAAATTATTTTTAATTTTAGATATTCCAGAAAATCAAAGACATGACACGCCTGAATGGTTAAAAGAATTTCCATACATTAATGGTAACCTTTTTAGAGAAACACACCATGATTTAAATTTTAGTGCTTTTACTCGAAAACTACTCATCGAAGCAGGAGAATTGTTAAATTGGAATGAAATTAATCCTGATATTTTAGGAGCCATGATTCAAACTGTTGCAAATAAAGAAGAACGTCAAGTATCAGGTATGCATTACACAAGTGTATCTAATATTATGAAAGTTATTAATCCTTTATTTTTGGACAGTCTTCAGGCAGAGTACAAAAGGCTTTCATACCGTGCAGGTGATTACAAAGAACGCGATATTAGTGAAAAACAACGACGCGAAAAACAACGAGATATCATCAACCAACTATATGGTTTGCTTGATCAAATGAGTAAAATAAAGTTCTTAGATCCTGCTTGTGGTTCGGGTAACTTCTTGATTATTACCTACAAAGAGCTTCGCAGACTTGAAATTCAAATCCTTGTTAAAATTCGTGAAATTAATGAAGTTTTAAATGAAAAGAATGTCTATCAAGGGGACTTACTTAAACGATCTAAGATAAGGCTAAACCAATTCTCAGGTATTGAGCTTGACGATTTTGCGCATGAAGTAGCAAGACTGTCTCTTTATATTGCTGAACATCAAATGAATGTAGAAATGATGGAATCACTAGCTGACTATCAACCCAGAATACTTCCTCTTCAAGAATCAGGAAATATTGTGCAAGGTAATGCCTTGCATATAGATTGGAATGAGGTTGTAGCATATGATAAAAATGATGAAATCTATATTATGGGAAACCCACCCTATATAGGATCTAGAAATCAGACTGAAGAAAATAAAAAAGAAATGAGCATCATTTTTGATGGAGTTAAATCATTTAAAAAACTTGATTATATTAGTGCGTGGTTTCTACTTGGTGTTAAATTTATTGAAGATACAAAAAGTAAATTTGCTTTTGTAACAACAAACTCTATAACTCAAGGGGAACAAGTTCCAATTTTATGGAAAAAGCTACTTTCCTACAACATAGAAATTTATTTTGCATATAATTCTTTTAAGTGGAGCAATAGTGCTAGCAATAACGCTGGTGTAACAGTAGCAATTATAGGTATAGCTTCAAAAGGAGAAAACAACAGTAAATATCTGCTTTCAGAAGGCGAGAGTATTGAAGTGGCAAATATTACACCATATTTAAGTTATGGTGACATTGTTCTTGTTGAAAATAGTACAATTCAATTTTCTGGCTTCCCTAAAATGCAAAAAGGAAATGGAGCCTACGATAATGGTTTTTTGACATTTTCAATATCTGAATATGAAGACATTGTTTCCAAAATTCCGGAAACAAAAAATTTCTTCAAAAAATATGTCAGTGCTGATGACATAATTAATGGAACATATAAATATTGTTTGTGGATTTCGGATGAAAATTTATTCACAGCACAGAAAATTCCATTTATTAATAGCAGAATTGAAAAAGTAAAAATGTATAGATTAAGTAGTAAAAGAGAAGTTACAAAACAACAGGCTGAAACTCCATATGCATTTGGTGAGATTCGATATAAAAAAGGGCAAGGATTTATTATCCCTGTAGTTTCTTCAGAGGCTAGAGAATACCTACCTATTGCAATTATTGACTCGAAAGTAATCCCCTCTTATGCAACATTTGTTCTATATGACGCACCAATCTGGCTTCTAGGTATCTTAGAATCTCGTATGCACATGACTTGGCTTAGAGCGGTTGGTGGAAAATTGGAAACAAGGTATCGTTATTCAACGGGTATAGTTTACAATACTTTCCCAATTCCTAAGCTTTCAACGCAACGCAAAAATGTTATTGAAGAAGCTGTTTTAGAGATGTTGGATGTTCGTGAGGAAGAAGGAGGGACTCTTGCTGAGCTTTACGGTGGTGCAAATAAACCAATGAATACAAAATTACGAAAAGCACATAAAAAAATTGACGGCATTGTAGAACGAGCCTATAAACAAGAACCTTTTAAATCGGATGAAGAACGATTAAGTGTATTATTGAGGCTCTATCAAAAAATGATAAATGAGGAGAAAAAATGACATCAAATATTTTCGAAATTAATTATAATAGTACTGGAAAAAGTCAAACTACAAATTCATTTGGAATGCGTGAAATGCAGGCACGAGTCTATGAAAAGCGAGCTTCACAATATCTACTAATTAAAGCTCCCCCAGCCTCAGGGAAATCACGTGCTTTGATGTTTGTGACTTTGGATAAGTTAACGAATCAAGGCATAAAAAAAGCAATTATTGCAGTTCCTGAACGTTCCATTGGAAAATCTTTTCAAACCACAAAACTAGCAAAATTTGGATTCTTTTCTGATTGGGTGATTAGTCAAAAAAATAATCTCACAGATCGTGGAACAAATGAAAGTAAAGTGTCGCAATTTGTTAATTTTATTCGTTCAACAAACTTAGAAGACAATATTATGGTTTGCACCCACGCAACTTTACGTTTGGCATTCGATAAATTGAATGATTCAGACTTTGATAATGTAGTACTTGCCATTGATGAGTTTCATCATGTATCACAAGATGATAACTCTGTTCTGGGGAACACCATGCGTAATATTATGGAAAATTCTTCTGCACATATTATTGCAATGACGGGCTCCTACTTTAGAGGGGATTCAGTGCCAATTCTGGAGAGTGTTGACGAGCAAAAATTTGATAAGGTAACTTATACTTATTATGAGCAGCTCGAAGGATATAGCTATTTAAAGAGTTTTGCAATGGGTTACAGTTTTTATCGAGGTCGATACACCGACGCACTTTCGGAAGTTTTAGATACTACGAAAAAGACAATTATTCATATTCCAAATGTAAATTCCGGTGAATCTACCAAAGATAAATACGATGAAGTCGACCGTATTCTAGAAGAATTAGGTGATGCGAAATTTGATGAAAATACAGGAGTTTGGCTAGTAACTGAAGAATCTGGACGAGTATTAAAAATTGCTGATTTAGTCAATGAGGAAGGTCGTGAAAAAGTTCAAGAATATATCCGGAATATGTCTGAACTTGATGACTTGGATATTATCATTGCGCTAGGTATGGCAAAAGAGGGGTTTGACTGGCCTTTCGCAGAATATGCTTTAACAATTGGCTATCGTAATTCATTAACTGAAGTTGTACAAATCATTGGGCGTGTGACTCGTGATAGTTCGAATAAAACTCATACACAATTTACTAATTTAATTGCTCAACCAGATGCTCAAGATGGGGAGGTCATGTTTGCGGTTAATAATGTCATGAAGGCTATCACTGCAAGTCTTTTGATGGAATCTGTATTAGCTCCAAACTTTAACTTTAAACGTAAAGATAGTGATGACCAAAAATCAAAAGGAACAGATATATTTATCAAAGGCTTAAAAGAGCCAAGTACTGATCGGTCAAAAAAAATTATTCAAAACGATTTGAATGATTTGAAAGCAACTATTTTACAAGATAGTCAAATTCAGCAAGCTATTGCTGCGGGTGTCGATGCAAAAGTTATTAATAAACAACTAATACCGCGTGTGATAATGAGTTCCTATCCTGATTTATCAAATAACGAGACTGAGGAGGTCCGGCAGCATTTAGTTTCACAAGCTGTCATTCAGTCTGCTGAACGTGAGGAAGGGACAAGCGGAAATCAATTTCTTAGAATGGCCAATAAGTTTATAAATATTGATGAAATTGCCATTGATTTGATTGATGAAGTGAATCCTTTTCAGCGTGCTTATGAGGTTATTTCAAAGGAAATTGATGCACCAACTTTACGCTTTATCCAAGATTATATGGATGGTATAAAATTCACTTTTTCTGAAAAGGAACTAGTTATGTTGTATCCTCAAATTGTTCAATTTAAAAATGAGAATGGTAGAATTCCTGATAAGTCTAGTTCAGATCAATACGAGCAAAGATTAGCTTATGCTTTATTACGTTTGGAACAACTAAGGAGAGAGAGACAAGATGGACAAGCTTAATCTTGATGATATTTTTTTAGACCCAATTTTTGACGAACTAATAGCTGAAATGCCTAAGAAACAAGTTAAGCGAATTGACCCAGAATTTGAAAAATTTCAAGAGATTGTTGAATGGGTAAGAATTCATGATGGAAAAGAACCAGAAAGATCGCATGATATGACAGAAAGAAAATTATTTTCCAGACTTAAAGGCTATCGTGACAAGCCAGAAATGATAAAGAAGCTCTCTGAGAGTGATGAACTTAACTTGCTTGATAGCCAAAATAAGGTTTTAGAAAATTCGAAAAAAAGTCCCAAATCTCTTGATGATATTCTCAATGATGACACATTTTTCGAGAAAAAAGATAAAATTGATTCAATGCTTGACTTGTCAAGATATAAGAGAACAATTATTGCGGCTGATAAATATAGTGTCCGAAAACGAGCTAGTCATTTCGAACGATATGAACCTCTGTTTAAGATTATCCAAAAAGAAATTGCAAATGGTACTCGGAAAATAATTCCTGTTGATACTGAAAACAACATTAAACCGGGAAAATTTTATATTGATAATGGAATCCTGCTTTACGTTCTAACAGTAAGTAATTTTTATGAAGATAAACACGGTCATCGTAACGCAAAGCTTCATCTTATCTATGAAAACGGAACTGAAAACAAAGGGATTTTATTGAGATCATTTGCATCAAATCTCTTTGACAAAACTCGTCATGGTCGAATGGTAACGGAAGTAATTGATGATGTTATGGAGGGAACAACCGTTGAAGAAAGAGCTAGTGAATATTTCACTACTGGATATATTTATGTAGTCCGATCTCTTAGCTTGAATCCAGAAATATCAAAATACCACAATCTTTATAAGATCGGCTTTGCTAGTAGAAACGTTGAAAGACGGATTGCAAATGCTGAAAATGAAGCTACTTATTTATATGCTCCTGTAAAGATAGTTGCAACATGGGAAATTCAGAATTTTAGTGGTCGAAAGTTAGAAACAGTTATTCATCAGAGATTTGAAGATAAGCAAATACAAATCTCTGTACCAACAGCTAATGGAAAAATTGAAAATCCTAAAGAATGGTATTTAGTTTCTTTTGATGAAATTGAAAAAGTTATAAATGATATTATTAAACATTTGAATATTTAATATTTCTTCTTTGTATGAATATAGTAACATAGAGCGATATTAGGAAAACTCCTAACTATAGTTTGATAACACTTTGATAACAATCTAAGTAAATTCATTCATTTCATAAGATTTTAAATAGACTATAATCCTGTTAAGCGGGTATTATTGATCCAATTAAAACTTATTCACTATTGAGTGGGAGTAGAATAAATTAAATCGTAAATCCTTAGTTACTAAGGATTTACGATTTTTTTTAATATTGTAAAATAACTCCTTAACTATGATAAAATAGAATTAAATTAAAATTGTTATTTTAATTATCTAGAATAATTCAATAAAATAAGGAGCTACATATGACAAAAATAGCCACAAATGAAGCAGTCGTTTCCAGTCTATCAAAAGAAATGGTTCAAGCGACTCAAGAAGTGAACTTTTCATTAAAAAAATCCATTTCATACTCAAACAGTCAAGCAGTGACAACGTTAAAATCTTGTCTGTCAGATATGAAAAAAGCAACTCAAGAGTTTCAGACAGGAGTTGATACTGACGTTAAAAATCTTAAAAAAATTCATGAAGCTATTAAGAAAACCGATCAAGAATGGGGGTTCAACTAACCATGAATCAACCAAGTAGCCGTCAGCTGAATGAAGCATATTTAGACTCTGAAAGTGAATTACGTCAGTTAAAGAAAACGAATCAAGCCATTGAAACAG
>NZ_LT992558.1:2517220-2557788 GCF_900258435.1 Carnobacterium divergens | reverse complement strand
CCAGAGAATGCGACCAGTTAGAGGAAGAAAAACAATTCTTCAACCGTAAATTAGAAAGTGGGGAAGAAGCTTTAGAACAGCTTATCCGTAAAAAAACTACTCAACGAAATCAACTAGAAGAAGATTTTCTAAAAGTAAGAAAGGCGGAAAATGAATGCCAAGAATCGACTACCAAGAATTAAAAGGGCTGTCCGATGAACTAACCAGTCTTAGACAGTCGATTGTTTCTTACCTAAAAGAATACAATCGTGCCAATGACCATTTTGTAGAAGAAAATGAACTACAAGGTCAAGCATGGTCTTCTGCTAAAAGTTATCATAGAAACTATAAAACGATTTCAGATAGTATTTTTAACGCTCTATATGACTTAGACGACACACTTAAAGCATATCTTTCCACCTTTAAAAGCCTCGTGGGAGAAGCTGAAAATAGGCTAGACACAGATGAATTACAGGATTTACAAAATCAATTAAGACAGCTTCAAACACAAAAATTAGACTTTATGGAAGAAATGGCGAAAGTCTTTAAAGATGTGCCTGTTTTGAAAGAGTTTTTCGGACAACAGAGCATGTACGGAAAAATAAAAGAGATTGAATTGTTAAAACGATACGAACAATTTGAGAGGCAAACCCAAGGGAATTTTGATAACGTTCATGAAACTATCAGGGCAATCCTACAAGGTTTAGCGTACTTAGGAAATAGCAAAAATTTTGAAGGTGGAGCGAATGGGTATCATGGCTTGAATCTGAATTCGTTAGAGTGGTATCAAAAGTTAGAAAAATACAATAGCGAAAATAAAGAAGATCGCTATGAAATCAAAGAAATCAAAACAAAATATGGAACGTTTTATCAATTTATGAAAAATGGAAAAGTTCAAAAAGAAGCTACAGAAGCCTTACAGAAATCAAAACTAATGGAATCCGTAGACATGATGGCACAACTGACTCCAGACATTTTGAAGATATTGATAGGGATTGATGATATTGAGGTCTTAATGGACGTTAGATGGCATTCATTTAACTGAAAAAGAGTGGAAGAATTTTAAGGCGTTGGATAAAACTGGGGATACAATTAAAGCTTTCAAATGGGAAGGGAAAAGTATTAAAGCAATAGCTAATAATTTAACTCCTAACGAATTAATTCAGCAGTTGGAAAAAAAGGATGGCAAAAATCAATTGAACAAGGTGGTTCAAAAAGTGGTGTAGCTACAATTTTTATCAATCCAAGTACTGGGGAAAAAATAAGAATTCATGCAAATCCAGGATATGGTATTCCTTATTTTAGAGTTCAAAATTCGGGAGGAAATTATGTAGATGCTTCTGGGATTTTTCCGAGCAATGCAACTAGGCAGGAAGTTAGAGAATTGACCCATTTTTATTTTAAAAATTTAAATTAGAGGAGAATGATTGTGAATAAAAACGATATTATTGAAGCAAAATTATCTGAATTTGATTTCACAGATAGCGTTATAACAAAAATATATTTTGAAGCGAACCTTACTGATTTAGTAATAGAAGTTGATTATTTCTGGACGGAATTGGAAAAAGGTGAAAGAATTGAATTTAAATTTTGTAATTGTCTAAACTTTAATTACGATATGCCAAAAAACTTATATGAATTGAATAATGGAGAATTAAATTGGAGCCAGTTCACTATTCAAAAAATAGAATTTGAAAATAGTGAATTTCCTAAATTGGATATATATACTTATAATTACATGAAGCCATTAGTAAGTGTTCAATTTGCTGATTTGACTTTTTCTAGAAAGGAATAAAAATAGATTTATTAATGTAAGGTTGGTCTTATGAGGATAGATGAAATAATGTGGATAAATGAGACAATAAAGGAAGCTGAGGTTGAAGTTACTGATGATAGGTTTAAAATGCTATGCTTTTCACAACCTCTTGATTTGTCTGTAGGTGATGAGTTGAAAGAACCTGTCTATTGTTTAGATGTAACCAATATTATGGTTAATAAGGAATTTAAAGAAGAGATAACAAAATTGACAGGATATTTTTCATATCTTATTTCTGGAAAATTAATTGATGTAAAAGAAAAAATAGTAAAAGTTGGTGGATTTTTATTTGAATTAGACACTGATAAAATAGATGGAGATATCATCGAAGATTCTTATATTTCTTTTGAATGTACGAGAGTAGATATCTTTTGATTGCTACACTATTTTCATTGAACATGTATTCTATAGAGTTACAAAAAGTCAGCAAGGAAAAGCTCAACATTCGGCTCGGCCTGTTCGCAGAAAAAGAAATTTAATTAAACGATAGTGATACCAATTGATTAGTGTAATTATGGGAAGCAATTGTAGATGAGTCTTAAATCCTTGGTTACCAAGGGGGAAAGGCTTTTTTAGCGTTTTAAAAGATGCATACTAGTGTTAGGTTGATTGTTGGAAGAGTCATCGTAGTTGCTTTATGGCAGAGTAACAGTTATTTTCTCACTTAATTTCTTTTAGAGTAGCCATTGATGAGTAATAGAATCATCGAGTGGTAGGTTAGTAACAAGTGAAAAATAACTATCGTACTATTAAAGTGTTTGACAAGTCCTAATAGGTATGTTACTTTTAGGTATATAGAGTGCAGGAGGGAACTATGATTGACAGTGTTAATGATATAAAAAAAGAGAAAACGATTAAATCGTTTCTTAGTAATTTGCTAAATTACATTTTTGTAAATGGATTATTAGTGAGTATCTATTATTTAGTAGGCATGGACTATTTTTGGCCAATAGGGTCAATTGTGGGTTGGGGCATTGGTCTTGTGATTCATGGTGTATACGTTTATCGAGTAAATAAAAATAAAAAGGAGAACAAGGATGGATAATATAGTCTTAGGTCTTCTGTTGATGGAGCCGCTTACTGCTTATGAAATCAGAAAATTTATTGGGGATAATTTGCAGTCAATTTGTAGCGACAGTAGAGGTAGTATTCAGTCTGCCATTAATAAGTTATTAAAAAACAATTTAATCTATTTAGAAGAAAAAGTAGAAAATGGTGTGAATAAAAAAAGATATTTTATTAATGAAAATGGGAAGATAGAATTTACTAAATGGATTGGAAAACCAATGGTCGCGGGGAAAATAAAAAATATGGAATTGAGTCGCCTGTTTTTTATGGGTACTGTTCCACAAGAGAAGCAAATAGAACTTATTGATGGTTATTTATCTTCTTTGAAGAAAGAAAAAAAATATTTGGAAGATATTTTAGATTCGATCTTTGATTCCAAATTAACAGAACATCTCTCTGTTCAACAAGAACTTGATAGCGAAGAAAAAAAATATCAGTTCTTTACACTTAAATATGGATTGGAACACAATCTATTTGATATTCAATTTTTTGAGAAGCTTAAAGAACAAATTATAGCCGACAAAAAGGCTAATATAAAAAATGGAGAGGATTAGTTCATATGGATACAACAATAAAGTCTATGGATTGTCTGTCGAATGAAACGCAAGAAGAAATAGCGATGATATTTTCTAACTCATTTTATTCATTGTATAAGTCTTTTGCAAAAGATGAACATCAGTTGGCAAAGGTTTTAAAAGGTTCTTTTCAAGCGAATTGGCTTGTTGCTTATAAAAATAACGAACCAATTGGGCTACTAAGTTATTCGGATAACCAAAATAGAGCCATCTGTCTAAATAAAAAAACTATAAGAAAAGAATTAGGTCTTATTAAAGGGAGCATTGTCTACTCAATATTATCTAAAGAGTTTCACCAACCTTTAAATTATGCAGATGATGTTGGGTATATCGAATTTATTGCGACCTTGCCTGAAGCAAGAGGACAAAAAGTTGCGCAAAGGTTAATAACTCATTTATTTGATCAAAAAAAATATAGTAAATATATCTTAGAAGTTGGAGATACTAATGAAATTGCAGTTAATTTATATAAAAAAATGGGCTTCAAAGAATTTGAGAGAAAAGTGGATATGAATTCTAAGCAGACAGGTTTTAATGAACGGATTTACATGGAGAACAGCCCTTATTAAAGCGACATTGATTCGTAAAATACATGAATTGAATAAGGATAATGCTAATGAAAAAAAGAGAAAACTGGAAGGATTTGAAACAAATAAGAAAAATTCTTGATAAAAAGCATTATTACCGCTTTTCATCAAGAATTTTTTTTACGCTAGAAGAGGAGGTGTTCCTTCGGCATTTGCTACAACAGCATCAATTTGAATCAATGCATCTTGAGGTAAGTTGGATACGCCGATGGTTCTTCTTGCAGGTGTTCCTGAAGGAAAGAAGGTTGCGTATGCTTCATCGACAGCATCAAGATCGGTGATGTTTTTTAAATAAAGGTTTACCTTCACAACATCCTCCATCACGTGGTCAACATGTTCAATAATCGTCTTAATATTTTCAAGACATTGTTGCGTCTGTTCTTTTACGCCACCAGCGACGAATTTACCTGTTTTTGCATCGATAGGCAATTGAGCGGAAAGATGATTGTAATGAGAAAAGGCTACCGATTGTGTCGCTAAAGCATCAATTGGTGCGTTTTTAGTATTGTTTGCTTCAAGAATAAGACCATGTCTGTCCTCAATTGCTTGTGGCGGTGTGCCATCTCCGTGGGAGACAACTGCTTCAATTTGAATTAAAGCATTCATTGGTAAATCAGAAACAGCAACGGTTGTTCGAGCCGGAACATAAGCCACAGTTCGTGCAATAGCAGAATCTGGGAAGAAGGTTGCGTAAACGTCATTTACAGCGTCAATGTCTGAAGGGTCTTTAAGAAAAAGAGTTGTTTTAACAATATCATCAAAAGGAACATCAATACTTTCTAAAATGGTTTTAATGTTCTTCAAGCACTGTCTAGTCTGCTCTTTGATACCACCCACTACTAAGCGACCAGATTTTGGATCGATAGGTAACTGAGCGGAAAGATTGTTGTAATGCGAAAAAGCGACAGTTTGTGTTGAAAATTGGTCGATTGGCGCAAGAGGTGTATTATTTGTAAGCTTGATTAAGTCGCCTGCTTGTGGGGCTTTTGGAATGGTTCCTTCTCCATTTGAAACAAGAGCTTCAATTTGTACCAAAGCGTTCATCGGTAAAGCATCCACTGCAACAACTGTTTTTGAAGGGAAATAGCCTGAAAAGAAGGTTTGATAAACTTTTTCTACGGCTTCAATCTCTTTGATAGTTTTAACGAAAATAGTGAGTCGAACAATATCATTCATCACATGATCGATACTAGTTAAAATCGCTTTAATATTTTTAAAGCATTGTTCAGCTTGTTCCGTTACAGATCCAGATAGCAGCTTGCCAGATAGTGGATCAATTGGCAATTGAGCGGAGAGGTGATTGTAATGAGAAAAAGCGACTGTTTGTGAATAAAAAGGATTTTGTGGTGCCTGTTTTGTATTTCTTGCTAGGACGGCGTTATCGTTACTCATAGTAATATTCCCCATTTCTTTTTTATACATTCCAGTACAAATTGTAAGCCCTTTCAAAAGATAAGTCAACGCTTCATTAGAATATACTTAGGAACGACTTCAATTTTAATTAGGTGAGGGAATAAGTAAAAACCAATGATAAATCTACTTTTAAATTTATCATTGGTTGGATTTTCTATTCTAACTCAGAAGAATTTATTCCTTTAAACCTGCACGAGTAACGACCTTTTGGATAAACGTTTGTCGCTTTTTTTTGGTGGTAGTGGCAATGTTTCCCTGATGAAGCCAAATCACTTTTTTTAGGCCCATATCTTTAAATACTCTATTTTTAAGTCCTTTAATAGGATTGCCAGCAAAATAACGAATATACCATTTAGGTGCTTCTGAAGTGGTAACGAGAAGAACTTCTTGAATCGTTGTTAGCTTTCCTACTAAACGCCCTTTAGTTTCAGTATAAGCAAATCCTTTTAGCATGACCTTATCGAGAAATCCTTTGTAAATTGCTGGCAGACCGTACCACCAAATAGGTGTAACAATAATGAGCTGATCTGTTTGCAATAATAGTTCTTGATACTTTTCAACAAGAGGGTCATGTGACACCCCTTTTGAAAAGCCTGCTAAGTCCTCAAGTTCCATCACAGGATTGAAACGATCCTCAATTAAATTGATTACGGTAGCATTTGTTTCTGCTGTAATTTTTTCTACAAGTGCGTGATTAAAACTTTTTGAATAGGGATGTCCTGTGATAATCGTTGTTCGCATATTATTCCTCCTCAAGATTATTGTCAAAAATTAAGTTCACAAGATCATTAAGAGCGTTAGTTGTTTCCTCTGTTACCTCAGCGATTGCAAGGGGTCTCATTAAATCAAGTAAATCAATAATCTTTTGATAATTTGCTATTTTTACTAGCAGTTCTTCTCGTTTAGTTAACAATAAATCATTCGTTCGTTTAATGCAGTCCTCTTCATCAGGTGTATTACTAAAGGATAGCAATTCTTTTATCTCTTTAATGGAAAAACCTGAATATTTCATAACTAAAATCAGTTTTAAACGTTGTTCATCCTCTCCATCATACACGCGGTATTTATTTTCAGTTCTTTTTGTTTCAAGCAATCCTTTTTTTTCATAATATCGAATGGAAGAAGCTGGAATTGCTAATTTATCTGAAAAAGCTTTAATTCGTTGCATCTGACAATCTCCTCCTTAAATGAATCATAACATTGAACCTCGGTTTAATGTCAAGGGGAGAACCGTGTCAGTGTTTTTGTTTATAGGAAATTGAATTAATTGGAAAGTTCTATATAATTAAAAGAGAGAATTTCAAGGAGTTGATTTTTTATGATAAAAAAAGAAGAAATGCCGCTTTGTGATGTGGCAACGACTGTTCAATTAATTGGAAGCAAGTGGAAAACGCTCATTATTCGTGATTTGATTACGGGACCAAAAAGAAACTCAGAACTGCACCGATCATTGGCAGGTGTGTCTCAAAAAGTATTAACAGCAAGTCTGACTTCGATGATTGAAGATGGATTGGTGGAACGGATTGATTTTGAGAAAGTTCCTCCTCACATTGAATATCAATTAACGCCTTTAGGAGAAAGCTTGTTGCCTGTCATTGAAGCTATGCGAAAATGGGGGCAATTCTACAAAGAACAGGATTTAAGAAGATAGTTACAAATTTGTACCTACTTAACAGATCTTTAAATGTTCGCTATACTTTAGATCGTATATTGTAAGAATTAGAGCAAGTAAGGAGGAGGTTCGTGTGATGAATGAGGCTACAAAAATAAAAGCTGTTCATACAAGTGCAGAATGGGTAAAACTTGATGATGAACCCGTTTTAAGAGTGGTGAAAAAAGATAAGTTGATGGAATTTGATGAAAATACGTATGTAAAATTAGTAGATTCGTCTTTTCAAAATGGAGTGATTGAAGTCAAAATGTTGAGCCGTTTACTACCAGATGCACCTGATTTTGCTCGTGGTTTTATTGGAATTGCATTTCGAATTAATGAAGAGGATACAGCATTTGAATCTTTTTACGTGCGACCGACTAATGGCCGAATTGCAGACCCAGTCAGAAAAAATCGTGGGGTACAATATTTTTCATATCCTACGTATACGTTTGACTATTTTAGAAATTTAGGAATAACAGAATTTGAAGGCCCAGCTGATATTGGACTGGATGAGTGGATTTCTTTAAAAGCAGTGGTAGATGGCCCTAGAGGAGAATTCTATTTAAACGGTGAGAAAGAACCGGTATTAGTCGTTGAAAATATGAAACATGGAAGCGGTGCTAAAGGGGCAATTGGTCTTTTTGTAGATATAGGAACCGAAGCTTTTTTCAAAGAGTTAACAGTGACTAAAATCGATTAAATAGATGGTTGCGATTAGAAAATTAAAACGCCATGACGTTAGCCTTTGAGTTAGTTTGTTAAAAAAAGTTTAAGTCAAAACCCCAACAAGAAAATGATTCTTGTTGGGGTTTTGATTTAAGCATTTAATATAGCCAATAAAATAGTTAAAAAATCTTACAGTAAAAAAATCTTTCCATCACAAGCCTCAATGGTCTCATCATCCCATAAAGAAACTTGAACTTCGCCAATATGAGCTTTTCCTAGTAAAAACATGCACATTCGACTTTGACCAATTCCACCACCAATCGTTAACGGCAAGGCATTGTTTGCTACTTGTTTATGAAAATCAAAAGCCAATCGATCTGTTGCATTCGCTTTTTCAAGTTGTTCCAAAAGAGATTGATCGTCCACTCGAATTCCCATGCTAGAAAGCTCCATTGCACATTGCAACGGTTCATGCCAAACGAACAAATCACCATTGAGAGACCAGTCGTCGTAATCAGGAGCGCGGTGATCATGAGGTTTGCCATTTTTTAATCTGTCTCCAATTTGCATAATAAAGGTTGTCGGATGGGCCTTTACGTAGTCATGCTCTCGCTCTTTTGAATCGAGTTCAGGATAAAGATCAGCTAATTCCTGACTTGTAATAAACGAAATTTCTGTTTGAATTGGAACCGTAACACTTGGATACTTGGTATGCAAACGACTGGCAGTTTCTGCCATGGCATTCACAAGACTTTGTACGACTTCTTTTAAATAATCAAGGGTTCGTTGTTCTCTTGAAATAACTCGTTCCCAATCCCATTGATCTACATAAATCGAGTGTAAGTTGTCTAAGACTTCGTCGCGACGGATCGCATTCATATCTGCATATAACCCATTTCCAGTATGGAAATCGTATTGCTTTAAAGCCATGCGTTTCCATTTTGCTAGCGAGTGGACCACTTCGCCATTATCATTGAGTGATGGCACATCAAATTGAACAGGGCGCTCAACCCCACTTAGATTATCATTTAGCCCAGATTGTTGATGAACAAAAAGTGGAGCTGAAACACGTTTTAACTTTAGACTACCTGTTAACGCTTCTTCAAAGCAGCGTTTGATAAATCCAATTGCGGTTTGTGTGTCGTACACATTTAAGATTGATTCGTAATTTGTTGGAATACTTGTTTTTTTGATAAGACTACACCTCTTTTTAATTATACTCTCATCATTTTACCATAAAAAGATCATGAAAGTATTTTTTTTTGAAAGTGGTGCAGTAGATTGAAAAACACAATGCTAGAATAAAGGTACTAACTTATAGTAAAAACAGTATAAAATTCACTTTTGTAACGGTGATTTCATACTGTTTTTATTTTAATGAGGTTAATTTTTTTATTGGAACTATTAGTTGATTCGTAATTCAATAGTAAATGTTTTGCCTAGTCCGCCGGTTGTATCTACTGTAATTGAGTGACCGTCTTCTGCTACTTGGATCGCTTCTGAACTAGAAATAACTTCTTCAATTTTAGTAGGAAGAGATAAGGTTATTTTTTCACTTGTTTGCTTTGGATTCGATAAATTAATCGAAAGTCTTTTTTCGTTTTGTTGTACTAAAAATGACGCGGGTTTGTCAACTGTGTAACCATCTACTTTAGCTCCATTGTCAGACCAAACAGTAGCACCAATAAGGTTTGATTGATTATTTTGAATTGCTTGTACCGCCTCAGTATTTTCTAAAATAGTAAAGGCGTCTTCTGTTGTCACTTTTTTTAATTCTGCGGCAGTTGCATCAGGAAACAAAAGGTATGCATACGATCCATTGTTCACTGTCGATCCGTGATTGATGATGATTTTTTGATACGCTTCACGATATTGTTTACTACTTGGAAAAGCATCGTTTAGTTGTTGGTAGGTTCCTTCTCTAGTTTCTAAATCAGTTTTTACTAGCTGGTCTTCAAGCATAAGATAACCTAAATTTTGATTTGGTTTATCGGAGCTAAGCAACAACCACTCGCCTTTTTTTAATTGAGTCTGTTGATTTCCAACGAGTTGCTGGTCTTGGTTTGTTAATTCGTAGTGACTAGTTGAATCCAACATTCGATTTTCGACGATGGTCTCAATTGTCGCTGAAGTTGTTCCACTAATTGCAGTACCAAGAGCAATAATTTTTCCATCAATTACAAACCATGTTTTTTTCCCTTTGACATTCATTGGAAGGAGAACACCGTTATTTTTAGTTCCATCTTTATTTAAGTTCATAGAAACAACGGAATTTTTAGTATCGGTTACGCCACCTACATAATTTTCTTTCGATTTTACAGTTGTGAAAGAACTGATCTCATCCTTTAAGGGAATCGTATCAACTGTTGTGCCAGGTAGGCGATAAGGGTCAACGGTGGGCCAATAAGCAGCGCCAAATTGTTGATCAGAGTTGAATAGATAGAGCATCCCATCTGACATGTGCCAGCCTTTTTTATTCTCCTTATTACCTGCTTCAAAAGAAGAGGTGCGATTGGAATATAGACTGATGCCGAGGTTTAGTTGTTCGTTGCTATAGACAAATCGATCCATAGCGCCGTAGAGATAACTCCCGATGAAGGGTTTTTTATCAAATGAAATTGTTTTATCTGCAAGGAGTTCTTTGGTTAATAATAAGTCTTTAAAGTCTCTTGTGTTGTGATAATAGTAGGGGATATTTTTTTGCATCCAATAGTTCGTTGCTTCTTTTAATTTTTGCTGATTTTCAGGGTTAGCAAATTCAGAAACAATGAGTAAGTTGTAAAGTGTTGCTGAGCCAAACCCCGTTTTAGTTTCGGCAGGTGCTCTTGAGATAGAGCGACCATTTACCATAGGCATCATTTCACCGTTTACAAGAAGGGGAATAAAGGCTTTTTCAACATTTTGAACAAATTCATTCACGGTAGTTTGATCGGTTTCCCAAGCGGTATTTTTAACGAGAGAGAAAATTTTACCCACGCCTTTAATTAAAACGTTGCCGTAGGAACCGGTATAGGGAATATCATTATGTTGAATAAATGATCCGTCTGGATAGAAACCATCCCCTTTAGTCACAACTTTAAAGACATCGTTGACACTCGAAACGGCAGACTTTATCCCTACTGGATTTTCTGCTAGGGTATGGATACCTAAAACAGAGAAAGCTAAGTCTGTTCGGTTTGCGCCAGTCGTTACAAAGTTAGGAATGAAGCTTAAATCAACTGAGGTATCTTGAGGTTTTCCATATAATTGTTGATAAGCATTTGGTAAGTAGTGGCTCATAATGGTTGCGTAGTGGGAAATTTTTTCTTTGGGAATGTCTTCGTAAAGAATAAATAACGAAGTAAGGAATTCCTGAGGCATTCCAACTTGCCAATCCCACCAATTTCCAAAATATTTTTTACCTGAATAGAGTTCGTCTGTAGTCATAAAATCGAGAGCTGAAATGATTTGTGTTAAAATCTCTTGTTGATGGTAGTATTTCGTTTCTTTAGTGCCATATGCTTTTGCTAAAATAGCGATATTTTTAAATTGAGTCGTTAAGTCTGCACTGTTTGTATCAGATGCTTTTTTTGACCATAATCGTGTGCGCTGTGTACTTTTATCAAGTGAGTCGTATAAAGTAGTTGCTTGGTTAGAGAGTTGTTGGATGTATGTTTGAACTTCGGCATCGTATAATAATTCAGGTGTTTTTTCGAAATCCCCTACTAAATTTTCTTTCCATTTTGAACGAATAGCTGCTAAGTCTTCGCTTTTTTCAGGATTATCTGGTGACAGTGGAATAGAACCAACAGCGCCATTCTTTAAAGAAAGAACTCTTAATGTTATCCGATCTCCAAAGAGGCGAAGTCCAATCTGTCCTGTCCAATCATCTGAAATAGTTTCATTTCCATTGGGATAAACAACATGCTCATTTTGATAAAAGGAATGTCCGTTGAGAAAAGCTTCAATTGATTTTCCAGAGTATCTTACTAGAAGTCGATAGGTCTCGCCAGATACTAAGGGAGGGCTTTTAATAGAGGTTAACCATTTTCCGCCAGGCTGACCAAGTTGCCAGTTTCCATCACCATTATAGGCGAAGGATTGCCAATTTGAAGATTGAGTGGCATCTGCTCTGAAAACAACGCCAAAATTTTTTTGATTTTCATAAAGAAAGGTTAATTCAACTTCACCGTCATTTAATAGTGGAGAATCGCTGGCAAGGGAGATGGATTCGATATTTTTTCCTATAGTAGTATTTTGAATAAAAAGTTGATTGTTTTTTTGTTCCAAAAGTGAAGTGCCAACAAGATCTTTCCAATTGCCAATTTCATGGTTAAAGTCCAATTCAAAATTGTTAGAATTTGCTAATGATTTTTGGTTGTTCCAACATAAAAAAAGACTCAAAAATAGGAACATTAGTGGGAGAGTGGAGATCAATTTTTTTGATTTCATTTGTTAAACTCCTTTTTATTTTTTTGAACGCGCTTTCATTTCGGAGTAATATTAAAGCCCTCGAATACAGCATTAGAGGGCTTTGACAATTAATTTGTTAAGGTTGTTTGCCAATATAGGCTAAAATTCCACCATCGACATATAAAATGTGGCCATTGACAAAATCAGAAGCTTTTGAAGCTAGAAAAATTGCTGGACCAGCTAAATCTTCTGGGTTTCCCCAACGAGCAGCAGGTGTACGACCAACGATGAATTGATCAAAAGGATGACGTTCCCCATCTGCTTGTAATTCTCTCAATGGAGCAGTTTGCGGGGTAGCAATGTAACCAGGACCAATCCCATTACATTGGATATTGTATTGACCATATTCAGAAGCAATGTTCTTAGTCAACATTTTTAAACCACCTTTTGCAGCAGCATAGGCACTAACGGTTTCACGGCCCAATTCACTCATCATTGAACAAATATTAATAATTTTACCGCCACCTTTTTCAATCATATCTGGAATGACTGCTTTTGCCATAATGAAGGGCGCTGTTAAGTCAACATCCACTACTTGACGGAAATCAGTTGCTGACATATCAATCATTGGAATACGTTTAATAATCCCTGCATTATTGACTAAAATGTCAATGCTGCCAACTTCTTTCTTGATTTTGCTAATCAGGCTATTAACAGCGGCTTCATCAGTCACATCACAAACATAACCATAAGCATCGATGCCTGCTTGTTGATACTTTTCTAAAGCAGTATCAACTGACTGTTGAGTTAAATTGTTGAATACGATTGTTGCACCTGCAGTAGCTAAAGATTTCGCAATTTCAAAGCCAATACCGTGTACAGCTCCAGTAATTAATGCAACTTTTCCATCTAATTGAAAGGAATCCATTGAAAAATTCATGTTTAGTGCCTCTTTTCTGAATTTATTTTAAATCGTTCATAGTAACCATATCCATATCGGTGTATGTGATGTTTTCTCCACACATTGCCCAAATAAACGAATAGTTACTTGTACCTACACCAGAATGAATTGACCAACTTGGTGAGATAACAGCTTGTTCATTTCCGACTACTAAGTGTTTTGTTTCATCGGGTTTTCCCATCATATGGAAAACTTTTGTTTCTTCGTTCGTATAATCAAAGTAGACATAAGCTTCCATGCGACGTTCATGTGTATGACAAGGCATTGTGTTCCATGCGCTACCAGGTTCAAGAATGGTGTAGCCCATTTGCAATTGGCAACTTTCACAAATATTTGGATGAATGTATTGATAAATTTTACGTTGATTTAAAGTCAAACCTTCACCTGTTTCCATTGGCTTAATCTGATCAATATTTATTTTTACATTTGGATATTTATGATGAGCAGGTGCAGAGCTAAGATAGAATTTTGCTGGATTTTTAGAATCAGTGGATGAAAAAATAACATGACGCGTTTCTTTTCCAATATAATAGCCATCTTGTTTTTTCATTTCTTCTTTTTTTCCATCAATTTCGATAAAACCAGGGCCTCCAATATTAATCACACCAAGTTCTCGTCGTTCTAAGAAATAGTCCACACCAAGTTCTTTGTCTAAGCGAATCTCTAACTCAGACTCAGTCGGAGTGACACCGCCAAAAATCATGCGGTCATTGTGTGTATAAGTTAAGGTAATTTCTCCAGGAATGAAGACTTTTTCTACTAAAAATTCATTTCGTAGTTGTTCTGTGGAATAGTGTTCAATATCTTTAGGGCTGTGTGTGTAACGTGTTTCCATCGTTTGCATGATTGTATGCTCCTCTAACGTATGATTTTGCCAGAGCCAGTAGTTAAAAAGGCTTGGACTTCTTCTTGAGTAAATTGATTGCAGTCGCCATGGATAGTGTGTTTTAAAGCAGAAGCTGCCGTTGCAAAGTTGACTATTTCTTGAGGCGTTCTGTTTGAAAGAAGGCCGTGTAAAACTCCTCCAGCAAAAGCATCTCCTCCTCCAACACGATCTACAATGGGATTGATTTCGTGACGCTGTGATTCGTAGTATGTGTGATTCATCCATAACGTACCCGTTAGTTGATTGGCACTTGCGGAGTGAATCTTTCGTTTTGTTGAGTAAAAAACAGTAATGTTTGGATAACGGTGATGCATTTCTTGATAATAATAATTGAGTTGATTTTTTTTAGTAGTGGGAGCAGGAGCGATATCGAGTAAATACAAAGCGTCCTTTTCACCTGCAGAACAAATATCAACATAAGGTAAAAGCTGATTGAATACGTCACCAGCTTCTTTTTGTGTCCATAATTTTGACCGATAGTTCATATCAAAACTTACTTTACAGCCAGCTTTTTTAGCTTCTTGAATTAATGTGAGCGTGAGAGAGGGCCAGTTCTTAGCTAAAGCAGGTACAATTCCTGAAATATGGAAAATATCAGCATTTCTAAACAACTTTTCGATAGACCACTCAAGGCTTGTCATTTCTGCAAAGCTCGAACCTTTACGATCGTAAATGACAGAAGTCCCACGTTCTCCAATACCGAATTCCATGTAATAGGTACCCAGTCTTTCACCTCCAAAAAGCAGGTGATTGGTTTCTACTCCGTAACGTTGGAGATGTTTTTTTACCGACATTCCGATTGAACTATTCGGTACTTTACTAGCAAATGAAACGTCATGTCCAAAATTAGCTAAGGAAATCGCAACATTAGCTTCGCCACCACCAAAATGGGCTTGAAATTGTTTGTTTTGTCCGATACGTTCACCAGGATGAGTAGACAAACGTAACATGATTTCTCCTAATGTCACTATTTTCCCCATAAATTATCCCCTGATTTCTTTTAATTTTGCTGCATATTGTTGAGCGATTTCCGTCACCTGCTCAAAATTTCCAGTGGAGGCGGGAGCAAGTAAATTTCCTCCAACGCCAACGGCCACAACACCTGCTTTAAACCAATCTTTCATATTTTCTAAACTAACACCACCAGTAGGCATAATATTTAATTGAGGCATAGGCGCTTTAAAAGCAGAAATTACTGTTGGGCCATAGACACTGCCAGGAAATAATTTAACGATATCTGCTCCGCTTGTTAAAGCTCGTTGCATTTCAGTGATTGTCATGCAACCTGGCAAGTATGGAATTTGATAAAGATTGCAAATTTCAGCTGTTTCTTGATTGAAGCTGGGGCTAACGATGTATTCAGCGCCAGCCATAATTGCAAGACGTGCGGTTGTTGCATCTAGAACAGTACCAGCACCGATTACAATTTCTTTTTGATTTTGATACGTTGAAGTCAATTCTTGAATGATGTCGCAAGCATTTGGGACTGTATAGGTTAATTCAATACCTGTCAAACCACCTTTAATAATGGCATGACTAGCTTTTAAGGCTTCTTCTTTTGATGTTCCACGAACAACTGCAACGACTCCTGTGTTCTTTAATCGGTTCAAAATAGTCAAGCGTTTCAAATCTATTCACTCCTTTTAGTAATAAAAATGGTTACCCTAAGATGCCAAAAGCACTTAATGCGATAGAAAGAATTAAAATAATCCAAATTACACGAGTAGAATTTAATTTCTTTTGTCCAAGCATCCAATAAGTTAAAAGAACTAGTAAAATTGGGACAAGGGAAGGTAAAATAGCATCTAATGTGTCTTGGATAACTAACTCAACACCATTTTTCTTATATACAAACGGAACCGTTGCTTTGATCACAGAAGGAATTAAAGCACCAATAACGGTGATTCCAAGAACCGTTGCCGCATTAGTAAAAGCGGATAACTTATCTTTTAAGGTGGTGACTAACTTGACACCTTGTTTATACCCTAATGGTAATAAAGCAGCACGGCCAAAGAGTAGGGCGATATTTGCAATGATCCAAATGACACAGCCAACGACAGAACCATTTTGTGCGAGCGTACCTGCTACAGAGCCAAAAATAGTTCCCCAGATAACATGGAATAGAGAATCTCCAACACCAGCAAGTGACCCCATCAACGCTGTTTTCAGGGCAATAATAGTGTCCTTAGCTTTATAACCATCTTCTTCTTCAATTGCCACATCAATACCCATGATTAAATTTCCAAAAATAGCATTGGTATTAAAAAATTGATTATGTGTTCGTAACATGTCTTGGAGTTGCTCCTCATCGTGCCCATAGAATTTCTTTAAAACAGGTAGGATTCCATAAAGATAGCCAGAACTCATCATTCGTTCATAGTTCCAGTTCAATTGACTTCCTAAAATATACCGCCAGCTTATTTTATTTAATTCTTGTTTTGTTAATTTTTGATTACTCATCTCCATCAAATCCTCCTTCCAAAGTGTTGGTATTTGAAGTGGTAGCCACTTCCTGAATCTTATTGCTATCACGTTTAAATACTAACATTGCAGCTACGACACCAATGATTGAAACGCCCAACATTGGAACATTTAGATAGGCTGCTAAGAAAAATCCTACAAGTAAATATGGAATGTATTGTTTGGTTGGTAAATAACGTAATAGAATAGCGACACCCACAACAGGTAACACACCGCCAGCTGTTTTTAAGCCAGTCATCAACCATTCAGGCATGTTGTTCGTTAAAGTGGTAACAGCAGCATCTCCAACTAGCAACATTAATAGAATCGGGATAGCGCGAGATAATCCCCAAAGGAAAGAACCTGATAGAACAAGGCGTGGAATCCGATTTAACTGCATTTTATCAATGGCTTTGTCTACTCGATGCAACAAGTACACATTACAAAAACGAGCGACAACATCAAGTTGTAACATTAATAACGAAACAGGAACAGCTAAGCCAATTCCATATTCAGCACCTTTTCCTGATATAATGGCAAATGCGGTTCCAAGTACGGCACCAGTAAAGTAGTCAGGTACAGAGGCACCACCAAAAGCAGCAATACCTAAACGCATTAATTGTAAGGTTCCTCCAACCATTAAACCGGTTTCAAGGTCGCCCATAATTAACCCGGAAATCATTCCAGCAATGGCTGGTTGAGTTAAGGTGTTTGAAATAAGTGAATCATTAATAGCAATAAAGGCATAAATCGTAATAAGAATAATCTGATATGCGGCTAAATGCATGAATTTTTCCTCCTAATTTTAATTTCTTAATTTTGATAGAAAATCGATTGATGGATCATTTGGGACTAATTGAGCAGTAAGACTGACTCCAGTTGTTGCAATTTTTTCAAAGACGATTTCTTCTTCAGGTAGAACTTTAATACTTTTTGTCACCTCACGAGTTCCTGTTTTATGGCTCATGTTTCCAACATTCACAGTAGCGAGTTTTCCGCCCGCTTCAATAAAGGTTAAAACATCTGTTGGATTTTTAAATAATAAGAAAATTCGTTGTTTGCCATATTTACCAGACTGAATATTCTGAGCAGCTTTAATGACTGGAAGAACAGATAAACGCATGGAAGTGGGAGTCGCCATCCGAAGAGAAGATTTTTGTAATGGGTCCGCTGCTGCCGCATCGTTAGCAACAATAATTCTTTGAGTGTCTAAGCTAGTAGACCAAATACCTGCAACTTGCCCATGAATTAAGCGCTCATCAATACGTGTGTTGACGATAGTAGCATCTTCCGCATTTGGATAACACTCAATGATATTGTCTTCCACAGTTGCTTGATCCATCGTATCTGCTGCTTGCTTAAGTTGAACCTTCACATCAACTGCACCATCACTTCCGACTTTAACGAGCTCTTTAATCGTTGCTAAAGGATTCATAGCGGCTTCGATTACAAGTGGCAAAGACATACCTGCTATAATCATAATGTTCTCGTTTGTTAAATAATTTTTGACTGCAACATTACAAGGAGTCCCTCCTAATAAATCTGCGATAATAATAATTTCTTCTTCGTAAAGGGCTTTCATTTTTTCAGTAAGATCTTCTTCAAATTGAATATTGTCGCCATCTGCGCGTAATGAAACAGCGTGCACCGTATCTTGTTTACCAATAAGCATTTCTAATGTGGCTTTAACTCCTTGTGCCATTTCTCCGTGACTGACTAATACAATATGTTTCACTTGATTGCCTCCTTGTACTTGATAATTGCGCATTAACTTAACATGTTATGTTCCTTGCAAAAATACTATACCATATGAAATGGAATTCGTAAACCTAATATCTTAACATATTGAGTAAAAAGTTTTTTTAACTACTTAAAGATCAAATTAAGGCCTATTTAAAAGGAATAGGTAGGAATTGATAATCAAAAGTTGATATGTTATTCTTAGTAGTGAGAATTCTTTTGAAAGAAGGTGATTCATGTGATACCCAAATATGAACAAATTAAACAAGAACTTTTAAGTGAAATAAAAAATCATCAGTTTGTGCCGGGAGATAAGTTTTATTCGGAAGCAGACATAAAACAACGCTATAAGGTGAGCTCAATTACTGCAGTAAAAGCACTAAACGAACTTACGAGTGCAGGTTATCTTTATCGCATCCAAGGGAAAGGGACGTTTGTCTCTAAGTCAAAAGTTGCACAAAGTGTAAAATTTTCTGATATTGAAAATCATTCGTTAGATTCTGAGACCGTAAAAGTCATTTCAGTTGAAGAAGAACAAGACCCTGATATTCTAACTAAATTAGGCCTAGCGAGTACGGAATCTTATTATAAAATTAAGCGAGTTCGCTGTGTGGGAGAGATTCCTTTTTTATTACACATTACGCATTTACCTAAAAGGTTAATGAAAGAACCTATTTCAAAAGATTTATCCATTTATGCGAGTGTGTATGAACGAGTAAGAAAAGATTTTGGAATTGATCTTTTTTCATTAGCTTCAACGGAAACAAATGAAATTGAATTTCCAGAGGATGCGGAATTGTTAAATTTACTTTGTTTAAGTTTTCGAGAACCTGTCGTAAAACAAATGAAATATTCTTACTTAGCAGATAATAGCGTTGCTGAATACATTTTAAGCTACAAACACTGGAAATATTTCAAAACTAAAATAGAAGTAGAGGCTGAATAAGCTTCTACTTCTATTTTGTTTAACTATTTTTTTTGTACAATGGATGGTCTAAAAAAGTTAAAAAATCAATGGCGATGCCTTCCGTTTCAAAAATCACAATTTCATTATCGCCTTTAGTTAAAAATTCTTTTGGACAATAAAGTGAGTAAACTGGCCCTTTGTCCCAGTATCGCCCTAGATTGATACCATTAACAAAAACACACCCTTTTCCATAAGCCGAACAATCAATAAAGGTATCTTCCACGTCAGTTAGAGTAAGCTTTATTTGATAAAAGGACGGTTGATGTTCATTAGGTTGTGCTGAAAAATCAATCGCCCTGATTTGTGCAGAATCTAGGGGAAGTGGATAGTGTGTATACCCTTGATGGAAATGGATATCATGAATAATTCCTCCTCGAATACCTTTAGATTGAGTAGGACTATTAAATTTAAAGCCGTAGTTTACCCGTCCTAAATTTTCAACTAAAAAATCAACCGCAAGGGTTTCGTTAAGTGATGAACTGGAATAAGTAAGCTCGTCTCCCAATGATTGCTGGTATTGTGTTGCAATGGGATCTCCTTCAATAAAGACTTGCACGCGATCGCCTGCTTCTACTATTTTTAATTTATTCTCATGAAAGTAGTTTTTTATATTAATGGAATACAACAGATAACCATAACCCGTACTTGCTTCCTCCATCGACTTAGGGTAACTAGAATGGATAGCAGAAGACATGGTGTTCAATGTATTGAATAATGAAACACTAGCTGTGACTGGATAGCTGCCAAATGAAGTGAGTTTTTTGCTTCTTGGAGGAGCTTGCCAGACATCTGGGCACACCTCTTTAATGACCTTTTGAACAGCATAATATTTTTCGGTAGGTTCTCCCCATTCTGTTAATAGAGCATCGTAATCATAACTTGTAATTTGCGGAAGATCCAGTGAACCTCTTGCAGAGCAGCCATTATAAAATCCAAAATTAGTTCCACCATGAAACATATATAAATTTAACGAACCAATTTGCAACATGTCTTTGACATCCCTTGCCAAATCATCTGCGTCACGTTTAACAATCGCTTCTCCCCAACGGTTAAACCAGCCATCCCAATATTCCATACACATAATTGGCCAATTTTTTCCATGACGATGCATGAAATCACGTAGAACAGTGGCATTTTCTTTTGATTGACTACCAAAATTTCCTGTTACAAAAATATCCTCTTCAATCAACGTTCCAGCATCTAATACTTCGTTCCAAGCGCCATCTGATGTAAATAACGGTTGAGTAACTCCAAATTCTCTCATTAAATCTTTGGTTTGACGAAGATACTCTTTTTCCATTCCATAAGAACCATACTCATTTTCGATTTGCATCATGATAACAGGGCCACCCTCAGTTAATTGTAAGGGGGTTAATTTAGGAATTAACATGCTAAAATAATTACGGACTTTTTGCATAAAGCGAGGATCAGTTGAACGTAATCGAATTCCTTTTTCTTTCAATATCCAAGAAGGAAGGCCACCAAATTCCCATTCGGCACAGATATAAACAGAAGGTCGTAAAATAACCATCAATTCTAAGCTTTGTGCTAACTTAACAAATTTTTCAATATTTTTGTTTCCTTCAAAATCAAATTGACCTTCAAGGGGTTCGTGGATGTTCCACGGAATATAAGTCTCAACGGTATTTGCTCCAAGTGCCTTTAAATTGTAAAGACTATCTTCCCACTGAGCAGGAGTCATACGAAAATAATGAATGGCACCGCTAATCAATTTAATTGGCTTTCCATCTAGTAAAAAATCTTCTTTTATTTCAAATACATGCATTTTCTTCTCTCCCTACCAGTATCGTTGCCAATTTTTATTTGCCAATCTAGTTAAAGCTTCTAAATAAAAGTAATCGCCCCATAAATTCGGCTCGTCAATGCCTTTTCCTTCGGCATAAGCGTAAACACCATGTAATAAAAGACCTTCATTTGCTTCATTATTTTTTGTTGAATAATGCTCGCCTAGCTGATAAATCATTCCTTTAGCAATGGCATCTGCGTCTGGATAAGCATCTAATTTACTTGCTTCTAACAAACCACAGGCTGCAATTGCCAAAGAAGAACTATCTTTAGCGGAAGGCTTCTCATCAGTAAAATCAAAATCCCAATAAGGAACTAAATCAGCAGGCAGATGTTCAATAAATTGATCGACAATAGCAGGATAATTTTGTGGAAATGGATTTGAATGAAGAAAGCTTTCGTTTAAAGGGATTCCAAGAACAGCCCAACTTTGTCCTCTGGCCCAGATTGAGTGGTCGCTGTTGCCTTGATGAGTGGCTCCATGACTCGGTTTACCAGTTTCAGGATTAAAATAATAAGTATGATACGTTGTTGCATTTTCACGAATAACAGTAGTTAACAAAGTCCAATAGTGTTTTTTTGCAGTGGCTGCATAGATAGGATTATTGGAAAGTCGAGTTGCTTCAAATAAAAGAGGCAAGTTGATTAATGAATCAATAATCAAACGGTATTCTTTTTCCTCCCCATACTTGCCCCAAGCTTGAATAAATTGTCCATTTGGTTGAAATCGAGCGAGTAAAACATCTGCGGCTTGTAGAAGTTGTTTTTTATAGGCTTCATTTTTAGTGATTTTATATCCAGCTCCAGCAGACAAGCTATATAAAAAACCGATATCATGATGGTCTAGAACAAAATGACAGTCTAAGCGTTCTTGAAAACTCTCCATATTTTTAAGAGCAAGATTGAGAAAACTTTCATTTTGAGTGGCTTCATAAGAAAGCCATAGCATTCCTGTCCAAAAACCATTCGTCCAGTCATCATTTTCTTTTAAGCGATAGTGCCCATTTGTTCCACAGGCGGAAGGAAATTTTTCTCCAAAGCGCAACATGTTTTGTTCAATTTTTTTAATACATAAATCTAATTGGGTCTCTAGCCATTGTGAAGAGATAGATTCACCAAGCGTTATCAACCGTTGTTTGTTTTCTAAAAGAATCGTCATGTGTATTCTCCTTAACTTGTTAATATGTTAACTTCAATAAGAATTATAACGTAAAAAAAGGAAAAAGCAACTCATTTAAGGAAATTTCTTATATAAATAAAAAAACAACTCTTTAGTAAAGTTGTTTTTTTCTAGTCGCTATTTATTTTTACCAAAAATTTCGATTTGTGTTAAAGCGGGAAATGGGGAAGCATCAGGAGCTTTTTTTAACTCTTTTAAGGTGAGATAAGTTGTTTTTATCGGTGAGAATGAGAGTTCTTGGAAATGAGGTGAGTCCGTCGTTGAGACTATTTTTTCCTCTCCATTAGAAAAACAAAGGGTTACTTCTTTCCAATGGCTATCATGAGGGTAATCGGCTCTAAATAATAAGCGAATCCAATCGACTTCAACGACTCGACCAAATTCAATGGTGAGTGTAGCCTCTGCTTGTTGATTGATTCCCCATGAATTATAAGGATAAGAACCATGAGACAAGTTTCCATATTTTCCATCAATTGCATTTTTGGCAAAGAACACAACGTCATCTCTGGTCTCGACATTTGCAGTTGCGTGAGGATAGGCATAAGTGTCTTCTTTTTGGTCATGAGGATTAATGGATAAGTTTTGATAATGGTTTATTTCAAAATCATAGGCTTTTCTGACCACAAGATGGTGTCTTTTTGAAGAAAAGGCTGTTTCAACAGAAGCCTTTTTAGCTGAGTGTGCTATTGGTATCAGATAGCTCCATGTTTTTTTCGTTAAATAAATAAGTGTAGGAGCGAGGGTTTCATCAAGTTGAACCACAAGGTAGCAATTAGCTTTGTCTGTTGTGATATGGATGTAATCGCCCTCCAAATAGGTGTAATCTTTAATTGTCAGGACGGCCATTTCAGTTCCTATTGCCTTAAGTTCCTGTCTTTCTTTTTCATGGTCGATTTTCCCTGAAATCTGTTGTTGGTGTTTATTTTTTAATGCTAATTCAATCATTGTTAACGTCCTTTCTTAGTTGTATTTGATACAATACCGCCAACTAAACATATAAGACGGTGTTTTCCAGCGGAAATAGTTGTTTGCAAAGAAGGAAAAGAGGTACGTGGGAAAAAGAGAGACGTATTTACTTCTGGACGAATAATTTCGGCTGTATCATATCCTTCAATGGCAACAATTTGAGAGGTTAATTTCCCTTCGTGTATACAAGCTTCGGTTTGTGAATGAGTTGCTTTTGGATGTTGTCCCAGCAGAGGAACACTGAATCCTCCTTCACGTAAGTCAAGGGACCTACTTGTTTCAATTTCATGAACGCGTAAATGCCATTCGCCAAAAGGATAGATGGTTGTGGTAATGGAGACCCCCTCAAAAGGATGCCATGTTTGAGTTGTATACGTTTCAGTTAAAAGATAATCCGTAACTTCTCCCTTAGTGCGATAATAGCTATTTAGGTCACATGAAACAGCTAATGTATTATCGAATGCTCCTTCTTCGTAAGAAATACTCGCTTTAGGTACGCTAAATCCAAATTTAGTAGAGTAAACAAATTTACTGTATTTTGCTTGAGCATGTGCTTGGTTCTTTAGCATAAGTCCAGCAGGGTAACCGAGTAAGTGTGAGTGATTGTGATTATAATGTAAAAGCATATTCCCATTATGGACGAGCTTCTTAGAACGTTTACTTAAAGGAACGGGAGAAGCCTGCCAAAAGGGATGTGTGTCAGGTACTGCTAGTAGTAAAAAGAATTTTAGCCCCCAATATGGAGAGCCAGGAGCATTGTACCCTTCCGCCATAATTAAATTTTCATAATGATAACCAATTGATAGCCGTCCATCAACTGTGAAAATATCATGGTTCATCCAATTGGTTAAATGTGCGGACATAAGCGTTTTCATTTCACCCCAAGGAATCGCTTCAACATCTGCAAAAATTAAAGCTGAAAAAAAAGCAGCTTGAGCAAAACGATACGTTAAACTTCTGCCAAAAGGCAATGCTTCACCGTCTTCATCAAAATAATAAATAAAATCTTTCGAAAAATAGGTTGCACGTTCAATAAAAATTTTTGATCGAACAGGATCAATATCCTTCATAAAAGTTGCATAAATCAAACCATAATAATGAAAAGCAAAAGGAACATAGTAATCTCTTTGAGTTTCTTGTCCGTCTTTATACCATCCATCTCCTAGATACATGGAGTCAATCAATTTTAATTCAACATCAAGTGCTTGCTGATCCAGCTTTTCTCCACAAGAAGATAGAGCGATTCGAATTAAAATTTTAAAAAAAGTCCAGTTATTTTTAGGGATTTTTCGTTCAAGAGCTTGATTCAACCAGTTGATTAAATTTGTTTTTGACTTTTTAGATAAAGCATCAAAAAAATAGTCTTTATGAAGCAAAATCGTCAAGGATAGCGCGGCTGATTCGACTATATATTGGTCATAATTTTGAATGTCTCCCCAATAAACAGGGCTTGTAGGATCTGTTCCTTGCGTTATTTTTTCTAAATAAGCGAGTTGCAAAGGGGAGTCTTTTTCAATGGTCCATAAGGCTGAAAGTCCCCATAAAGGACGGATAAGAGCTTCCATTTCTGCTCGCTGCTGAGTATAAACGGCACCACTAGTTCCTAGGTTTAATCCTGAGGTTGATGAAAAGAGCAGTTCCTGTCGCAAAGGCTGCATTATTTTTTCTAGAGCAGTTACGTAATCTTTTTGAGTGATAAACGTCATTTCTTTATTTTTCATGATAAGAAAGCTCCTTTGTATGCGATAAAGTAAAAAATATTAAAAGATAACTTTAAACATTGTTGTAGAATCATATGGTTTTTCAGGTCGAATAGCGAGGTCTCCAAAATGATGAAAACGTTCAGCACCGGGAGGAATTTGCGTTTCTAAAGTAAGTCCGCCATGGTTGACTAGCTTTTTATCGTGAAAAGTTAGAGTGCTATCTGAAAAATTTGCAGAAAATAAGACAACAGCAGGTTGATCGGTATAGAGTTCTAGTTGAATCGTTTGATCTGGACTTATTAAAAGAACATCCGGATGGATTAGATCGTGATTAGTCAGAATAAATGGATGGTCTAGTCCTCCCATCATTAAAATTTGAGAGTCGTTACTATCAAGCGCCTCTTTTATTTTTTTAATTTTTTGAAAATCAAAAGCTGTATTTTCGACACTTTTTGTAACTCCTAAAGGTGTAACATCTGATTTTAAAGGAATAAATTCATCTGCTTGAATCAATAATTCATGGTCTGCGACAGATTGAGTAGGGTCCCCCGTTAAGTTAAAGTAAACATGATTTGTTGGATTAAAAATACTAGGGACATCAGCTGTAGCATGATAAGTTATTTTACATTCATTATTATCAGTAAGAGTATACGTGACTGAGACAGTCAAATTACCAGGAAAGCCATTTTCACCATCAGGGCTTTTTAAACAAAATGTAATGGCAGGTTCGGGTTCTGATTGAACTAGTTGAGTGCTCCATTTTTTACTTTCAAAACTGGGAGAACCTCCGTGTAAAGTATTTTTAGTGAAAGGATCAACAGTTGTTTGATAGTTCAAATTATTTAGTGTAAATGTTCCTTCGATGATCCGTCCAGCGGTTCGACCAATTGTTGCGCCAAAGTATAAATCATTTTCAAGATAGTCACGTGTAGAATCGAACCCTAAAACAATAGAACGCAGGTCCTTTTTATTTGTAGGAATAGCAAGCTGAACGATCCTTGCTCCAAAGTCAGTCACTTTTAAAATGACTCCATTTTTGTTTGTTAGGGAATAAAGAGTCATCTCATTTCCAAAATCTTTTGATGTAATTGTCAATAAAAACAGTCCTTTCTGCCATTGCAAATTTAATTTCTGTGAGCTAATTTTAATGTAATCATACGATATAAGTAAAATTAAGTAAAGATTTACTTTGTCTGTGTAAGGAAATGAATGTTAATCAATTTCCGTTACTTTTAAAATGAATAGGGTACTTTTGGAAAGGGATGAATTCACATTTTTTATTAAAAAGTTGAAAAAGTTTAGTAAATAAACTACAATTAATTTACTAAAATAATTTTAATGAGGTGGAGAAATGGAAAAGGAATTAAAAAAAAAATTTGTCAAACTATTTGATAAACAGGATGGAGACAGTTATTTTTCTCCCGGTAGAATCAATCTAATAGGCGAGCATACAGATTACAATGGAGGACATGTTTTCCCAGCAGCGATTACGCTAGGAACATATGGGATTGCAAGTAAACGAAAAGATAACAGGATCCGATTGTATTCTGAAAACTTTAAAGACAGTGGTGTAATTGAATTTTCAATGGAAGATCTTTCTTATTCAAGAGCTCATAATTGGGCGAATTATCCCAAAGGAGTAGTGAAGTATTTAATAGAGGCTGGCTATAACATCACTAGCGGAGTTGATATTCTTTTTTATGGAACCATTCCAAATGGTGCTGGTTTATCTTCTTCTGCATCAATTGAACTTTTAACGGGAGTGATCCTTAATGATTTATTTAAGTTGGAGGTTCCTACCTTAGAATTGATTGAAATAGGAAAAAAAGTTGAAAATAGTTTTATTGGTGTAAATTCAGGTATTATGGATCAATTTGCAGTAGGAATGGGGAAAAAAAATCAAGCCATTTTGTTAGATACGAGTTCATTAAAATATGAAATGGTTCCAGCAGACTTTGGAGAATATGTGGTTGTCATTATGAATACGAATAAACGTAGAGAATTAGCAGACTCTAAGTACAATGAAAGACGTTCAGAATGCGAAGAAGCGTTGCATCTTTTACAAAAAAAAGTAAGCATTGCTTCTTTAGGTGAACTAAATGAAGCTAGCTTTGAACGTTATCTTCATTTGATTGGAAATCCAACTTTAATCAAGCGTGCCAGACATGCAGTTACTGAAAATCAACGGACGTTAAAAGCCAAAGAAGCATTAACAGAAGGCAATTTGATGGAGTTTGGGAAACTCCTTAATGATTCTCACTCTTCTTTAAAGCAAGATTATGAAGTAACAGGAATTGAATTGGATACCTTAGTTTCTTGTGCCCAGCGCCAGCCAGGGGTACTGGGTGCCAGAATGACAGGTGCTGGTTTTGGTGGGTGCAGCATTGCGTTGGTTAAAGAAAGTGAATTAGATGCCTTTATTCAAGTTGTTGGCGAAAATTATCAAGAAAAAATTGGGTATCCAGCAGATTTTTATAAAGCTTATATTGCTGAGGGTGCACGAAAATTATCGTAAAAAAGGAGAGAATCGAATGGCAATTTTAGTTCTAGGTGGGGCGGGTTATATAGGGTCTCATGCAGTTTCACAATTAATTCAAAAAGGCGAAAAGGTTGTAGTCGTTGATAATTTATTGACGGGACATAGACAAGCCGTCCATCCAGCTGCATTGTTTTATAGAGGAGATATTCGTGATGTCGCATTTTTAAACGAAGTTTTTCAAAAAGAACAAATTGAAAGCGTGCTGCATTTTGCAGCCAGTTCTTTAGTAGGAGAGTCTGTTGAAAAACCACTAGCTTATTTCAATAATAATGTGCATGGTATGCAAGTGTTACTAGAAGTCATGAATAAGCATGATGTCAGGCAAATCGTTTTTTCTAGTACAGCTGCTACTTATGGAGAACCTAAAAAATCACCAATTGATGAAATGACAACACCGAATCCTAAAAATCCATATGGTGAAAGTAAGCTGATGATGGAAAAAATGATGAAATGGTGTGACATCGCTTATGGCATTCGTTATGTTGCACTTAGGTACTTTAATGTTGCAGGTGCTAAAGCAGACGGATCGATTGGAGAAGACCATCATCCTGAAACCCATTTGGTTCCCCTTATTTTACAAGTTGCTTTAGGTCAAAGAGAGCAGTTGTCAATTTTTGGTGAAGATTATGCAACCCCTGATGGTACATGTATTCGCGATTATGTTTATGTAGAAGACTTAATCGCTGCACATTTACTAGCGTTAGATTATTTAGACGCTGGTCGTCCAAGTGACACGTTTAATTTAGGCAGCAACAACGGTTATTCTGTTAAAGAAATGGTGGAGGCAGCCAGAAGCGTAACGGGTCAAGAAATTCCTACCGTGATGGCTCCACGTAGAGATGGAGATCCTAGTTCTTTGGTTGCTTCCAGTGAAAAAGCAAAGAATATTCTTGGTTGGGAGCCTAGCTATACAGAAATTGAAAAAATCATTCAAACTGCTTGGAATTGGCATGTTCATCATCCGCTAGGCTATAAGAAATAGGAGGGTTCATATGAGTAATAAAGGGAGTCAGTTAATTGCAGACTTTGTAACGAAAATCATTCATCGAGGAAATTGGGATGAGATGGATCGTTTTTATCTTACAAACCAAATAGCTCATTTAATTGGTGAAAAAGAGTTAGCAAAGGAAAGTGAAATGACTGATAATCAAACCACCATTTTGAAAAGTGTTGAGATGCTACTTATTCAAGCCAAGGAAAATAAGGTTATTGGAGATTCTATAGCGGAGTCGGACATACTTGAAGCACAATTAATGGATTTTATTATGCCATCGCCTTCGCTAGTTAATCAACAATTTTATCAACAGTATCAGCATTCTCCAAAAAAAGCGACAGACTATTTTTACGAACTATGTAAAATAACTAATTATATTAAAACAAAATCAGTTGCTCGAAATATTCTTTTCCCGGCAGAGACTTCATATGGTAAACTAGAGATTACAATCAATCTTTCGAAGCCAGAAAAAGACCCAAAACAAATTGTAGCTGAAAAAAATACATTGGTGGAGCATTATCCTAAATGCATGCTGTGTATGGAAAATGAAGGATACCACGGGCGAATGGATTATCCGGCTCGAACCAATCATCGGATTATCCGAATGGACCTAGAGGGTGAAAGTTGGGGATTTCAGTACTCCCCCTATGCCTACTATAACGAACATGCTATCATTTTATCAACGGAACATCGTCCTATGAAGATTGGAAGAGAGACATTTAGACGTCTATTAAGTATTACGGAAAAATTGCCACATTATTTTGTAGGTTCGAATGCCGATTTACCGATTGTGGGAGGATCAATATTGGCTCATGATCACTATCAGGCAGGACGGCATACTTTTCCCATGGCCACTGCAGAGATAGAAACGACTTTTTGTTTAACCAACTTTAAGCAAGTAACAGCTGGTATTGTAAAATGGCCAATGTCGGTTATTCGTCTCCAAAGTACAAGTAAGAATGAGTTGATTGAAGCCGCAACGTTGATTTTAGAAAAATGGCGAATTTATTCAGATGACCAGGTGGAAATCAGTGCCTATTCTTTAGATGGTACACCTCATCATACGGTCACGCCAATTGCTCGTAGAAACGGCAACTTATTTGAAATTGATTTAGTTTTACGAGATAATAATACATCAAAAGAATTTCCTGACGGTATTTTTCACCCACATCCAGATGTGCAACACATAAAAAAAGAAAATATTGGCTTAATTGAAGTGATGGGACTAGCGATTCTGCCGCCTAGACTGTCCAAAGAATTAATAGAGGTTAAACACTATTTATTAAATAAAAATCATGAAATGGCGGAATACCATCGTACGTGGGCAGAAAGTTTAAAAACGAATGCAACCATTACCCCAGAGAATGTGATGGAGATTATTCAAAAAGGTGTGGGAGATGTATTTACCCAAGTTCTCATTGATGCAGGAGTGTTTAAACGAGATAAAAAAGGAATTGCAGCATTTAGGCGTTTTATCGAAAGTATAGAAAATTGAGGTGAGAATCATCGTAACCATTAAAGATATTGCACAGACAGTAGGCGTTTCTTCGGCTACTGTTTCACGTGTTTTAAATTATGATGAAACATTGTCAGTTGGCAATGAAACGAAAAAGAAAATATTTGAAGTAGCAGAAGAATTAAATTACAAAAAACATCATAGAAAACAGCGAGTGGGTAAAAGAACGGTACGTTTCGTTCAATGGTTTAACAATCAAGAAGAACTAGATGATATTTATTATTTATCCATTCGCTTAGGCATTGAAAAAAGAGCTGAAGAGGCTGGGATTACGTTAATAAAAGAACCGTTTAATGAACTTTCAACAAAAGAAATGGACGGAACGATTGTTCTTGGTAAGTTTGATGAACAGCAAATCCAACGCTTAGGTTTGTTAAAAGGGCCACTTCTTTTTGTCGATTTTGATGCTATGGCACTAGGGTATGATTCAATTGTTGTTGATTTTTTTCAAAGTGTAGAAATGGTCCTTCAAGAATTTCAAAATAAAGGACATCAAAAAATTGGCATCCTTTCAGGTCAAGAATACACAAAAGAATCCAATAAATTACTAGAAGATGCTCGATTAACAGCATTTAAACAACAGCTAAAAGCAGTGGGAGCGTATCATCAAGAATTCGTTCTACAAGCAGAGTTTTCTGTAGAAGCAGGTTATGAAACAATGAAAAAATTTATTGAGACCACTAAAGAATTGCCAACCGCTTTATTTGCAGCAAGTGATGCGTTAGCGATTGGAGCATTGCGAGCGTTGCAGGAAGCTTCAATTCAGGTACCTCAGGACATAGAGCTGATTGGGTTTAATGATGTAAGTGTTGCAAAATATGTGTCACCTGCATTAACAACAGTCAAAGTGCATACGGAATGGATGGGTGAGTTAGCTGTAGACACAGTAAAAGAACTGATAGAAAATCCTGCCCCTGTTCCACGAAAAATTACAATTGGAACGGAACTGATTTATCGAACTTCTACAAAATAAATGAAACGAACAATTCTTGAAAGGAGGAGAATTGTTCGTTTTTATTTGATTGAGAGTCGATGGTAGAGCAAAATCAAGCACTAGAAAAATAGCGTTGAAATCAAGTCCTCACCTACAAGAATTAACCATCACTAGATTTGACAATGTGCCTCTGATTGTTTATCAATTAACGAATAACCACAAGGAGTAGGCAAACAAAAATTTGTTCAACAATACTTATAAAAAAGGAGACTTTATAAATAAAAGTTACGAATAAAAAGAAACACTTGACCTAGAGTCAACTCCAAGTGTTAAACTATAAAAAAAGGAGGAAGATACATGAAAATAAATGAAGTCAGTAAAAAATTTAACCTCAGTATTGATACCTTAAGATATTACGAAAAAATTGGCTTAATTGAACCAATCAAAAGAGAAAACGGCATTCGCAATTACCAACAAGAAGATTTGGATCATATCGACTTTATTATTTGTATGAAAGAAGCCGGTTTAACTCTTGAAGCAATTAAACATTACTTTGATTTGTATCGTGAAGGAGAAGAAACCTTAGAGCAACGGGAAGAAATTCTTGCCAAGCAACAAGCAATCATCCTTGAAAAAATGACAAAACAACAAAAAACCTTAGATTATCTCGACTACAAAATAAATTTAACAAAAGATCGAATTAGCCAAAGAGATCATCAAAAAATGGGAGTGAACTTATGAAAAAAACATTGTATTTAATGAGGCATGGGCAAACATTATTCAACGCGCGACGCAAAATCCAAGGGGCAAGCGATTCTCCTTTAACTGAAAAAGGAAAACAACAAGCAATAACCGCCGGAACTTATTTTAAAGACAACCAAATTAAACTGACTCACGCCTATTCATCAACACAAGAACGGGCAAGTGATACGCTAGAATTAATGACTCAATTGCCTTATACTCGATTGAAAGGTCTGAAAGAATGGGATTTTGGTACATTTGAAGGAGAAAGTGAAGATTTAAATCCTCCGCTAACACCAGAAGAAGAAACGTATGGGGATTTTTTTGTTCGATTTAATGGTGAATCGGATAAAGACGTACAAAATCGGATGAATACAACCTTGCTTGAACTGATGGAGCAAGAGAATCACGAAAACGTCTTAGCGGTGAGTCATGGTGGCGCTTGTTTTATGTTCTTAAAAAAATGGGAAGATTTATCGAAACGTGAGGCTATTCGTTTTGATAATGGCTGTATTTTAAAATTTGAATATGAAAATCAAAGGTTTACCTTTATTGAAGCAATCAATCACAATTTTTAGAAAGAAGGAGAGCATATGGACAGAACTCAACTAAGTCGGGAAAAATTTAACGAACTATTTGGCGAATTTCCAACAATGGATTCAAAAGATCCTGAGTTAATGGAGATTTTGCAAAAATTTATTTTTGGTGAAGTTTTTTACGTTGGCGATCTGGAAGATTCATTAAGAGAGCTTGTTACGGTCGTTTTACTAGCCGTCCAACAAACCTTGCCTCAATTAAAAGCGCATACAGAAGCTGCATTAAGGATAGGTGTAACACCAATTGAAATCAAAGAAGCCATTTATCAGTGTGCTCCTTTTATCGGATTTCCGAAGACCTTGAATGCGGTTAATGCTATTAATGAAGTTTTTGAAGAACAAGGAATCGCTCTTCCACTACCTAGTCAAAAACAAGTGACAGAAGAGGAGCGCTTTGAAAAAGGAAAAGCAATTCAAACGCCTATTTATGGCGATGAAATTCAACAAGCCCATCAAGACTTGCCTGAAAACTTGAAAACTGTAGTGCCGAACTTTTTAACTGCAGTTGGGTTTGGTGACTTTTATACGAGATCGGGGTTGTCCCTACAAACAAGAGAGCTTTTAATTTTATGTATGCTGGTTGCAAACGGTCAAGAAAAACAAATTTTAGCACATGCGAAGGGGAATTTGAAAGTAGGAAACAGCAAAGAAGTCTTGCTTGCAACGATGATTCACTGTTTGCCTTATATCGGCTTTCCAAATGTCTTAAATGCCATTTCAATCATCAATAAAAGCTAAAAAGGGTTATCTTTGGAAATTACGATTCTTTTTTTGTATAATAAAAGAAAAGTTGGAGGGATGCACAATGACGGAAGATAACGGTAAATTAGATCAAGTCAAAGGTGAAGTGAAAGATCGCGTAGGCGGAGCAACAGGCGACAAACAAAAGCAAGCAGAAGGCATGTTTGATAAAGCTGTTGGAAAAGTAAAAGAATTCGCTACTGAAGCAAAAGATAAAACAGAAGATTTTATCGATGATGTGAAAGAAAAATTTTAAAGCGAATCAAGTGAACAGAGGTCGTGACATAGAGGCCTTAAAAAATAAAACGATCTTGACGATTTTCAGAATAACTGGAAATCGCCAAGATTTTTTTGTTTGTATAGTTTCCCCATACTGGTACTAATTTTCTTGAATTCACCTATAGGAACGGCTTTTATTCTATATAAAAAACTTAATACTTTAAGAAAATAGAATAATCTGGAATTTATTGTTCTATTTTCTCATAATAGAGTTTTTGATTATATTTAGACGGCTTTTCATTGAAATTGTGGTTTATATTTTGCATATCTTCTTGTATTAATTTTAAGGAAAAATGATGCAAGGGTTTGTAGCGATTGATTATCTGATACTTTATTAAATAAAGCATTTTAAACCAGTACTAGTCTAAAAAATATTTTTATACAATAAGCAACTTGATACATGAAAAAATCTCTTTTTTACGATACAATTGGTGTAAAAAGTGATAGAGCAAAAGGAGAGAGTGATTGTGGAGAAACAGGAGCATTTTCAGTTTATTTCAGATGATACACTACTTGAGATAAAAATAGCAATGTATCTTGATAAACAGTCTAGATATGTGAGCACAGAAGAATTAAGTGAAGAATTTAATCTCTCTAGTTTTTCGGCAAGAAAAATTTCCAGAAATTTAGAACAACATATAGAGGAATATAATACTGAGGGATATTCGATTGATATTTCTACAAGTTATGGAACAAAATTAAATGTTCCTATTGAAAGTGATTTGAAACTATTTTTTATTTTTATTATGGAACATAGTCCCAACATTCAATTAGTAAAGTCAATTTTTCAAGGGGAATTTAAAACTGTGACCCAATACGCTCTCGACCATCATTTAAGTGAAGCAACTGTTAGAAGAAATTTGAATAGTGTAAGAAAATTACTTGGAAATTTGAAAATAGGTATTTCAAATAAAAATTTCAATCTTACTGGGAGTGAAAAACAAATACGTTATTTCTTCTTATTATTTTTTTGGCGAATTAATCGGGGATTAGTTTGGCCGTTCAAGACGGTTTCTGAACAATCTATGAAATTAATTGTGGAGGGCTTGAGTGAAAAAGAATACGTTGCTCATTTATCTCCTATTGAAAAAAAGAGACTGATGTTTCTTTTAGCTATCACTAAAATCCGTATTAATTCAAACAACCATGTTGAATATGATGAGATTTTTCTTTACTCAGAAAATTATGAAAAGTTGAAATCTGATTTAGTATCATTGAACTATTTGTCCAATTTATCAAGAGATGAATTTTATTTTATGTATCAGCTCTTTAAAGGGTTTGCGTGGTTTAATAACTTAAGCGGAGAATTAGAGTTTGAGGAAGAGCATCTATTACCTGCTGGAGTGGCTAATGTCTATACGTTCAATAAAATTAAACATGTACTCTCTAATATTTCGGTAGAACAAACGAAAGTTGAAAAAGAGTTCTTGTATTCTATTCATGTTTTAGCGCACGAATTCCATAATTTCTCAACAGATATTAATGGGTATGATTATACAAGATTGATGAACTTACATGCGTTTAACTTGGAGCAAAAAATAATCAAATTTATCCAAACTGCTAAACAACAAACACACCTGTCTTTATATGAAGAGCAAAAATTTTTAGTTCCACATTATATTATGCTTCTAGCGAATGTATCGAAAAACCTTTCTTTTGAGAAGGAAATAATGGTGTATTTAGAAACGGCACTTCCTAAAGCGATTGAAAACTTTTTAGTAGAACAAATCAAAAATTATTTTAGAAGTCGATATAACATCAAATTTTTTAAATTAGGTGAGAAGATAGATGAAGAAAGAGTGGATGTTTTCTTAACCACAATTCCATTAGATGAGTACAATGAGATATACAAGAACGCTCAAATTATCGCCATTAATCGGGAACTACATTTTGCAGACTATGCAAAAATAGAAGAAGCTTTATTAAATTGTTTAAAGAAAAAACAGTGATTTATGGTGAATAGAATAAATTGTTGTATCTTTCTTCACTAGAAAAAAACTGTATAACTTTTTAGAAAAGTATTTGGAACATTTTATAAGTCTTATATTTATCCTACTAATATCGATTTATCTAAAAAACAGATTTTATCTTATGATAAAATCTGTTTTTTTAATATCAAATAAAAATTTTCTAGTAATAATAGGTCTAGTAACGACCATAAAGAAGACGGATTATAGCTTATTTTAGGAAGATTACAAATTAAAATGTGCAATTAATATTATTAAGTAAACTATTATTAATCAAAACTAGAAATTAGTAAGTGTGAAATTTGATGAAAAATAAGTTGTATATTGAATTATAGTAATGATACAAATCTAATTTGCGAATAAATTAGATATAAAATCACAGAATTAGGAGAACAAGTCATGATTAATTTAGAGAATCTCTTTTCAGCATGTTGGATTATGGATTGCTACTATTATAGTTGGATAAATAATAATAATAAAAGATTCAATAGGCAAATGGTTGTGGCACAAAATTATAAAAAAAGAGATTTAGAAAAACATTTAAACAACTATATTGATGCTACGATTTTGTATATTAAGGTCGAAAAAGTCATTTTTATCATAAATGACTCAGACCTAGAAGAATATGATAGGAATTTGTATGACAAAGGAAATTTAATTGATAAATATTGGAGAGATATGTCTCTTTATGTAGTAACTGTTAGGACCAAAGTCAACAATTACAATGAAGAACTCGATATTCAATGTATTGCTCCAATTGATATTGAGAATAGCGAATTAAAAAAAAGAATAATAAGTAAGTGTATAAAAAAAATTGAGATTAACCAGGTTAATATGCATGAAGATTGTTGGCTAAAGAAAAACTAGTTTGTATGTATGAATAAATAATAAGTTCCTGTATTAAAGAATAGGAAAAGGAATTAATGTTAGAAGTTAATTTTATTTAGAACAAACACGAGTTACTGTCGAACTCGGCAATATAAATTAAAAGTTTGAATTATAAAAGAGTAAAACACTTAAACTTTTTAGTTTAATAGAAAGAGGGATTTAGGTGAAACATTTTGAATTAATTACAGAAGATGAATTACTTGAAATCAATATAGCACTTTATCTCGCTGAGCAGTCTAACTTTGTGAGTACGGAACAGCTTATTTCAATATTTAATTTTCCAGAAAAAAGACTAAGAAAAATTGTAAATACCTTACAGAAAGATTTAATAGATTTCAATGAAGGAGAGCAAGTAATTACAGTTATTCGGAATAAAGGCGTTTTTTTTGATGTTTGCTTAAATGATGATTTGAAACGCTTTATTGCCTTTTTGTTAAATAAAAATAGGACGATTACACTACTAAGTGAAATTATTTTTGGTCGAGTAACTTCTATTTCGGATTATTCATCCCAATTTTTTATAGGAGAATCAACAATTAAACGACAGTTGTCAGATCTAAGAATATTTTTAAAAAGATACAATCTAGAAATTTCAAGAGGGTCATATGAAATAGTAGGCGAAGAAAAACAGATACAGTTATTTTTATATTTATTTTTTTGGAGGATTACAAGAGGCGTTGTTTGGCCATTCGATTCTATTGATGAGAATCAAATGAAACTCGATGTAAATAACCTTATTTCGCAATTAAATGTTAAAAATATAACTGAAATTGACAAACGGAGATTGATGTTTTATTTGGCAATAAATAAAATTCGAATTAGCCAAAGCCGCACGCAGCTAAAAAATAATACTATTGACAGAGAAAATTTAGGATTGCAGCTTAATTTAGAAATAGCAGAAGATTCTAGAGCTAAATATGAGGATGTAGAACTATACTATCAATTTTTTCAAAGCATTGGTTTTACCGGGGATTCTAACCATGATATTAAAGATTCAGAAGCAACTATTGCTACAAATAAATGTATGCAATTTTTTGAAGAAAAATTTTTTTTAATACCGAGTGAGCATAGGAAAGAAGTTGAAACATGGCTTTTTTATTGTCATAGCTTTAGTAAACAATTTGTTAATTTTGGCTGTGATATTAATGGATATGACTATTCCGAATATATAAATAAATACTGTAAGAATTTGAATATTAAACTAATAGAATTTATTAGACTGTTAAAAAAAGAAACTAATTTGCCGCTATTTGAGGAAGAACAATATTTATCTACTCATTATATGATGATTTTTGCCAAATTTGATAAGTTACCAATTTATGAAAAAAAAATTAGGATTGTGCTAGAAAGTGGGCTTCCATTTTTTGCAAGAGATTTTGTTATAAATCAAATTAAATCCTATTTAGGAAAAAAATATAATATTGAACTTATTGACGCAAGATTTTTAGAGGGTAATGAAAAAGTGGACATGGCTTTGGTAACAATTCCAATCAAAGAAATCAGCATAAAATATGAAAAAGCACAGCTTATTACAATAAATCGAGATTTAAGTTTGAATGACTTAAAAAAAATAGAAATGAAAATTTTAAGTTTGAAACATGCATGAATTAATACAAATTAGAATAGGAATCAAAAGGGTAAAAAAATGGTTTTTGGAAGGTTTGTTTTTTATCTTTCAGTTTCAGGAAGAAAAGTTATAATATATTGAGATAAAAATTGTTGTGAATAAAGTAAAGAAAGCGAAGTGAGACTTTTATGTTTGACTATGTTTTTCCAAAACAAAAAAAGAAAAATAAAGAGTATGACTATAGTTACGAGGAGTATGATGACGTGGGCTACGATTATGAAGAGGATGAACTTCAAAAAGAGATAGATTTATTAAAAGAACAAATTTCAGAAACGCAAACTAGCTACTCTGCTTTAAGTACAGAAATGATGCATGTAAAAGAAGAAAACGAACGATTATTTAATATGAATGAACGTATAAAAAGTGAAGCAGATCAAAAGCAACGAGAAGTTGACCAAATTACGAATAAAATGATGGATTACCAAGACCTTGTTGCGAAACTCAAGAAAGCTTTGGATCATGCTAAAGCGAATGACCAAGAAGAACAATCAAAAGTTAATCAAGCAGTTTCGAACATGGAAGCCCAACAAGAACAAATGAAAAAAGAATTTGGTTCTGAAAACAACAAGCTGAAACAATTATTAGTTGAGGAATCTGAAAAACGGACGGTTGAAAAGGAAGAACGAACACGTTTAATGTTTGTTATTGAAAAGTTGAAAAGTGAGAAAAAAGATGTAGAGAATGAGCTACAAAAAAGAATTCATCAGTTACAAGATGAATTAGAAAAGAATTCTACAGAAAATCATAGTGATAAGGTGGAAATTGCAGATGTGTTAGTAGAGGCAAAAGGGATTTCAAGCCGTATGATTGAACAGGCGGAAAAAAAAGCACAGCAAATTATGAGTCAAGCGAAATACGAAGCTCAAACAAAAGTATTTGAAGCAGAAAAAGAATTAAATGAACTTGAAAATGTTGCCCATAGTCTTTACTTAAGTGTCAATGAATTAAAAGATGAGTCAGCTATCACTTTTGACAAACTGGTGACCCAATTAAGTGCATTTAATAAAAAAGACAATGTGAATAAAAATTAATGAGCTTTTATGATGATGATAGGCTGAAAATAAACTATTTTCAAAGTTCTGCTCCTAGAATTGGAACGCATCTTCATTTATCAAATCAAAAAAATGAATTTTTTGCAGTGAGTAAAAAAATACTTATAAAAGAGAAAAATTATGAGTTGCTAGAAAAAATAATGCAGCGTTTTAGCTCAATTTGGGAAATCAGTTCGCCTGTCAAGCATTTAGAAATTGAATTGACAGAAGCTGAGTTAGAGTGGAATGCTTTTTATTTGAACTTGAAAAGCTGCTATGATCAGATTGTTTGGTTAGATGTTCAAATGGAACAGATAGGAAAAGACAAATGTATTTATTATTTTGATTTTATTCCTATTGCTAAAAAAGAATCTGGTTTCCCCTTGGAAACAAATTTTGAGAATTGTTTAGAGCAAGAATTTGGTAGTCAAAAAGAGATTCTTGTCTTTTTCTTAGCAGATTTAAAAAAAAAATTATTTCCTTATGTAAGTACAAAAAAATCAATAGATAAGGCGTCTAATTTTAACATACAAAAAGAGATGCGGATACAAGATAGACATTTTCTTGACACATCGCCCAGACTTCAACGAATTGATAATTCAACTACCCAAGATACTTTTAAACCAACGCGTTTAGATATCTATGGAGATAAAACCAGACGTTCTAATAATTGGATAAAAAAAACACTACTTTTTTCTTGTGTACTAGTTATTGTATTAGGAGAAATAGCATTAGTTCGACCAAAGGCTTCGTTTAAAGCGGAAATTGATGGTGATTCAATGCTTCCTACATATTACAATACTGAAAAAGTAGTTGTAGCAAAGTCTGTAAAAGAAATTCAACGCTTTGATGTTGTTGTTTTCAACTATTCAAAGACAGAAAATTATATAAAAAGGGTCATTGGTCTTCCGGGAGAGAACATCATTTATAAAGATGGAGAATTATACGTGAATGACGAATTAGTAGAAGATCCATATCGTGTTGGAAATGAAAATTTTACGTTGCATGAAATTGCAGAAGTGAATACAATTCCTCCAAATCATTATTTAGTCTTAGGGGATAATCGAAACAATTCTGCTGATAGCCGATCGTATGGTTTAATTAATGGCTTAAATTTTATTGGGATGGTAAAAGAAGAATAAGGAGTGAAAAAAATGTACCATTATGATCAATCGAAATGGATAGAATATCTTTACTGGGGATATTTAGGCGCTTCGTTTTTGACAGCGTTCGCTAGTGTAATCTATCTTATAAAACTTTATTTGTTTTCATTAGAAGTTACAACAATTGGAGATATTTTTTTAATTTTAGTATTATTGTTGGCTACGTTTTATTTTAGATTCAATGCTTTTCATTATCAAGAGTTATTAGCGAAGGAAGGTGTAGAAGAATGAAACATTCAAAAAAAAGAAATACATTTATAGTGGTAGGAATCAGTTTATTGACAATAGCAGGATTTGGATTCGGAGTCAACGGATTAGTCAGTGATGAATTACATTTACTAGCAAAAAGTTCTGATTCTGTGCATCCAAACAATGATGAAATTATTAAAAATGTTTCAACTGAAGAAGATAAGGATTCTTTAAGCGAAGAAGATAAGGACTCTTCAAGCGAAGAAGATAAAGATTCATCAGGTGAAGAAGATAAGGACTCTTCAAGTGAAGAAGATAAAGATTCATCAAGCGAAGAAGATAAAGATTCATCAAGTGAAGAAGATAAAGATTCATCAAGCGAAGAAGATAAAGATTCATCAAGTGAAGAAGATAAGGACTCTTCAAGCGAAGAAGATAAAGATTCATCAGGTGAAGAAGATAAGGACTCTTCAAGTGAAGAAGATAAAGATTCGTCAGGTGAAGAAGATAAGGACTCTTCAAGTGAAGAAGATAAAGATTCGTC
>NZ_LT992558.1:2514034-2517120 GCF_900258435.1 Carnobacterium divergens | reverse complement strand
AATGTGATTGGCAGTCGGTAGACGGCTGCTTAATCACTCATGAACATGGAGATCACTCTAAATATGCTAACGAGCTATTAAAAACAACTAGTATTGATGTTTTCACCAGTAAAGGAACGCAAGAAACCTTAAAGCTTCCAAGTTATCGGGTTCGTTGTTTAGAACCACTTAAACAGAAGCAAATAGGAAATTGGAGTATTATTCCTTTTCCAACGGAACACGATGCGAGCGAGCCTTTTGGCTATCTAATTCAATCAAATAAATCAAACGAAAAATTATTGTTTGCAACAGACACTTATTATATACGTTACAAATTCAACGGTATTACTCATTTAATGATCGAGTGTAATTATGCTTTAGATATTTTAAACGAGAATGTGAAAAATGGACGTATTGGCGCCTTTCTAAAGAACAGGATATTAAAGAGTCACTTCTCTTTAGAAAACGTTAAAGCGTTCATTAAAGCGAATGATTTCAGTCAATTACAAGAGGTTTGGTTGATTCATTTATCAGACAGCAATTCAGATGCTGAACGTTTCAAAAAAGAAATAAAGGCTATTACAGGTACACCAGTTTATATTGCAAATTAGAAAGGAGGTAGCGAATTGAATTATTTATCACAGTTACAAGCGTTTAGAGATTACAAGATGTATGAAACCAAGTTATCCAGTGGACAAATTGCTTTATGGTACGCATTGATGGAAATAAACAATAAATGTGCATGGATTGAATGGTTTACAGCTGCTAATCAAACGCTTGAAACCCTTTCGGGATTATCAAGAGCTGGCATTAATAAAAACAGAAATGTTTTGAAACAGCTAGGATTGATTGATTTCAAAAGTAATGGTAAAAAAGCTACTTCTTACAAGGTATGTGTACTTTATACGTCAAATAGTATACAAGACAGTACACAACAGAGTATACAACAAGGTGTACAAGGGAGTATACAAGACAGTACACAACAGAGTAGTACATTAATTAAACATAAACAAAACAAAAAAGAAACTAAACAGAAACAAGACCAGACGACGACAGCGGATGCGTATTGGCTTCAATTTGTAAATGTTGCAGAAAGTACGTTTATTCTAAAAAACATTGAGATGTGGGTAGAGGATTTTAATGGCAACGACGATATTGTTATTCATGGCATTGAAACCATGCTTGCTAACAACGTTCGTAGCTATAAGTATCTTGAAACTATCTTAAAAAATTGGGAATCGAAAGGTTTTAAAGTCAGAGAAGACGTTATAACTTTTGAAGAACAACGCAAGAAGCAGAAAGAGCCTAAAACTATTACTGGACGTAAAGAAACATTGCCAGAATGGGCTAAAGACGACTACAAAGAAGCCGAAGAAAAACCAATGAGTGAAGAGGAACAAGCTGCATTTATGGCACGGCTTAATAAACTAGGAAACGGGGACTAACAAATGTGTGTCACTAAAAATCAAGTAACCAAAATTATAGATCAATCTTTTGATAAATGGTTTAACGTTTGGTTTGAAAAATCAAATTTAGATGGAATCATCGAAAGAGCAGCTGAAAAAGGATTCCATTATTGCATAATCAATTGTAATACTGTCGCTGCATCAAGTGATATCGAAGAGCGTTGGATGAAAAATTGTCGTTTCGTTGGATCACTTAGAAATAAATACAAGGGTTTTACAGTTGAGCGTAAACATGAAACTAAAACTACGTTGTTTGGTGGAGCATTTGAAATTAACGAAGTTATTATTTCTTGGGAGGAACTGGAATGATACCACAAAATGAAGCAAGAGCCATCGCAAGTGATTATTTAATCATCAACGCATGTAAGCTTGTGAGAGTGATTTTACACGATGACCACTATGCAGTAATTGGAGAAGACCAAAACGGCAGAACGCAACTGTTAAAAGTCGCCAGTAATGGTGAGTTGTATAAACGGAAAAGTGTTTTAGAGCAGTGGCAGATTGCTTATGACTAGGAGGGTTAGCAATGAAATTATCTGAACAAGGGAGCAATCAAATAGCGGAAGGTGGCCTTTTGTTAGACCTTCCTACTAAAAATCCTAAGAAGCCTAAGAAATCTATTTTTAAAGAAGGCGACACCGTGCTTTGTTCTGATGTTGCAGGATGGAAACGTGATTTTATCGGTAATGTTCACAAAGTGAATAATGCTTCAGCAGTTATTTATATAACGATTTCTGAACCCGAAGACGATTGGAAGTTGAAGGAACACAATTATAAATGTGTGGTCAGTTTTAAAAATATGGGGAAGGTGTGATAATGGCAAAAAAATTAATCTATCGAGTAAAAATTGAAGAAGATATAAATATTATCGAAACGTTACTCAATCGGATTTATGTTGTCGCCAGAACTGAAGATGTGATTTATGAAAAACTAGTTGAGCTTCATAAAGTAATTAATGAGTTAAAAATTTTTGTTTAAGGAGAATATAAATGAATTCAGTAAGTTTAATAGGTAGATTAACAAATGTTGCTGATTTAACATACAGTTCAAATGGAATAGCACTGGCATCAGTGACCATAGCTGTTAAACGAGCATTTAAAACTAGCGATAGCGTAGAAGCTGACTTTATTAGGTTAAAAGCTTTTAGAAAAACAGCCGAATTATTGGCAAATGTTGAAAAAGGTAAAGAAATCGGAATAAGTGGATCATGGCAAACAGGAAGCTATGAGAACAATCAAGGTACGAAAGTCTATACAAATGATTGTATTGTTCAGCAAATAACGTTCATCGGCAGCAAGTCAACAAATAACGATGAAAGAGAGCATCAGCAAAGTTACCAAGCCAATCCGAATAATTACAAGCAACAAAATTACGGTAGTGAAATTGATATTAAAGATGATGATCTACCATTTTAAGAGATTTTTAAATAAAAAAGACGAGGTTTCCCCCGTTCCGCACACACATTATAACACGAGGGGTGCCGTCTTTGGAATTTAAACAAGTAGAGCTGGATCAGTTAAGTAAAGAGGAATTAAACAACATTGTAATTATTGTCAGCAATGGCATGACTAAGATGGCTCATTTGCCACCATTTGCTGATATTAAGCTTACAACGAATGATAATAAAGTCACATTAGTTAA
>NZ_LT992558.1:2292834-2513934 GCF_900258435.1 Carnobacterium divergens | reverse complement strand
CAGGTGAAGAAGATAAGGACTCTTCAAGTGAAGAAGATAAAGATTCGTCAGGTGAAGAAGATAAGGACTCTTCAAGTGAAGAAGATAAAGATTCGTCAAGTGCAAGCGGTGAGAATAATCAGTCTTCAAATGAAGAAAAAGTGCTACCAGATATAAATGGAAGTTCTAACGAAACAATCTTGACGAATTCACCCAACGAAGATGAAAATTTAGCTAATGTCCAAGAAGAAGTGCTTGAAGATAATTACTATTTTTCTGTTAGTAAAAATCAAACTACTGAAGAATTTATTGAAACATTAAAAGACGATGCGCAAGATATTGCATGGAAAAACGATTTGTATGCATCTGTCATGATTGCTCAAGCAATTCTCGAAACAGGATCTGGAAATAGTACCTTATCTAGTGCACCTAATTACAATTTATTTGGTGTAAAAGGTGAGTTTCAAGGAAGTAGTGTTGTGATGCAAACTAGTGAAGATGACGGAGGTGGAAATCTGTTTGTCATTAATTCAGGTTTTAGAAAATACCCAAGTTACAAAGAAAGCCTTGAAGATTACGCAGTGTTGTTAAAGAAAGGGATTTCTGGTAATGCTACTTTTTATCAAAATACATGGAAAACAAATGCTTCTTCCTATAAAGATGTGACGTTATTTTTAACGGGTCGATATGCTACCGATACGCGTTACGCTCAAAAACTAAATGCATTAATTGAAACATATCGACTTACAGACTATGATGTAGCTCCTGGGATGAGAAAGAAAAGTTTAAAAACAACAAAAGAAGAAGACAAACAATTAGAAGAAATTCAAAATAGAGTAAAAAGCCAATCAAAAAAAACTACTAAAAATGTAAATGAATTTGATACAAATACTCCGATTAATCTGTATAATTCATTCAATAATTCTGAAGAGAAAATGTTAAATGGATTTGAGAAAAAAGTAAGTTTAATGAAACGGAAAGTCCAAGATATTTCAACTGAAGCAAGTATTGAACTTAAGCCACAGTCGCAACAGGAGTAAAGACATATGAACTATCTCAAAGAAACGATACTTGACGAAGAAGGGCTTTCATTTATTGAAATTTTAGCTACGATGGTTATCTTGGGAATTGCTTTATTAAGTTTATCTTCTTTAATGTATCAGAACTTTATTGTTATCGATCAAAACAAGTTGAAAGAAGAAGCTATTTTTTGTAGAGAAGATATTAAAGAGTGGCTTACGTATCGAGCTCAAACTCAAGACGTTACCAACTTAAATACATTTGTTTTGACTACTCCTAAAAATGGTGAATCTTCTTTAACTGAAGAACAACGAATTCGTCGTAGCTATTTGATTTTAGATGAATCGGGTATTCAAATTGATTCAAAAGGTGATGCTCTTTACGGAGAAATTAGTAGAGATGGGAGTATTGATAGAGGCGAAATTGTTTCAAAAGTAAAGTACAATTTTACCGGTGATTTATTGCCTGACTCCTTGCTGCAAGAAGATGAGTACAATAAATATTACATTGGTGAATATGTAAACCAAAGTGTGGAAAATTCTCTGTTGGTAAAAGTTCAAGTAGTAAGAAAAAGTGATAGATCTGATTATAATCCACGTAAGGATGGTGTGAGACTAGATATTTTAATTTACAGTAAAGAATCAGGAAGGTTATTAACTGAAACTTACCTAAACTGGGTTGCTGAATATTGAGGAGGAAACTAAAGTGCAGAGAATAGTGAAAGATGAGCGAGGTCTGTCATTCATTGAAGTATTAAGTGTTCTTACTATTTGTGGTGTTGTTTTCGCCTTGGTATCCGGTTTATTGCTCAGTATTTCTAAAACAACTTCTATTCAAGCTGAAAAAATTGAAATGCAGCAAACAGCCAATAATATCTTAGCACAAGTCGAAAGAATTAGTAATATTAGCGGAATCTATGAACAGGCTGGTTATTTAGGGAAATTCGTTGGAAGTAGTGGGACGAATGCTTGGAATGATGCTCACATTGTTAAACTACTTCAAGAAGATGGTACAGGGGAATGGTTAGAAACAAGTAGGATAGGACCTGGGGGAAATCGAATTGCGATTACGGATATAACAGATACTTTAAATCAATCAAAAGAAATATTTCAAATGAAGAATAGTGAAACAAAAATTAAAATCTTGCAGCAAAAAAATGAAAATGAATTAACAAAAACAATTTACACGACACCCAATTATCGTGATACATTTTCTATTCAATCAACGGTGATGGTTCTTTTCTATAATGAGAAAATTGATTTTTCTGATTATTATGATGAAATCACAGGATTTTGGAATTATAACGAGATAAAAGAACTTCCTAATGTTCTTTATTCTCGTGAATCTGTTTTTTGTTATCGAGATGATGCTAAGTCGAAAGGAGAGGTTCCAGGTAATGGCAGATGGTAAAGATGAATCTGGGTACGTTCTTTTATACGCATTAGGCGCTATTGTTTTGATATCAATATTAATCGGTGGAATTTTTTTAGTAGCACGAACTATCTTTTTTCAAGTAGATAAAGTAGATCAGTTTAAGCGAGTTAAAGAGGTGGAAGAGTACGCGTTGCAAGATGGAACTACCCAAATTCAAAAAGAAATTGAGCTGTATCTTGCAGGCTTAGAAACAATTGATTTTGGGAATGATGTTTCAATTATTAGTAGGGATATAGATACTTTATTTGCTAGTTTTGAACGTTATGAATCTGGAATAGGAAGTAATAAACAGTTTTCATACAAAACAACAATTAATAAAATTAGTAAGGAGAAAATAACGCCATATGTATTAACAACACTTAATGGAAGTTATGGATGGGAAAAAGATACTTCAATGATGAACTCAACTAAAGCGACAAATGCAGAACTTACTTTTGAAATCAAAACAGAAGTTAGTGAACAACAGAAAGGTGGAGATTCAAAAACCTCAATCGCCAAAGCCAGTTATGTTTACGAAATTCAATGGAATGATATAGACATTGCAGATGAATTAAATGAATTAGATGTATGGCGTAATGTCGTTTATTCGTATTATTTACCAAATAGTGCTGGATACTTATCGGCAGATGAATGGATGCGGAAAATGAATATACTTTATCGCTTTAATAATACACAATCTGTGTTTAATTTTACTGATTATGATAATACAACTTCTTATGTAGAGGGGTATTCAAATGGGCATATCATCGATATTACAGACGGTAAAGTACTTAATTTCACGTCAACTGGTAAAGCTATTCGTTCTACGTTAACCTTTGAAGGTTCTTTATTATTTGAAAATGGTATTGCATTGGAAGGTAGTACGTCCTCTAGTAAATTAGTCGTCAACAATCTGTTTTCTTTAAGAAGAAACAACGCTTCAAGTAAAAATTCAATTCAAACGCTAGATATCGTTGCGAATAATGGAACTTATATAGATTTTGCTGGTCAAGAAGGATATTTAGCTATAGATGAGCAGGATGCGAGTTTTTCAACAAGTGGCTTATTAATAAATCATACCCCAACTGTAGGATCGATAGAAAACGGAGGTGTAGTTTTTGGTAGTGGACAATTAGCTGTTCAAACACAACCAGATACACATAACTTTTCATTTGCTAATTATTCAAGTAGCGCATCAAGTAAATCGCCAAAAGATAGTTACTGGAATGAATTTGTTAAAGGTTCTGCTGTTATTGCAAGCTCTAATTTTTATGCTGGACCACTTAACATCAGTACAGACATTCAATCGACAGAAGACGATTTCCGACAAATTAATATCGATGGGAATTTTTTGTTAACCAATGCAATGCTGGATAGTGAAAAGGGGGAAGAAGGATTTTCTTATTTTCAAGATAGTGCAATAAATATTCCGAATAGTCCATCCACATTATCACTTGATGGAAGAAATACTCGTTTCCAAGTTGCAGGAAAAAGTTTTATTGATGCACCAAAAACAGAAAGAAGAAAGTCTTTAACTGAAACGACAGAAAACGTCACAAAATTTTACGGAGATAAAAAAGATTGGAATTCAATTACTCTCAAAAACGGTGCAGTAATGGATCTTGGCTATGTTGGTATTGAGCCTTTTACTCTATCTATTTCAGAGGATTCTATTTTTTCAGCTAAAGTATTACCAGAACTTGCCTTTTTTGATACCTCGTTTCTGGCTAATAGTGTAAGTGAAGGAACGCTAAAAGGGAAAGTAATTCTCCAAACATTTAATCAAAAAGATGCCGATGATTTGAAAGCCGAATTAGAGAGTCAAAAAATTCCTGTTTCAGTAGTCACTGAAAATGAAAAGGCTGAAAATGCTGAAGTAACAATTGTTAAACCGAGTAATTCTGCAGGATCCGATACTTCTCAAATTATTTCTAGAACGTTCAACTATCTAAATGAAATTAATTATTAACAATAGAAGGGAGCAAAAATAGATGGATCGAAATAAATATGATAGCTATCAAGCTAAATCAGAAGAACCAGTGAAATTGAAAAAACTACGTTCAGTTGATTTATATAAACATACAATAAATTCTGAATTAATTAATCTAATTCCCAAGTCTTTTGCTAAAGAACACAGTGTGATTCCTCTCGAAGTAGATCATGAGAATAATCGTTTAGCAGTCGCGATTGGAAATACGATGAATTACCCAGCTCTTAATGATTTGCGGCTAAAAACAGGTATGCAGATTGTGCCACTTAAAGCAAATGAAGTTGATATTCAGCAATTGATTGTACGTGATTATCCATCAGAAATTAACTTAGATGGTTTTTCACCAGATGTGGAAAGTAGCGCTTACTCAAAAACAGAAGAGCCTGAAAATGATAATTCCCCTATCATCAAACTAGTAAATAGTTTGCTACAAGATGCAGTGGATAGGAGAGCGAGTGATATTCATTTTGATTCTCAAGAAAAATATATGGTAGTACGTATTCGGATTGATGGTGAATTAAGAGAATTAAAAAGGCTACCCAAAAATATTCAGCCATCTGTAATTTCTCGGTTGAAAATTATTTCGTCGCTAGATATCACAGAAACAAGAGCTCCACAAGATGGCCGAGCGGTTTTTAAGAATGGAACTAAAATTGTTGATTTACGGGTATCTATTCTACCAACTATTCACGGCGAAAAAATTGTTATTCGGATTATGGATCGCTCCGTAGGAATTAGAAAACTTGAAGACTTTAAATTTCAGGCGGCAAATTTAACTGCTTTGAGACACTTGTTAAAACAGCCACATGGTTTAGTGCTAGTTACAGGTCCAACTGGATCTGGAAAATCATCAACTTTATATGCAGCCTTAAACGAATTAAATCAGCCGAACGTCAATGTTATTACCGTAGAAGATCCAATTGAGTATCAGTTAGAGGGATTGAATCAAGTTGCTGTAAATAGCAATATCGGGCTGAGCTTTGCAACCGGACTGCGTTCAATTTTAAGGCAAGATCCAAATGTTGTGATGGTAGGAGAAATTCGAGATGGAGAAACTGCAGAAATTGCAATTCGAGCTTCTATGACTGGACATTTAGTACTTTCAACTATTCATACAAACGACTCAGCTAGTACTGTTAATCGACTCATCGATATGGGGGTTGACCCATTTCTTGTGGCGAATTCCTTAGCTGGCGTATTATCACAACGGTTGGTAAGAACAATTTGTTCAAATTGCCGGGTTGAAGAGCCAATTTCAAGTCAAGATGCAGCAATTTTAGAAGAGTATAAAATGTATGCAAATACTTTATGTAGAGGAACTGGCTGTGCAAAATGCAATTTTTCAGGATATCAGGGAAGAATGGCTATCCAAGAATTACTTGTAATAACGACGGATATACGGAAATTAATTACATCAAATGTGACTAGTGAAGAATTAACAGACTACTTGAAAAATCAAGGAATGAAATTTTTAATTGACGATGGTTTCGATAAAGTAATTTCAGGATATACCACAATCGAAGAAGTCTTGAAAGTCGCTGTGATGGAAGCTTAAAAGAGAGGAACGAACTAGATGTTTCAAAAAAAATCTTATTTTAATAATGATGAAGATGATTTTAGTATTGATTTTGATGCTATAGATAAGTACGAAGAATTAAGTCCAGAATCTTTAATAACGATAGAAGCAGACGATGAGTTACCGATGTCAGATAATCCAGAAGATTTTTCGTTACAGCAAGTAGAAGAAACGGATTCTCTTTGGAATGATGCGGATGCAACTCCTAAAGAACTAATCGAAAAATGGTTGAAGTTGACAGTTACCCAAAAGGTCTCCGATTTGCATTTAGTAGAAGGAATCGAGCCTGTTTTGCGTTTAAATGGAGAACTAGTCGCGATAAAAGGCTCTAGCATCCTTTATTCAGATCGAATTACGCAAATTGCTAAAGTCATATGTGATGAAAAACAATGGCAAGAATTTATGGACAATGGTGAAGTTGATTTAGCCTATGAATTAAAGGATGTCGCTAGATTTCGTGTGAACGTATTTAAGCAAATGGGGACAACGGCGATTGCGTTTCGGCGTATCCCAATTGACATCCCAAGTCTATCTTCTTTAGGTGTTCCAGACGTTTTAAAAGGTTTGATTCATAAAAGTCAAGGTTTATTCCTTGTGACTGGTCCAACAGGATCTGGGAAATCTACGACATTGGCTGCTATGTTAGATTATTTAAACGATACGAAAAAAACTCATATCTTAACCTTGGAAGACCCAATTGAATACGTGCATAAACACAAGCAATCTATTATTTCACAACGAGAAATTGGAAGAGATACTGAGTCCTTTGGGAATGCATTAAGGGCTGCACTTCGCCAAGATCCAGATGTTATTTTGGTCGGAGAAATGCGTGATTTTGAAACAATCTCGATAGCATTAACAGCTGCTGAAACGGGTCATTTGGTTTTAGGAACATTGCATACTTCTAGTGCTCCGGCAACAATTGAACGGATTGTAGATGTTTTCCCCGCGATTCAACAATCTCAAATTAGAGCTCAATTAGCAGGTGCGCTTCTAGGGATTCTATCGCAACGTTTGCTTCCAACTAAAGACGGAAAAGGGCGTGTGGCAGCAACAGAAATGTTAGTCAATAATAAGGGGATTGCCAATATTATTCGTTCAGGTAAAACACATCAAATTGGGAATATGCTGCAAATGGGAAAGGCAGAAGGAATGCATACTATGGAAGCTGAAATTTCAAAACTTATTCGCACTGGACGTGTTGATGCGGATATCGCCGTATCCTTTTTGGAAGAAAGCAGTGAATTATAATGACGCTGTATAGCTATGAAGGAATAAAAACCACAGGCGAAACTATTATGGGCAATATTCGTGGCAATAGTGTATCAGAAGTACAAGGAAAATTAAGAGAAAGTCGAATAAAAGCTATTTCAATTGTGGAACAAGAGCAAAATTTGGCTAATATGGAGATTCAAATATTCAATAAAATTAGCATGAAACAATTAGTGCCCTATTTGCAACAAATGTCGACCTTAATTAATGCAGGAATAACTGTATTAGAGGCGTCTGCTATGTTAGAAAAGCAGGTAAAAAAAGGAAAGTTTCAATTGATCTTAGAAGAAGTTCGTAAAGACTTAGAAAGTGGTGAATCATTATCTGCTGCTTATCGTAAGCACCCGAATGCCTTTCCTTCATTACTGATAAACATCATTTCAGTAGCAGAGTTATCAGGATCACTTGAAAGCAATTTAACTCAAATAACACGTTATTATGAAAAGAGTCAAGAGAATAAAAGTACGATTATTACAGCAATGATGTATCCTCTTATGATGTTTATTGCGGCAATTGGTGTTGGGGTTTTTCTAATGATTTCAATTGTTCCTATGTTTGCAGCTTTTTTTGAAAGTTTTGACGCACCTTTACCTGGAATCACTAAGCTCACAATGTCAATGAGTAATTTCTTAACGACAAAAGGATTTTTTATTCTAGTCGTTGTGGTATCGATAGTTATTGGTTTTACTCTTCTAAAAAGAAATTCAGCTTTCAAATTACAGTTAGATGCATTAAAGTTAAAAATTCCGATATTCGGAGAGTTCATGCAGAAAAATGATTTTGCTGTATTTATGACCACTATGTCTACCTTACTGTCTAGTTCAGTTCCCATGGTGAACTCACTTAAAATGAGCAAAGAAGTTGTGAGCAATAGTTGTATTCGAGAACTCATCTCGAAATGTGAATTAGAAATTGAACAGGGTGGGAAATTGAGTAATGTTTTTTCTTCAAGTCCAATTGTCCCAATTCTTCTTTCTCAAATGGTAGAAATTGGTGAAAAAACCGGTTCTTTGGAAGAAATGCTTGCTCGTTTAAGTCTTATATTTGAAAAAGAAGTCGATGAAAACAGTAAACGTATCAAGACAGTTCTTGAGCCTCTAGTGATGGTCGTGATTGCGGGGATAGTAGGATTTATCGTAGCAGCTATTATGTTGCCTATGTTTTCAATGTATACCACGATTCAAGGATAAAAAATAAATTGATTTATCCTTTTCACTTGTCCAATACAAATACCCTAAGATGGTATGACTCTAGAAACTTAGACTTCTAGGTTAATATAAATAATAAAAAAGTATCAGGAGGAAATTTAACATGATGAACGCAACAATGATTAACATGCAAGAAGAAAGTAAATTAACCCGTATTTTAAAAGACGAAAGAGGGATGACTCTTATTGAATTACTAGCCACAGTAGTCATTTTAGCTATCATTGCAGCAATTGGTGTAACAGCAATTGGTCAAGTAATCCAAAATACTCGTGAAGATGCGGGTGTTTCAAATGTTCAACAAGCTATGAATGCGGCTAAATTATATCAATCAACAGATTTAACCAATGGTGGATCAACTGGTTTTAATTTGGAAGTTTTAATTAAAAACGGTTATCTTGAAGTTCCAAGCGATACATGGAATGATACAGATAAAATTTTGTTTAATGTCCAAAAAGATGGTTCTTTAACAATGACGATTCCAAATGGAGCTTTAAAAGCAGGTACTATAGATAGCTTAGGATTTACTAATAAAACGAATGAAGAGATTCTTGGCTTACAACGTTCTGATTTGTGGCCAGCAAAATAAAAAATTGAGTGTATGATTTAACTATTAAATAAACGATCACACCAATGAAAAAGGAGTTTTTTTATGAATCAAATGCAACAAATTATTATTTATGTTTATGTATTTATTGTAGGAATGTGTCTAAGTTCCTTTTTCATGGTGGTGGGGTATCGAATTCCAAGAAAAGAAACAATCTTGGGACGATCACATTGTGAAGAATGCCAAAACGAACTTCGTTGGTGGCATGTCCTTCCTTTGTTTTCTTATCTAAAGTTAAAAGGAAAATGTTACTTTTGTACTTCTAAAATAGGGATAAGCAACCCTATTTTAGAAGTATTTATTGGTCTATTATTCGTTAGTAGCGCCTTTTTTGAGGGATTATCTCCCGAAATACTTGTTAGTTTTACTTTAATTTGTTTATTATTTACAATTAGTGTTTCTGATTGGTTGTATCAAATCATTCCAAATAAAGTTTTATTTCCTTTTCTTATCCTAGGAATTATTGAACGGGTCCTCATTCCTCAAAATGATTTTTGGTGGTATCCAATCGCTGGATTTTTCGCTGGATTTTTGCCGTTATTTTTATTAGGATTGCTAAAAGAAGGCGGAGTTGGAGGCGGAGACATTAAATTATTTGCAGTTGTTGGGGTTTTTATTGGACCAATTGGAGCGCTGATTTCTCTCTTTTTATCTTCAGTAATTGCCATTATCATTCATATTATCACTATCATAGCAACAGAGAAACAACAAAAACAGATTGCTTTTGGGCCGTCTATTGCGATAGGATCTTTTATTATTTATTTGTTTACATCCGGACAAATAGAAGCAATGATCCAATTGTTTAGACGCTAATATTTTAGATTGAAAGAAGGATATGTATGTTTACAAGTAGAAAAACGATTTTAGGAATCGATATACAAAAAAATGTGGTCAGATACTGCACACTACATAAAGGACGTTGGTTATACGGAGAAAAGCTGGCACAAGGGAATTTTTTTAAAGACAACCGCTTGAAGAATAAACAAGAACTGGTGAAAATTATTCATGATATTTGTAAAGAAACCCACTCGAGAGCGCCTCATGTTGTGATTTCAGCGCTAAATTCAAAGTTGCTTATTAAACAAATACCATTACAAAAAATGGAAACAGAAAAGGAAATCCGTGAATTTTTATTTTTTGAATTAGGAGAATCCATTCAATTACCTTTTGAAAATCCCATTTTTGACTTGCTGATTCTAGATCGACCTAATCAAAAACAAAAAAAAGAAAAAAAGACTAAAAAAATGAAGAAAGAGCAAGCTAGTAGTGGAGATTTGGAACAAGTCAAAGTAAAGACAGTAAAGCGCAATCGGTTTGCAGTTAATGGGAATGTTCCTGTATTGATAACGTCAGAACCTTTATTGGAAGAAATTGGTGATGTTATTCTTGATGGTGGAGGCAACCTGGCAGGAGTAGACTTTAGTGCATTGGCTTATACATCCATCTTAAAAAGAGAAATTGAATGGGGGCAAAGTTTTGCTTTAGTTGAAATTGATTCTGGTGAAGCGACTATTACTATTTTTGAGAAACTAGTACCAGTTTATGTTCAATACGAAGATTATAATCAAATAAATTGGCGTTTTCAAGAAGTTGATGGACAGATTATACCTGACTTTAAAGATGAAGCAGAAGCTGTTACACAACTTGGAGAAACGATTCAAAATATAATTCGCTATTTTGAAACAGATATTTCCGAAGGAGGGAAAGTATCTAAAATTTATTTAGTTGGGGGTCATCCTCGATTAAAGAAAGAAGTATCTGACGTAATCCAATCAAAAAATGATATTCCAGTTAGTGTACTCACGTCTGCACTTAAATTAAAAAAATTGCTACAGATTCCACCTCGCTTTTTATTAGCAGCCTGTTTAGCATTGAAAGAGGTCTAACGAATGAACATTAACTTATTGCCACAAAAATTTATAAAAAATAGAGCAATAGACATCATAATTTTTGCCACCAGCGCCGCATTTCTTTTTTTTATCTTACTATTTGTTGCCTTTGGTATTTATTTTAATGTCAATTTAAATCGTGCAACGGTGAAGTTACAACAAGCTAGAGTCGAAAAAATAACATTCGAAAAACAAGTTTCTGAACTAGAAGAAGCGCAGTCTCTTGATATTCAAAATCATCTTAAAACATACAAATCACAGAAGCAGTTAGTCAGTCCAATGATGGCGACTTTTGAAAAAATTGCGAATGATTTAAATTTAAAAATCTTAAATTATCAAGTAACTGCAAAAGAAAATGAAGAAGATTCAAATCAAATTGAAGTAAGTTCCACTGGTGAGAGTCTCTTGCAACCTTTGACTATCCGTTTAAGTGGCGATTTATACGACAACACACCTCGATTTATAGACGAACTGGAAAAAATTGATTGGGTATATGATGTGCAGCCGGTTAGTATGATTAGTGAATCTAGTAAAACAATATCTGAATTTATTATTCGAGTGGTAAAAACGGAAAATCAAAATGAGGAGGAGACAAACAAATGAATCGTATCTTATTTACCAAAAAACATATTATTAGTTCAGTTGGAATTGCATTAATTCTGATTCTATTTATTGTTGGTAGTTGGTTTTTGTTTATCTCTCCTCAAAAAATTAAATTAGCAGATTCACAAAAAAAAATAAGCACTCTTCAAAATGAAATCATAGGAATAGAAACTAATTTAGGTAAATTAAAAAATAATCAGATTTTACTTGAATCTGAAGCAGTGATTCAGTCTCCGATTATTCCTAATGGGATTAATTTAGAGAGCTATTTTCAAGAGTTAAAGGCGATAGATTCTTCATTGGCAATTTCAAACAAAAGTATTCGTTTTCAAGACTCATTAGTTTACCCCAAAGAAGAGACTGCAGAAAAACAATTAAGAAAAGTTCAAATAGGATTTGATGTAGTTGGCGATAGCGAAAAAAAATTAATTTCTTTTGTAGATCAGTTAGAGCAAGGAGAACGGTTTGTGAAAGTTCAGGATGTCACATATCGTGCTAGTGAATCTACAGGTGAAGGTGGAGAATACTCTTATTCAGCTACCGTCGTTATCGAAATGTATTATTTGTCAAAATTTGAAACGGGAAGTGCGATAGAAATGAATTCGTAAATTTCATTAGGAGGTAATATGAATTGAAGAAAAAGCTATCGATATCAATTATTTTTTTGACCATTTTGGGTGTGGGAATAGTTGGCATAAAGTTGTTGAATAAGCCAAGTATTATGGTGAAAGGAGCATCAATTGTTACTGCTAGAGACTTCAGGATGAAAGTTGAGAGTAAGTGGGATAATGTCAATGAAAAAAATTATGTAGAGCTTGATTGGGATAATATAAGTGACTTAACCCAAAAGGGCTACCGTCTATTCCAATCAGAAGATCAAGGTACTACTTGGGATAATCGATCAACTAATTATGGAAAAGTAGTGAAAGTTTTGAATATATATCCAGATAGGGCGGAGTCGAATACTTTTAAAGCTTGGATGGATAGTTTGAATATGTATAATGAGAAAAATGAAAAGTTAATTGAAGTTACACCAGTTTCCAACAAAGACTATAATATGAATCCCTTGAAATATTTAAAAGATGGGAAAGGGGATTGGAAATATGATGTGATTACAATTGGTAGCTGGGATAGGAATAATCATGTCAAAATGGAAAAAGAACCATCTGACTATATCATGGACTTTATAAATGACGGAAGAGGTGTTCTCTTTGGTCATGATACCATAGCTGGGGATAGACCCGATGTAGTGAATGAAAATAAAAACATGGAAAAATTTGCTGAAAAATTAGGAATTACATTTGGTCATAATTATGCTAGCACTGGACAAAATACTACTCATTGGGCTGGATCAAAAAAAATTAAACTAGTGAATGATGGTTATTTAATGAAATTCCCCTTTGAGATGGAAGAAAATGTTGTTTTGACAATTCCCGATACACATAATATTGAGGTACAAAAAAAAGATGTTGGAGAAGTTTGGTTTGAGTTTATTGATCTTTCTATGTGGGGAGTTACATCTATTTTTGATGATGGTGAATATAGATCAGGTTGGTATTTAAAAACCAATGAAAATGTTTCAATGATTCAAACAGGTCATAGTAATGGAGCCTCGACTGAATCAGAAAACAAAATTATCGCGAATACGCTTTATAACCTAGCACAAGTATCCCTAGAATCATACGCTGATGATTATTCCGTTTCAGATGATGTTGCTCCAGAAAAAGCCGTTCTAACAAATCTCGGCGGAACCTTTGAGTCCTTTACTATTGGTATAAATAGTCTTGATAAAGGTAAGGAATATCAGTGGTATGTGGAGGCGGATTCTAAGAGTAAAGGACTTCTAAAGTCAGATGTTGTTGAAGAAACCATTATAAGTAATATTGCAGGCTATTTTTATCAAATAGATGATTTGCCTACTTCAGATCTTTCTCAAGAGGTAGAAAGCTATAAGAACAGTTATGGTAGAATTCCTGAGGAAAAATATGATTTATATGTTGCGCCACCTAATAGCACGGCTATAACTTATGATACAACAGCAAAAATATTTGGAATAAATGGCGCAAAAGACGCTGATAAATATCTTCATGTTGTGGCAGTAGATCGTGCGAACAATATCAGTGAGGTTACCACGATTCAAATTAATGAAGTGATGACAGAATTTCAAATTACAGAAACCTATTCAGACGATTTTGGCAATCAATTGCAAGAAGATAACCATGTTAATGTCGCAAAAAAAGAGAACTACTCAAAGGTATTTCCTAGTATCTCTAGCTATCTAAACTATGGATACCAAATTGATAATACGAATATAGTTGAAGTAGTAGATGCTGAATCAGTTGTGAGGATACCTGATGTAACAAAAAATTACACACTCAATTATATTTATACAAAGCCTGCAAAATTGCATATTAAGCAAGTAATAGAGGAAGAATCTGAAAGTATTGCTATTCCTGAAAAAGGTAAAGTGACTGTAATAAATTCAAAGGGGGGAACGACTGGAGAAAATGCGAGTAAATCACACTACGATATACAATCAGGAGTAGGAGAAGGGACCATTTCATTTTCTGATATTGAAACCAAAAGAAAAATTAACTATGATTTTTTAAACATTCAATTAAATGTGCCCAGTTTTTATCAAATTGATCGTGTAGAAACACTAACAAATTTGGAGACTGGTGAGGGAGAGACGCATAATTATGAACAAAGTAATTTATCATTACAATTTACAGCATCAACATCAGAGTATTGGATAACTTATTACCTACGTCCAGTAATAGATCCGGGTGTTTATCTGAATATCGTGAATAATCGTTTAAATGTCTATTATTCCAACATTGATCATTTTAATGTTTTCATTGATGGAGAAAAATACAAAGAATTTTCAGTAACGAATAAAGCAACAACAGAATCAAAAGTCATCGATATTCCAGTTAGTGAAATTAGAAATAAAGTCTCTGTCGAGTATCTAAATGCAGATGGGAATCCAGTCACTGTTTATTGGAACAACACGTGGGAATTTGTGAATGATAACTAAGTTTGTTAATTGTTATTAATTTTTAAATTAATGCTGTGCAGATAAAAAATCACCAATTTAATCAAAATTCGTAATTTCTATTTACATTTATTGAAGGATTTTAATAGGTAATTCCTGATATAGTTATCATATAGATAAGGGGGAAACAATAATTGAAAAAAAAAAACTTTATTTTATTGATGGTTGCTTTTTTATCGATATCGCTATTTGCTGTAAGAGTTATATATAATAATGGAATAAAATTTGTTTCTGCAAAGGAGGCAGATATTAATCTGGTGACAGAAGGAGATACAAAACAGGATTTGAATAGTGTTGAAAGCAGTGAAGATTATTTAGAAGAGATATCGACAGATACAGGAAATTTATTAGAAAATGAGGTGGATAGTAAAAAAGAAATAGAGATGGGAGAAAATGTAGAAGAATCTAACATTATCCAAGAGGCAACAAAAGACTTGTCCGTAGACAATTCTGAGGAAACAGTAGATTCATGGATGCCCGATAAAAACTTACAATCCGCTCTTTCCGCTATATTGAAAATTCCAGCAAATGAAATTAAAAAAGAAGATTTATTAAAATTAGACAAGCCTCCCTATAATGGATTAACGGGAATGGGAATTTCCTCAATTGAAGGGTTACAGTATGCTAAAAACGTTACAAGATTGAGTTTAACCGGAAATCATATTTCAGATGTAACACCTCTTGCTGAATTAGAAAAATTGCAGCTGTTATGGCTTGATAAAAATGAAATTTCTGATGTAACGCCAATTGCTAACTTAAAGCAATATGGGGAAATTAAAGGAATCTTTCTCGAGGAAAATAATATAGTTGATATTTCTCCATTGGCTGTTTATGAAGGATACCCTTTAAATGGAGTAATAGGGAACACGGGTGGATTATGGCTAGGCAAGCAGACGATTATTTTGCCTGACATCACGATTGATGATACTCCCTATCAGCAAAATTTAATGCCGGTTACGAATCTTGAAGCGAATAATCAACGTCTTATCCCAACTTCTGACAGTGCTAAGGGGATATATAATCCAAATGATTCAAGTGTAACTTGGCGTGATTTTTCAAATAATGAAGGTGTATTTACAACAAAATGGTCGTACAAGTTACCTGACTCGTATTCTTTTACGACACCTGATTTTACTGGATCCATTACTCAAAACTATACAATTAAAAAAAATTTAACCTCTTTGTATGAAGTAACGATTCCTGCGACTGTTGATTTAAATGATTCTTCTACTATAAATATTTCAGGAACAAACTATGGAGATAAAACCTTAACGGTTGCGTCTAAAGAAACTGTATTGACGCTAGTAAACGAAGATCGACCTAACCGTTCTTTGGATGCCCCGTTAACTTGGAACAATCCAGAGAATAAACTCACTGTATCTTCAGGCGACGGAGCCCAAATCACTGCAGATGCTACTATTACAATGGGAGTCCCCAAAAAAAATGTTTACGCTGGGAAATATAAAGGAATATTAAATTTTGTTATTACGTATGAGTGACAGAAAGGAATAAGAATAAATGAAGAAATTATTAGTTGCAACAGTTGCAATACTTGGTCTATTTTTAGGAAACAGTGCTAGGGCAGAAGAAGAAAAAACATCTTCGGTAGAATATATGCAATCTAGTTCATACGAGATGGAAATTCCAGCTAGAATTGTTTTAAACAAAAATGAATCAACTTCCTTTGTTATTTGGACAAAGTTGAATATAACCCCTTCAGAAAACCTTGAGGTACGAGTTATTGAAGGAGTTTCCGATGAGGGGAATATTGATTTGAATCGGAAAAACTCTAACGATAAAGTAACAACGTCATTGTATAAAAAGAAAAGTGGACTTATGACTGAGGATAAGTTGTTAACTAAATCTGAAAATTTAGTAGGGACGTTTGAGGGGAAAACAAGTGACACAAATGGTGGAATTAAAAGTGGTCTTCCGATGTTAATTGGACCACCTGTAGGTAAATTATTAGCCGGTTCGTACTCTGGTACGATTACCTTTCAAACAGAATTAGTGAACGTAAGCAATAAAAAAGATTTAGTATTAAACTAATAAATAGATAAGAAATTATCTTTTATAATAAAAAATAGGAGAGATTAATTAATGAAAAAAATTATTAGCGCATCATTATTAGCTACAACATGCTTAGGACTAGGTGCAAGAGTAGCCTATGCAGATGAGACCAATTTAACTATTACAAATGAGAGTGCTTGGGAATTGCATATTCCAATGAGCCAAACATTGAATCAAGCAAGTTCAAACATTGGAGAACTTTATATTTCTGGAAGTATTGAACCGTTAAAAGAAATTGCGGTTGAAGCTACTCACGAGGGTGTATTTAAACGTGTGGATCATACAGATGTTTTAGCCTTTTCTTTACTAGAAAATGCGACTGATTTTACCGGCACAACGATTAGTGAAGCCGGTGTTTCAGGCGAAGAAAAACATCCTTTAACTATTTCAATTGAAACAGCAGACTTTAATGCAGCAAAAGCTGGAACATATCAAGCAACTCTTGTTTTTACTGCTACATTACAAAATGTTTCTTCAACTAAATAAATTAGTGATGGAAGAAAGGAGATTCATATGAGACAAAAACTTAAGTTTTTGGTGCTACTAGGTATATTATTGACGAGCATATGTGTTTCTCCAAGTGATTCATATGCTTCCGAGGGTAATGGAGAAACAACTCTTACACTAATTATTGATCATTCATCAAAAGTCATAAATGAGCAGGAAAAAGAAGATTCAGAACGAATTAACGAAAATTCTAACCCAAATAATACGTTTCCAAAAACAGGAGAAAAGAAAAATTCTTCTATGGGAGTAGGCTCATTGTTACTAGGATGGGTGTTCATTATTTACAGAAAAAAGAACGCTTAATTAAGCGTTCTTTTTTTGAACTTATTAAGAAACTAGTGTGAGTGGGTTAAGAAGTAACATGAAATTAGATAACGCTATAGATATAATCAAAATTGGTAAATCGTGTTTGAGGTTATTGAAAATTTTTGTAAGTCTTTTAATGATATAGTTAATTTATGATATAGAAGAGAATAATGGGTAAAAAAATAAACAAAAAATTAAATAATGGAGGAATAAAAATGAGAAAGCGCAAAGACAACAAAAAAAGATGGATTATTTTAGTGTTAGTTTTATTACTATTAATTGGTGGAGGAGTTGCATATAAGGTGATAAATAAAGAATCTACAGGTTCACGACTTGAAACAGAAGGAGAAATGTGGACTGGAAAAAAACAAAGTCAAGGATTAGCAGAACCCGAATCAATTGCAATACCAGGGTATGAAACAATAACATTAAAATCCGATACAACAGAGCAATCTGTTAATTTATATAATCCAGAAACGAATAAGTGTTATTTCAAAATGAGTATCTTACTGCCAGATGGGACAAAAATTTGGGAATCAAAGTTGGTCGAACCAGGAAAAGGTTTATATGAGATTACTTTAGATGAAGAAGTGACTGCAGGCGAGTATGAGAATGCGATATTAAAATATGAATGCTTTACGCTAGATGAAAACCAATATGCCTTAAATGGCTCAGAGATAAAATTAAAACTAGTTGTCATCTAGGATGACTAGTTTTAATTTTAATGACTCTAACTAGGATACTTAAACGATAACCTAGATGAATTTAGATTTTAAAAAGAATAATTAAGGAGAATTAATAACCATTGAAAGAGGTGTTTCCCTGCAGCAACGACTAAATTTGGGAGAGAGTCTTTTACTAAAAAAGATTTGGTAGTCGATGCTTATTCATAAATTTCTGATAATCGTTCATGAGTAAAAGAAAAAATATACCTACACTATTTTTCTCTTTACAACAGTTCGGATGAAAAATAAAGATTGATTAGATATCTGAAAGCAAGTGCATTGAACGTTGTAAATAGAGAAAGTCGTAGGCTGGGTGGTATTACTCGGTATAACTTACTCTAGGACGAAAAGTAAAATTCCAATGAAACGATGGTTATGAGATGAAAGAAACTAAACGGCAACAAATAAGTTATCGTTTAAATTTTTTTAGGAGACAGTTGGACTCATGTTTGTCCGATAAAAACTTACAATCAGTTCTTAACTACTACAGTACAAAATACTTCAATTAAATAAGCTAGTGATGGAAAATAAGAAAATGATAAGCACATAAGTATTACTAAACCGCCTAAGTAGATAGCTGTATTCCATTCTAGCATTGTCCGAGTTATTTTGACACTATCTAGTCCACTTGTGTACATAAAAATGAAACGTATCAAAATGCGAAACTAGTGATTCTTTGTTTTGATGAGTTTTATATGAATGATACCTTTACTGAATTTAGACTTTAAAAACAACTAAAAAAGAACAGTGAAGGAGAAATATTGATGAGATAGATAAAAAGTGTGGCTTGATGATTGGATTGAAGTTAAGTGCCGTGGGCAATAATAAATGGTATATTCTCAAGCTAATGTAAGTATCGCAATAGAATAAAGATATACTATTCAAAAAATAGCGTGTTCCATGTAGCATAGGTGATTTTGGTGAGGAATTAGTTATTGTTTGTGTAGTTCATTCATATGATTTGAAGGAAGGTAATTAGATTAACTAAAAACGCCATCTATCAGTAGATGGCGTTTTGCAAATTTATTTTTTTGTTTTAAGCCAAGTTCCAAAAATGGCTAGGATACCAGCGATAATCATGAGAATATCAGAATAATTCAATGGTTGCTTCCATATTATTTTAGATACAACTAACATTAATAATAATACAATCACTATGGCAATAATGGTTTTAAGTGGAGTATTTATTTTATCCATGCTAATCAACTCCTTATCTTGATTTTACAACAATTCCTGTGAAACTAACATCTAGAGTTACGCCTTTTCCATTATTTCTATAATTAATTTGATTCGCAAGTCCTCCAGCTGTAATACCTGCAGCAGCAACGGCTACACTAATAATGGCTGTCACACCACCTAAACCAGCAATAATAGCAATAATTGAAGCAGCTCCTGTTGCTTTTCCTAAATTGTAAACAAGAGTTTTTGCTTGTTGGTTAGAAAGTGTCAGTCTAAATGAGTTAGCACGTGCGCTTCTAACCGTATTTGGATTATTTAAATCATAGACGGTATTTTTTAAAACTGTATAATCGTTTTCTGTCATAATAGTTTTTGCTTTTTCGTTCAGTGTGTAAACACCATTCCTTTTAGTTTTTTACGTACACTTGAAACTAATTTAAAGGTAACATAATTGGTATTGAAAATATGGTTATTATCACATAAGTGAGCTTTTTAGTCTTATATGAATCATATGTATTAATTGAAAAATCTCATAAAACGATAGTTAATGACTTTGATTACAAATTAATTAATCATTCTGTCTTAGTAGATTTTTCAAAAGATTTACGTCAAAGGAACTAAACATTAGTGGCATAAGTTTCAATTTTGGTATCATCTATAAATACAGTTTGACAATCAGTAAGGCTAGATTGAATCCGTTATGAGTGGGACCATATAAAAAATGTGTGTTTGTTCATTTTAAAACAGTTAATGATAGGAGAACCCATCGCTTCGGTGTAAGAAAGCCTCACTACACGAATACGAGCACTATTTTATAATTTAGGTGTTCAGTCCCTGAATTCAACGGGTGTGTTTTTATAATTGTCTCAACCTATGGGTCAGTTCAATTTATTTGTATAGGTCTTTTTTAATCAAACTATATTTAATTAAAAATACAATAATTTATGTGTAGTGTTTACAATATGTATTGAATACCGTATAATAATCGTGTTTATAACGATGGTTTTTTAACTTATTTTATTTTATCGTTATAAGAATAGTGGGGGGAGGAAACCAATGTTCCATTCAAAGCATGAATTAAGGTGAAGTAGTGTGAATTAGTTAATTTTTAAGAAATCAGGTGTGATATGAAAAAAAATATTTATTGCATTCCTATATTCAATGCAATATTATTAATTTTATTTTTACTTTTAAATCAAAAAAAAGATTTCAGTAATTTTTCTTTAATACAAATGTTAATAATAATTAGTATTATGATGCTGAATTTAGTAACTATGTATTTATATACCAAAAACCAAGATGTAAATGAAAATATTTATTGCAAAAATAATAAAAAAATTGTTTTTATTATCTTTATAATTGTAATTGGTGTTTGGTTTATGTTAAAAATACCCTATTTTTTTTAACAAAAAATTAAATTTTACTATATTAAGGAGACGATAACAAATGAAAATATCAATAAAACTGAAAAATCATCTAAATAAATTGGCTGTATGAGCTATCTTAATTGCTTTTATAGGAAACCTCTTCATAGGATCAGTAGATGCTTCAATGACAGAAGAACCAGATACCAAAACAGAAGAATTTTATGAAGATAAAGAGTTGCAAAAAAACATTTAAAGATATGAATGATTACTCCAAAACAACAACAGAAATAAAAAATGAATTAGCAATTAACGAATTGAAAAATAATGTAGCTAATCTTATTGCTACAAAAAAAGTAAAAACTAATGCTCCATTAGAAAATTATGATTATAAAGGTGTTACAGCATTAGAAATGAATCAAGCTGGATCGACATACACCTCAATTACATTACCAGTAAAGGGTGATAATTATAGTTTAATCAGTAATCTTACTCTAGTCTTTAATCAAGATTCTAGCTTATCTACGTATTCAGAGTCATTAATCACTAAAAGTGACGATAATAAATTTATTATAAGTAACTTTATGGATGGTAAATTAATAGAAAACAAAGCTACTGATTTAGATTATGTTTCAGATGCAGACTTACAAAAAGGACTTGAAAACTTACAAAATACAGAAAATATAAATGTTAAACAATCGAGAGGTTTTGGGAATAAAGTTGCTTGTATTGCTGCAGTTTTAGGCATTGGTGGATCAGTTGCATATCTTATTGCTGGGACATGTACAGCAGCTTGCTTGACGGTTAACCCAGTTTGTGCTGCTTGTATTGGTGGTATTTGTGCTCTTGGAGCTGGAGGAATTGGAGGAGTTGTTACTTGTTTTACTCTTTAGGAGACTTAAATGAAAAATAAAGCTAAATTAATCATGTTTATCATTTTTCTTGGTGTGTTAATTATAAGACCTGTTTATCATCTATATGTGAACTCAACATATTCGTTAACCCCAATTTCTAACGAGGACTTTCTAAAATTAGAAAATAATACTAATGACTCCTGGATAATATTCGGAAGGCCAACCTGTAATGAGTGCGCTGTTTTTTTACCCAAATTAGAAACAGTTGCTAAGAATAATAAAATTAAAATAATGTATTACAATATTGATAAAGAACGTAAAAATAGTGAAGATAAAATGAAGGATATTTTAGAGAGGTATGATGTAACAGTTGTACCAACTTTAATTCATATTAAAAATGATAAAGTTGTCAAAACTTTAATTGGAGATCAAAGTATTAAAACGTTACAAACAACATTTTTTGACTAGTTAGTTTAATATTAAAATAACCAAGTATACAAATCTACATGTAGATTCGTATACTTGGTTAGTTACTTTTTAGAGCTCTGTTTTGTTTTAGTAATATATATATCAATTAATATGCGGATTTCTCTACGTTCATCGGTAAAAAATGTTTGTTCATATTCATCTAACAGTACTTCTAATAGTTCTTGTAGGCTATCATGTCCACCTACAGTAACAAAAGCATTGATTCTATGAGATGTATTTACTTCACAGCGTATAGTAGTAGTTTTCTTTTTCACTTTTTTGAGTTTAGGTTGAGAATTCTCTTGATTTGTTGAAGCACTCTCTTCTTTAATAAAGAAAATAGTTTCTCTTTAACATTATTTTAGTATGATAAGTAGGATAGCCAGCTTCTTGATAAAGAATCTTAACGAGGATTTTACTCTCTAAATGAATGACAAAACGACTTGGTCCATGGTATAGTTTTTGTATCTAAACAGCACTATTTTTTTGTTGGATGGTACTTTAATCATAACAAGAAGTGCTGTTTTACTGAATTTTTTTGAAGGGAGTCTCATAAAACATGCAGTTTTATACATTTGACTATTTAGTCAGTCAGTCTAACGTTAACAGTTATGTGAAATATACCATCATTTTCGTTGTTTTATTCTTTTTAACTTTTGTGATTATTAAATACATGCGGGATCGAGTGCAAACGAAATACCGAGATTTAAGTATTATTTTCTTTTTAATTTTGGTATTTATTATTGGCATCCAATTTACGGATTATTCCCAATCTCAATCAACGGTTTCACAATCCGCACAAATGGTTCAATTTATCGAACAATTAGGTAAGGAAAAGAAAGTAAAAGCGGATGAGATTCTAGTCAATTCAACAGTACTTAATGATGAAATGGTCGTTAAAATCGATCAAAAATTTTACCAAGTGGATTTTAATTCTGATTTTTCAGCCTATCATACCCAAAATGTTCAGTTGGTAAATCCAGCTATTACGATTGTTAAAGAAAAGTAAAATTTACCAGTAGGAGAGTGTTTGGTTTGGATTTATATTATGCAGCTATTATTAAATTAGGACTAGGTTTTATTTGTTTGATTTTTCAAATCAATTTATTAGGCAAAGGCAATTTAGCTCCTAGTTCTGCAATGGATCAGGTGCAAAATTATGTGCTAGGTGGCATTATTGGTGGCGTAATCTATAACGGCGATATCACGATTTTGCAGTTTTTTTTAGTCCTCATTATATGGACGATTCTTGTATTTACGATCAAGTTTATTAAAAATCATAATAAATATGCTAAGCGTTTGATTGATGGAAGGCCGATTACCTTGATTGCTAATGGTCAGGTAGATGTTGGTGAATGTTTACGTTGTGGTATTTCAGCTAATGATTTGACCTTTAAGCTTAGGGCAGTAGGAATTTATGAAATCAAACTAGTTAAGAAAGCCATTATGGAGCAAAATGGTCAGTTGACTGTCATTCAATACGGAGATGATAACATTAAATATCCGTTAATCATTGACGGTCAAATTAACGAGGACGTCTTAGACTTAATCCACAAGGACAGCCAATGGGTCCACGAAGAATTGACGAAAAAGCAGTACCAACTAAGCGATATCTATATGGGTGAATACGATTCAGGAGAAATTTACCTTTACCCGTATAAATAAAACAGCATGAATTCTTATCTTTAAAAGAATTCATGCTGTTTTTATTTAGAAAGAAAGTAAGATAAGACCCGTGTATCCTCACTTAATTCAGGATGAAAGGAGGTCACTAAAATAGTGTTACATTCAGCAGCGACAATTTTATCGTCAATGGTTGCTAGTACACGTACATCAGTCCCTACTTCCTTGATATAAGGTGCGCGAATAAAGATAGCGGGGATATGATCGCCAATTGATGCGACAGATAAAGATGTCTCAAAACTGTTCACTTGTCTACCAAAACCATTCCGAACAACGGTAAGATCAATTAGATTTAAGCGAACCTCACTAGGGTGTTCTTTTTTTGTAGTGCTACACAAAATCAAGCCAGCACAGGTACCTAAGATTGGATGCCCTGCCTTAGCAAATTCGATCAACGGAGATTCAAGCTGATAGTCTCTGATTAAACGACCAATAGCAGTTGACTCACCGCCAGGAATAATCAAGCCATCTAAAGAGTTTAAGTCAGCTGCTTCCTTGACTAAAACAACGTTGACGCCTAAAGATTCCAGCATTCGTTGATGTTCTGCCACTGCACCTTGTAAATTTAAGACACCAACAGTCTTCATCATATTACCAGCCTCTTTCTTGCATACGCTCAGATTTATCTAACGTAGAAATATCAATGCCTTTCATTGGTTCGCCTAGTCCTTTAGACAATTCAGCTAGCAGTTCATAATCCTCAAAATGAGTCGTTGCTCGAACGATGGCTTCAGCAAATTTTGCTGGGTTTTCAGCTTTAAAAATACCCGAACCAACAAACACTCCATCTGCGCCTAAACTCATCATTAGTGCAGCGTCAGCTGGTGTAGCAACGCCGCCTGCGGCAAAGTTAACAACAGGTAATTTTCCTAATGCTTTGATTTCTTTAACCAACTCGAAAGGCGCACCAATTTCTTTTGCAAAGGTCATTAATTCATCGTTTTCTTTTGTCACGAGCATTTTGATTTGTTGGTTGACTTTGCGCATATGACGGACGGCTTCCACAATATTTCCAGTACCAGGTTCTCCCTTCGTACGAAGCATAGATGCTCCTTCGCCAATCCGACGCAGTGCTTCTCCTAAGTCGCGGCAGCCACAAACAAAGGGCACAGTGAAGTCTGATTTTAACAAATGAAACTCTTCATCAGCAGGTGTTAACACTTCACTTTCGTCAATATAATCAACGCCCATCGCTTCTAAAATACGAGCCTCGCTAATGTGTCCAATTCGAGCTTTAGCCATGACAGGAATGCTAACAGCCTTCATCACTTCTTCGACAATGGTTGGGTCTGCCATGCGAGCCACTCCACCAGCTGCACGAATATCTGAAGGCACGCGTTCCAACGCCATCACTGCTACTGCTCCAGCAGCTTCGGCAATTCGCGCTTGTTCCGCATTTACAACGTCCATAATGACGCCACCCTTTTGCATTTGTGCCATTCCTCGTTTTACTAAATCAGTACCTAATTGTTTGTTCATGTGATTCTCGTCCTCCTTTAGTGTTCGTTCTCCTTTAGCATAATGAACTTTTTAACACTTCACTACAGCCAATTGGATTGTTTTTTATCCATCCAATTTAATCAACTGTGCTATACTATAAAAAAACAAGTGGGAGAAGATGCAAATGTGGAGTTTAATTCCTTACAACAACCAAAAAATACCGTTGTATCAAAAAATTATGCTGTTAATCGAAGAACAGATCAAAATAGGAAATTTGCCTGTGGGGAGTCCGATTCCATCTGAACGTAAATTAGCAGAATTGCTAGAAGTCAATCGTTCAACCGTTACAAGAGCATTTGAAGAACTCAGTGATAGAGGCATCATTATCCGAAAAAAAGGAAGCGGTTCTTATGTAAATACTGAAAAATGGGGACTTCAAACGCAACCTATTATCAACTGGCAACCACTATTTGGGGTTAAGACAGCCATTGAAAAAAGCCCCTATCAGCGAAAAATTGATGCCTTAAAAAAATCTGGTAAAATGCAAACTTATTTAGATTTATCGAATGGGGATTTGCCCACTGATTTAGTGCCAGCGCTAAAAACACCTGAACTTTCTTGGGGAGAATTAATCCAAAAAGAAAATGAGATGACTACGAACCAATTGGGAATTTTATCGTTGCGACAATCCGTGCAACGTCATCTAGCAAAAACCTATCAGATGAAGGTTCCGCTAGAAGAGATACTGATTACTTCCGGTACACAGCAAGGGCTTTTCCTCATTGCCCAAGGTTTATTAAAGCCAGGAGATACAATCGGTGTTGAGGCGCCCTCCTACTTTTACTCCTTGCCACTTTTTCAAGCAACAGGTGTCCGAATCGTTCCTTTGCCAATAGATAAGGAAGGGGTTATGATGGGGCCTTTAGCAGAAGCGTGTTTAAACTATCCAATCAAAATGATTTTTATTAATCCTATTTTTCAAAATCCGACAGGCTCTATTATGAGCTTTGAGCGAAAAGCTGCATTGTTAGAATTTTGTCAGCTACGACGGATTCCGATTGTCGAAGATGACGTTTATGGCGGTTTAACTTTTTCAACAGATGAGGTCACGCCATTAAAAAAAATGGATCAAAAAAATCAGGTGATTTACTTAGGCTCCTTGTCAAAATACGTTGGTCAGCATCTCAGAATTGGATGGATGGTAGCACCGCAAAATATCGTGACTCAACTGGCTCACATTCGCCATCAAATTGATTCGGGTTTAAGTGTGTTGCCACAAATTTTAGCAGATACTTTTTTAGTGAAGGATTTTGTTAGTCAACAAGCCCGATTAAAGAAAGAACTTAGCAAACGAGCGGAGTATGCTGAGGATTGGTTAACGAAGCGCTTTTCAAACAAGGTTCAATTTGATGAGGTAAAAGGAGGGTATCATCTATATGCTCGTTTTCCTGAGCTTGATGTGAAGGCATTTAATCAGCTGTTGGATGATTTATTAGAGGAGAACATCATTGTGGGGGAAGGGCAATTTTTTGGAGATACAGTGCCAGGAATGAGGATTAGTTTTGGACATGTTGTTGATAAAGAGGCGATGGCTTAGTTTAGTTTTAAAAGCTAGTTTTAGAAGGTGAAACGCTAGTTGTTAGGTTCATAATGAAAGTATTAATTTGATAGTTGGAGGAAATGAAATGCGAACAGAATCTGAAGTGTTACAGCAAATCAAAGCATTTGCAATGGAAAACGACGACATTAAAGTAGTTGCAATGAATGGATCTCGTGTCAATCCAATGATTCCAGAGAACTCATTTAAAGATTATGATTTGGTTTTTTTTGTAGAAAAACTTGAACCTTATCAAAGTCAAAAAAAATGGTTAACAACATTTGGTGATAGTTTAATTTTATGTGAGCCTGAAATTGATGGTTTAGGAGAGCCCTTATTTGCTGATAAGGAAGGATATATTTTTCTGGTGATTTTTACAGACGGTATACGAATGGATATTCAATTAAGACCTGTGTCTTTGTTAGCTAGCTATTTAAAGGAAGATTCCTTGACTAAAATAATCGTAGATAAAGAGCAACGAGTGCCATTAAAACCTGTTCCAAATGATTTTAATTATCATGTTCAAAGACCTAGCGAAGAATTGTATCAAGCAAGTTGCAATGAATTTTGGTGGCAAGTATTAAATGTGTTAAAAGCCTATCATCGAGATGAATTACTTGTGGCGGTTTATTATTTAAACATGACACGCAGTGAATTGGTTCGCATGCTATCTTGGCAGGTGGGGATTGAAACGGATTCTAGTTTAAGCTTAGGAAAAGAGCATCACCTATTGCAAAGGTATCTACCAAAAAAAGAATGGAAAAAGTTACTAAGCAGTTTTGATACTACTTCAAGAGAAGCACTTTATGAAAGTTTAGTAATTATCCGAACACTTTTTAAAGAAGCTTTACAAACGGTTGGCGATTCATTGAATTACTTCGTTGAAGATGGAGAACTGATGGTGGAAAAATTTTTAGAAGCTCATGGTAAGAATCAGAATTTTTAATAGTCGCAAAATAAAAGCACAAAAACCGCTAGTAAATCGATTTTTGTGCTTTTTCGTTTATGCGGTTACTTTTCTTTTAACATAATAACCAAACGTTACAAGGATAAAAAGGGCACCTATCAAGATTGGAGAATTCTTGTTGCTTTCACCCGCTTGTGGAAGAGTGGATGCGTTAGTGTCTTTCTTGTTTGTTTGAAAAGGCGTTAAATCAGATGGTAATGTGGAGCTTGGTGAAAGTGGTGTTGCTGGTCCAACAGTATCTACTGGTTTTTCTACTGGAGCTGGTTGTTGAGTGTCACTTGGTTTTTCCAGTGACGGTTGCTCAGGATTTGAAGGATCAATTGGATCTGTTGGTTTTTCTTGTTCTGGAAAGGCGATAGCTGTTTTAACAATTTCGCTTTCATTTCCAGCATCGTCGTAGCTTTGTGCCCAAATTTCTGTAGCCGTTGCTTGTTCAAATGAGGCGGTGTAAGGGTGGTAAGTTTGCCCTTGATCTAAGCTATAACGAAGATGAGTAAATTGCTGTTGTTGCTGAGTCAATTCTTTTTCGTAGCCAATCGTAACGAAAACAGGAGCCGTAAAGCTTAGTCCACGTGTTTTAGAGGAGACAGTAATAACGGGTTTAGAAGCAATCTCAGGTTGAATCGTCGTCACTTCATAGACCGCTACTTCAGACTTATTGCCATAACGATCCGTAGCATAAAAGAAGACTTTTTGATTGATTGCAATCGCTAATTCTGTTGTATAAGGCTCGTAATGTTCACCATCGTAGCTATAAAATAGGGTTTCCTCGTCATTAGCCGTTGCAATTAACGTTACTGCTTGATTGGTTAAAGCTGTAGTACTCGGTGTAATAGTTGGTGTTTTCAAGACTTCATTTTTATAGAAAACGGTGATTGCTTTGCTAGCTGTATTTCCCATGCTATCCGTTAAACCAACCTGCAAATGATTTTCTCCATCAGTTACTGGAACTTCGTAATCGAAAGCAGCCGCTGGTTTTCCTTCAAAGAATTTTTCATCAAAGGTATCATAATTAATGTCTGTATGAATGTTTTCATTGTTGACAACTAATTTATAGCCAGAGAAATTATCGGAAATCAAGCCTTTTAAATGGAACGGATTTTCATTGGTGTAAACAGAGTAGGCCCCCTTTTCATCAACCGTCAATTGATCTAACTGTAAGGTTGGCAAAACGGTGTCGACAATGACATAATACCCTTCGTTAATAAGTGGTTTTCCATCGTTTTCATGACTAGATTGAAGGTAAAAAGCCACGCTGTGTTTCCCTTGTTTTAGTTCAATTGGAAAACTAAAGGTTAATGTAATTGGATCATAGTCAACCTCTTGTTGGTTGATTGTAAAATGATCGACTTTTTCACGTAGTCGCCCTTTGATTGTATAAATTCCCGTTGCCGAGTCGTAGCTTGGATTGCCAACACCAACCGAAGTGATGCCATTGACGTTGATGTTTTCGAGTGAAAGAAGCTCTGTTTGTTGGTAGCCAGTTGTGGTAAGCAGTCTTTTTTCCACTGTTTGGTTGCCGTATTCATCTGTTGCACGAAGGGTAATTAAATTTTGCCCATGAACAAGCTGCAGGGTGGTTTGAAAGCTACCATCTGGTTTGATTACAGAAGTTAAATCCATTTTTGCAGAATTGCTTGACTGCTCAAGTTCGAGTTTTTTTGTTGTGTTTCCTGTAGTACCAGTAAGTGTAGCCGTGGTTTGATTTGTTGTACTACTTTCTTGATCTGGATTGATAATGGATAATACTGGTTTTTGTGTGGAAACGGTAATTGGAACTTCTTGAATCACTGATTTTCCTTCAAGATCATTTGAAAAAATCAGGCTTTTTGTTGCATTAGTAATTGGAACCGCAACTTTAAAGAAGCCATCTGTCGTAGTGGCTTTGATCCCATTGACAACTAATTCTTGTGGGTAAGCCCCTTGAACAGTGAAGGTTTGGTCAGCGTCTGAAAAACTTGCTGTATTGCTTGTAATGACCTGATTATCTGTAAGGTTGAATAAAACGAAGCCAGCGTCTTTACCGTATTGCAAGTAGTGATTTTGATAGGCGTAATTTCCGGCGTAATCTGAGATCATGAGCTCTACTTGATTTTGTCCCGCCTTTGGTTTTTGCGAATCGTTCAAAGGAATCGAAACGGTACCTGCTGTTTGATTGCTGAGGTCATAGGTTTCAATCTTTCCATTTACGGCAACCGTTACGGCTCTTAAATCCACACCACTTAATTGATCGGTTAGGTTAACCTTTAAGCTTGGAGTTGTCAGAGTATCATCAAATCCAAGGTTTTCAATGTTAGGTTTTGTCGTATCAACTTTAATAGGCAAATACATTTCTTGAGGTTTTGCCTCGGCAAGATCAGCTTTAGCCACCACTTTTAATTGATATTGACCGTCGGGCACAACTTCATTGTTCCCAGTTTTAACATTATAAATCGTTCCATCCCAATTGGCATCTGTGATCGTGTGTGATGAGAAGCGACCAGCTCTAGCATTAAAAGTATCCTTACGAATTTGTTTTTCTTCGGTTAAACGACGTAAAACTTTTTTATCTGCATCGACTATTTCGTAAGTGACGCTTTTAGCATTACGTAAAAAATTAAAAGTTGGTTTTGCTTCATCCTTGCGTCCATCTTTATTTGGTGAAATGGCCACTAATTCAGGATCAATGGTGTTGTTTTTTAAGCCTAAGAAGGTAGTGTTTTTATCTGTAAAATAACCGAAGCCTTGAATGGATGCTTGATCATAAATCGGTGCATCAATAACAGGAGCTAAACTGTAGTCACCATAAAATCCAACAAAAGGCATTGTTAAACTTGGTTGAGTGTCACTTGCGAAACCAATATACCCTTCGACGAATTGCTGTTTTGCAAACGATGAGGGCAAGTCTAATTGAAGCTGAATCGTTTGTGTTTCACCGGGTTTTAAAGTGACATCCTTTTTGGACGTTGTGAGTTTAGCATCGTTGATTTTTGTTTCATAAACTTCAGCGGTACTTGTTTGAGCCTCTGTATAAACACCTCCAAAATCAGTGAATTGATACGTAGCAGCTTTAGAACCGTTATTTTGTAAGGTCACTGAAAAACGAGTATTTTGCTCAATTTGTTTCAGTGCTAACGCACCATCGCCATCGGTTGCGTCTGTTAAACTGGTAGTGTTTTCGATGGCTTTGTCTACTTTGATTTGCCCAGCACCTTGTCGGCGTGGTGAAATAATAACCTCATCGTGGTTTTTATCTAACATTGGCAAGGCTGTATTCATAACGGATAATTTTGCAAAACGAGTGAGCTCAATGCCACTTAAGTCTGTTTTTTTCTTTTTTAAGGCTTGGTATACAAGCGCTTGAGAACCCGCAACAAATGGAGAAGACATTGATGTTCCGCTTTTTGTTTGGTAGGAATTATTGTTAACTGTTGAATAAATATTTCCTCCTGGAGCAGAGATTTCAGGTTTGAATTCTAAATCAGGTGTTAGCCCCCATGATGAAAAATCAGACATTTTTCCTGTTTTTGGATTGGCGAATTGATAACTGCTGATGTCAAAGCTAAATTGTTGCGTAGTGTGTTGTTTTGCTAACGCCACTAACGCATTCCCATCTTCTTTTGTAAGGCTCAGTGTTAAGTAGCTTGGATCATCAAGTTGCATATTAATAGGCGGACTATCGGGTGTATTGTTATAAATGAGAGCTGCTTTAGCACCATGTTCCTTAGCGATTCGTTGTTTATCAGAAAAGGCAATGGCTCCCCGCTGGATTAAGACGATTTTCCCTTTTACGTCTTTGTCTTGATAGTCTCGTTCTGCACCGACGCCCACCTCAATTAAATCTGTTGGCTGATGTAAGATGCTGGTATCAGCTGTTGTAGCATTTGAAAAAACAATCGCACCAGATGGGGAAGTGGATGTTTCCATTTTGTGAGGGTGCTTAGTCCCATCAGCATCTACTAATTGAACCAGTAAACCTTCGCTTGTAATAAACGTATTCTCAGCAGAAGCAACCGTTAAAGCTTCTGTTGTGACGCCAGGAGACCCGAGAGTTCCTGTGTCTAACGTTCCTAATTTATTTTGTGGATCAACACTTGTATTATCAGTGGTACTCATGCTGCTATTTCCTGCCGAAATAACCGACAAGACACCTGTTTCAGCCGCTTGTTTAATGACCAATTGTTCAGGTGAGTTAGGATCAACGGTACCAGAAACAGACCCTAAGCTCATATTCAAGACGTCTGCTCCTAATTTAACGGAGTCTTCGATAGCTGCAATCACATCATCATCTAAAGCGGTTGCCACACGAGTATTATTTGGAAAAACCTTCATTGCAAGGAGCTGTGCTTCTGGTGCAACACCAAGAACCGCTTTTGCTGGATCATCGCCGACGCCATTTGCAGCAACAATGCCAGCAACGTGCATCCCATGCATGCCAGTACCTGGATTTGTATCGACAATATCTTCGTTGTTATCAGCGTAGTTATGACCAAAAGGAACTTTTCGAGTAAAGGCTTGACCATAGCCAAGCTTTTTAACGCTTCCGGCTCCAGCATCAAGAGAAATTTTTTCTTTTGTATCATCTGATAGTCGCAAGTCTTTATGGGTTGGATCAACACCAGAGTCAATAATTGCAACAACCATGCCTTCTCCTTTTAATTGATGTTGTTCCCAGACTTGTTGGACGTTTGCTAATTGATTTGCATCAATGGATGTTGGGGAATAAACCTTTGCAGCAGAAACGGCTTCTACGCCGTCCATTGCTTTAATCGCATCAACATCTTTGTATTTTGCATCGATTGAAAAAGCATTGATTAAGTAACCAAATGAACGATCGCTTTTATTTCCGGTTAAGGATTCGATTTTATTTTTAATGGTTGTTTGACTTTCAATAACGGAATCAGCTGCTTGATCAATTGATTGAACAGAAGATTTTGACCCCGTTGGGACATCCAGACGTTCAATTGCAGCATCTTTTTTTAATTGAATGATTAATCGAATTTCTTGATTGTCGTCAAAAGAGTTTTCATTAAATTGGTTCATGTCAAAACCACGACTTGCTAACTGGGCTTTTACATTTTCTTCAAAAGCTTTTTTACTAAGATCATGGATAGAATCTTCGCTTTTTTTGTGAGCCTCCATCAACTGTTGATAATTGGTTGTTTGCTGTGGCGGTGTTGCTTTTTCGCTCCAAGCAGTTGCTGAAAAGGTACTAAAACCAGTAGAAAGCATTAAAATCGTTAGTAAAAAACGACTCCTTCTTTTGCGCTTTCTTGTGTAACCAAACTTCTCCATTTTAAAATCCCCCTTTTTACTTTTATGATAGTTTAATAAAAGTATTAGGTTTATTCTAATCTAATTTTAATTATAATTCAATTGATTTTTAATAATTTTTGAAAATTAGGTTAAATTGGTCTATTAATCTTCTATTAGTAAGAGTTGATTCAAGTCAAGGAGTTGAGTACAATAATAGAAAGAACCAGCGGACTAGAGCCTTGAACCGGTTTAGCTAAAAAGGAGAGCACAATTATGTTGGAAAGCAGTCAACAAAAAGGCCAGTCATTGGCACAACAAGTGGCAAGTAAGATGGAAGAGTTCATTAAGGAACAGCGCTATAAAGCGGGAGATAAGCTACCAAATGAATTTGAACTAGCAACCGAATTAAACGTTGGAAGAGGAACGATTCGAGAAGCCATTAAATTATTAGCTGCACGAAATGTCGTAATAATCCAACGAGGAAAGGGGACATTTGTATCTGAAAATCCTGGTTTGACAGAAGATCCACTTGGTTTGAGCTTTATTACAGATAAAAAAAGACTAAGCCACGATTTAATGGATGTTCGTGTGATGATTGAACCTGAAATAGCCAAATTAGCAGCAGAACACGCGACTCCTGCTGAGGTAGAAGAAATGGAAGCGATATGTTTAGCGATTGAGAAGCTGATTCATGAAAATAAAAACCATGAAGAAAAAGATATCCAGCTACATTCGGCTATTGCAAAAGCGAGTAAAAATGTCGTAGTACCTAGTTTAATTCCGATTATTCAAACGGCCATTTCGTTATTTATTAATTTAACCAATCGAAGTTTAAAAGAAGAAACGATTGAAACCCATCGCCAAATTGTGGAAGCGATAAAAATTAAAGATGGTGAGGCTGCTAAAAAGGCAATGCAGCGACATTTAGGCTACAACAAAGATGAATTAAAGATTTAAAAAAGCATCCAAACTCCAGGGATGTTTTTTTTTTGGTTGACATTCGTTTTAGAAAGCGTTATCATTTTTATAGACATACGACGTATGACGTCTTAAAAATAGATCAAGGAGTGACGATGATGAAAATTGGCATTATTGGATTAGGCAAAATGGGCATTAATTTAGCAGAAAATTGTGTGGATGCAGGACATCAAGTTGTGGGGTATGATTTACACTTACCTCAATTAGCTGAAAATCAAAATGAAATGACACTGGTCAACCATTTAAGTCAAATGATTGAAGAACTACCGCGTCCACGAATCATTTGGTCAATGGTACCAAGTGGAGCACCAACAGAAGCTATTTTTCAAGAAATGATGGCACTCCTTGAACCAGAAGATATTTTTATTGATGGTGGGAACTCTAATTATAAGGAGTCTGTGATACGTGGCAAATTAATGGCAGAAAAACAGCTTTATTTCTTTGATGTAGGAACTTCTGGTGGCATGAAAGGAGCTCGAGAAGGCGCTTGTTTTATGATTGGTGGCGATGAACACATCTTTAAACAAATTGAACCTCTTTTCGCGGGAATTGCAGTTGCCGACGGATACTTATATGCCGGAGCAGTTGGAAGTGGACATTATTTAAAAATGGTTCATAACGGGATTGAATATGGAATGATGCAAGCTATTGGCGAAGGGTTTGATCTTTTGGAACATGCTCCTTATTCGTTTGATTATGAAAAAGTAGCCAAGGTTTGGAATAATGGGTCGGTTATTCGTTCATGGTTGATGGAACTGACTCAATCAGCTTTTGAAAAAGACCAACGTTTAGAAGAAATTCAAGGAATCATGTATTCATCAGGTGAAGGCAAGTGGACAGTTGAGGAATCTTTAGAACAACAAGTGGCTACGCCGATTATTACAATGTCTTTGATGATGCGTTATCGTTCGCTTTATCCAGATACGTTTAGCGGAAAAGTCGTTGCAGCATTACGAAATGAATTTGGTGGTCATGACGTTGAAAAGAAATAGAGGTGGAGAAAAATGAAAGATTATGTCATTGGTGTAGATATTGGCACAACAAGTACGAAAGCTGTTTTGTATGATAAAAAGGGAAATGTTAAAGGATATGCTAATAAAGAGTATCCATTGTATCAAGAAATACCAGATATGGCGGAGCAAGATCCGGATGAAATTTTTGAAACCGTGATGGATGTTCTAACAGCGGTGGTTAGAAAAAGTGGAGCAGATGTGGCTAGAATCGCTGGGGTTTCATTTTCAAGTGCGATGCATAGTTTAATTTTGCTAGATGAAGAGAATCAATTGTTGACTCGTTGCATTACATGGGCGGATAATCGCGCTTATCATCAAGCTGAGGAACTAAAAAATTCAGCTGCAGGTTTAGCAATTTATCACCGGACAGGAACACCGATTCATCCGATGTCGCCTTTAAGTAAAATCTTGTGGCTAAAAGAGGAACATCCTGACTTGATTCAACAGACGGCTCATTTTATTGGGATTAAGGAATATGTGTTTTATAAACTATTCGGTCAATTTAAAGTGGACTTCTCAATTGCATCGGCTACTGGCTTATTCAATATTCACGAATTAGGTTGGGATGAGGAAGTTCTTGCGCTATTGGATATTTCCAACGAGCAACTTTCTGAGTTAGTTGAAACCGATCATCAAGTAATGGGGTTAAAACAATCTTATGCTGAAGTGATGGGATTGCCGAATGACACACCTTTTATTGTCGGCGCAAGTGATGGCTGTTTGTCTAATTTAGGAGTCGATGCGATTGATGGAAAAACGCTTGCCTTGACAATTGGTACGAGTGGAGCTGTTCGGATGGTTACCGATAAACCTGTGACAGACCCTCAGGGTAGAACGTTTTGTTATGCTCTTACAAAGGATAAATGGGTGATTGGTGGGCCAGTTAATAACGGGGGAATTGTTTTCCGCTGGGTAAGAGATCAATTATTTGCCCCTGAAAAAATTACTGCAGAACAAATGCAAGTTGACAGTTATGAAATTTTAACACAGATTGCAGAAAAAATTCCAGCAGGTTCAGATGGATTGCTGTTTCATCCTTTCTTAGGAGGGGAACGGGCACCTCTTTGGGATGCCAATGCAAAAGGCTCTTTTATTGGCTTAACAACGAGACATACAAGAGCACATATGGTGCGAGCATCACTTGAAGGGATTGTTTTTAACTTATATTCAGTGATGTTGATTTTGGAAGAGCTGGTTGAACGACCAGAAAGAATTCATGCCACAGGAGGATTTGCTCGTTCTGCATTATGGCGTCAGCTATTAGCAGATATATTTGAACAAGAGGTTTCCATTCCAGAAAGTTATGAAAGTTCTTGTTTAGGAGCAGCAGTTATTGGAATGGAAAGTCTAGGCTTGATTGAATCCATTGAGGAAGTGTCCTCGATGATTGGGGTAACGAATCAACATATTCCTAATGAAGCTCATTTTCCAGTCTATCGTGAATTATTGCCTATTTTTATCCGCACTACTCGACTGCTACAAAGTGAATTTCAAGCGATTGCCGATTTTCAACGAAAATATACTCATTAGCACCAACCACTAGGAGGGAAAATAGATGGAATTATTAATAGTAGGTTTAGGTATTCTAATTCTTTTGTTCTTGATTATGAAGGTGAAGTTAAATACATTTGTTTCTTTAGTCATTGTTTCCATTTTAGTCGCAGTTGGGTTAGGAATGCCGTTAACGCAAATTATTACGACTGTTGAAAATGGTATTGGTAGTCAGTTGGGCCATTTGGCATTGGTCTTTGGTTTTGGAGCAATTTTAGGTAAGTTAGTGTCAGATGCCGGCGGAGCATACCGTATTTCCACAACCCTTATTAATAAGTTTGGTCGTAAGAAAATTCAAATTGCGGTGTTAATTGCATCGTTTATTATTGGGATTGCGCTGTTCTTTGAAGTCGGTCTTGTCTTACTAATTCCGATTATTTTTACCATTGCAAGTGAGCTAGGGATTTCAATCCTTTACTTAGGAATCCCAATGGCTGCAGCCTTATCTGTCACTCATGGTTTTTTACCTCCTCATCCAGCTCCAACAGCGATTTCAGGAATTTATAACGCAAATATCGGCATGGTATTGCTTTATGGTTTTGTGATAGCGGTTCCAACAAGTATTATTGCAGGTCCGTTATATACAAAAGTAGCACAAAAGCTTGTACCAGATGCATTTAATCGCACAGGAAATATTGCAGCTTTAGGAAAACAGAAAAAATTTGTTCTTGAAGAAACACCAGGTTTTGGAATCAGTACATTGACGTCATTATTCCCAGTTATTTTGATGGCGCTTGCAACGTGTTATGAACTGTTAAGTGGTGGGAAAATCACAGAAAAATCTTCTCTGTTTGATCAAGTGATTGCTTTTATAGGCACACCAGGTATGGCCATGCTCTTATCCTTATTGTTTGCAATCTATACGATGGGGATACGTCGCAAACAAACGATGCCAGAAATTATGAAATCAGCAGAAGAAGCCATTAAACAAATTGCAATGATGTTATTGATTATTGGTGGAGGAGGAGCCTTCAAACAAGTGTTGATTGACGGTGGTGTGGGAGATTACGTGGCACAATTATTTGTCCACTCAACGTTATCCCCTTTGATTTTAGGCTGGGTAATTGCGGCAGTTTTAAGAATTTGTCTAGGTTCTGCAACAGTAGCTGCATTGACCGCAGCAGGTTTGGCTGCGCCTTTAATGGCAGCAACTGGAACCAATCCAGCATTGATGGTGATTGCTACTGGAGCAGGCAGTTTGATTGCCTCTCATGTTAACGATGCAGGTTTTTGGATGTTCAAAGAGTACTTTAACTTATCCATTAAAGAAACCTTTGCTACATGGACCGTTTTAGAGTCAATTATTTCAATCGTGGGATTGATTGGCGCTTTGACTTTGAATTTAATCGTCTAATTTAAAAGCTCAGATTCTTTCTATAGAATCTGAGCTTTTTGTCTGTTAAAAATAATAAGAAACAAATAAAAAAGCTACTAACATCAATTCTAGTAAGGTAGCTAAAAAAAGCAAAATGATAGGAATCCAACTTTTTTTAGAGGTCTCAGGATGGGTATGATGGTAGGCAATTTCTTGATGGTAAAGATAAAAAAATTCAACGAAACTAATTGTAACGAGAATGGCGCCAAAAGCGATTAAAAAATACATTAAAGTCATCCAGCTTTCCTCCTGCTATTTCGTTTATTAAGAAAAATCAATAATACTCCTATGGTCAAACTGCAACTCGCAAAAAGAATGAGCCAGAGCTTAGGCAAGACAAAACGATCAATCGCGTTGGCATTTAATTTTTTTGCTTCTTCTTTTTTTATATCAAAATCAGTGGACCATGACCAGGAATTATCTGCGTTTTTTGCAGAAACATGAACGGTATAGCTCCCAGGTTTAAGCTCTGTAGCTCCCCAAGGAATTTGAAAGTCCATTACAGAATTAGGTGCAAAAGTAGCGGATTTAAGCTGACTGGTTTTTAACACCTCTGTTTGATTTTTTTTTGTAAGAGTTGCATGGATAGCCACATTGCTGGCAATAGCAGGAGTGGTGTTGGCAATTTTGACAGTGATAGATCGATAGTCGTTTACTAAAGCTGCTTTTGCATAGATCAGGTTTAAATCTGCTGGAACATATTTTTTTTCAGAAAGCATCAGTGCAGTAATGTAAGAAAAATGATTGGTGAGTTGAGCTTCATCTTCGTTGCTATTTTTTAACTGAGACTCGATTCCTCCAAGAAGTACCCCTTGGAAAGAACTATCAGGAACTTTAATATAAATAGAAACAAAACGATTTTGATAAGGAGGAATAACGACATTGCGGCTTTCTTTAGGAATTTCTACTAATTTAGTAATGGCTTGTTCTAATCGATAGGATTCAAGACCTATGCGATTAGAGTATTCAATTAATCCATTACGGTTCGTTTTAGCTAAGTGGAATTTATTTTCAACTGTGATTTCTTTCGTGGTATTGTTGTGTAGTTCAAGCTGTATTTCTTGGGAAAAGTTTGGTGTGACTTCTAAATCAAAGTAGGAATTTTCGGGAGTGAGTTGATTTTCTGGCAAAAGAGCTTTGACGGTAAAGGCAACAGACTGATTGTTGTCTGTTGTTTCAGCAAAGCTTAAAAAGGGGTGCCAATAGAAACTAAGGAATAGAGAAAGTGCGCTAATCAGTGCTAGGGAAATGGATAATCCTTTTTTCAAAATAAAGTGACTCCTTTAATTCATCGCGTAGGAACTTGATTGAATTCCTACGCAATGCTGATAGTTTAGTAGGGTGTTTGATTTGGCCCAGCAGTTAAGGTCCAAGTAATCTTTCCAGCATAATCGTCGCCAACTTTTACTTTTGCTAAATCGGCTACTTTTAATTGAAGCTGATCGGCAGGGATTAAGGCTTGCCAAGCTCCTGCACCTTGACCGTCTTTAGCATCCACAATTAAATCGGGTGTACTGTCATTTGACAGAAGGATTGCTTCGTTTGGAGTAGGTGTAACAGTAGGATTGCTTACCGTTCCCCGGACACTATTCATAGAAACGCCAGGCATTGAAATAGAGGCACCTGGTAATTCTCCTTGAGAACCGCTAGTAAGTTTATTGCTGATTTTAGCGGTAAGGTTCCATCCAGCATGGGTTCCACGAACATCTTCGACTTCAGTGTAATAAGTCGGCGAAGTGTCTCCTAATGGAATAGCTGCTGCTCCTGTTGCTACAGCGGTACTTTTAAAGTGGAACAATTTAGGTATACGCATTAAAGCTAATGATGCTGCGTCATTTCCTGTACCAGGATTTGAGGTATCGGATGGATCTGTTGCTTCAGGTGGTGTAACGGTTCCAGCTAAAAATTCAGCTTGTAAGTCGGTCATTCCTTCTTGGACTTCTGCTGCGAAAACGGATGACGTACTTAAAAGGGTTACAGCTGAAATAAAGCCAATAGTAAGTGTTTTTTTATTCATTTTTTCCTCCTAAAGTTCATAATAGCTAAAGGCTATCAATTTTTAGTGCATCTCCAATTTGTAGCAAACAAACTTGGAATACATAGCAAACATAGCAAGTTCTCTTTCTTTTTACAATTTCTTAAATTCCAATCACAAAGGTCAAAAATAAAAAATTCCTTGCTTCCTTTATTGTTTTTTTATCATTGAAACCACCAGTCTAAAGCATTTATGAGATGCAGGGAACGTTCAATCAAGAAAAAATTCGAATGTTCTCTTTTTTTGTTGATTGACTAAAACGTTTAATTTTTTATACTGATAAAGAGAAACTAAAAAAATCACGAAAAGAAAGGGGGATTTCATGATGAACGTAAAAAAAATAGTGCTCTTTTTTCTGTTAGCTTTCAGTCTTTTTTCGTTAAGCATTGTTTTTGCAGTGGAAGAAGAGCCTGATTTAAGCAATAAAACACAAGTGTGGGAGCTATCACCAGAAATTGATTCAGCAAAAGGTATATTTAAAGGGAGCGCCATTGACGTGAATGCTGAAAATAGTTATGACCTTTCAGGAACTAAAAGTTCAAATGATTTAAATTCCCTTACCTTTTCAGAGAGTATAGATTATGCCAGTAATGGAGATGCTATTGTGATTGGAACAACTTCGGTAGATGAGATTCAAGGAACACCGATTCTTGATGAAAATAACGAACCTTATCCATTTGCCGCCAATAAAATTTCCACTATTGGTTTTGTTGCTCGAATCAATCAGGAGACTAAAAAAATTGTTTGGATTAAATCAGTTAAAGAGACAGGCTATGTCGCAGCAGCTAATCGTGGCACCCAATACACCTACTTAGCAAAAGCTGATGATGGAAGTTTTATTGTAGCAGGAGCCCAAACAGGCGTTGCTCCCACAGGCGGATCGTATCCCATCGTAAAAAAAATAGATGAAAACGGCAAGGTGCAGTCTAATTTAAAATTATCAAAAATTTTGAGCTATGACATGAAGTACTCTAAAGCTTTAGCAGCAAAAGAGGTTAATCGCAATGGTGAAATGTACATGCAAGTGATTGTAGCCTTACGTTATGAAGATAAAATTCTATCGGTCTTTATTGATAAACACAATCAGCCAACTGCTGTTGAGACAATCGATGCAATTGGTTACAAGGAAGATCCAAATCAAGCCTTTCGTGGCAGTTTTGTAAATGAAGACAACTTTTTTTTAATGACAGTGATTTTAAATCATCAATTATATGCTGTTAAAATAGAAAATGGAACCGGAAAATCAGAATTTATTCAACTTTCATCAGAAACTATTTTTCAAAAGCAAGATTCTATTTCTAATTATGTCGTCCCATCGGATCAACCAGGAATTCACTATTTTATTGCAGTGCAAAAAACGAAGATGGTTCTCTCTAAATATGATGCCATTGCGAATCAAGTGAGAGAAACTAAAGTATTTGAAACGGGCAATTCCAATCTAAACACCTTTAAATATTTGGCAGGTAAGGGATTGGTCATAGGCGGAGATAGTACCGGAAATGATGAAATTGTTCCAACGATACTGTCTAAAAAAACAAGCTTTTATACCCTTTTAGACGAACAATTTAAACCAAAAGAGCATCGCTTTCTTGAAACGAAGCAACAGTCTAGCTTATTAACCTTTGTATCCTTACGAACGGAAAATGGCGATGAAAAAATTGAAGCCTTTATTCGTTATGAAGGGATTCAACCAGATAATTATATTCGTGATATTCAATATCCAGAACCAACAGCTACAACAGCCGTTAAAGATACAGCAACATTATTGATACAATTTGGCATCAGTGATGCGCCGCTACTTACAACAGGATTGCCGCTACTGGCTAAGCTAGCTACAGAAATCAATCCAATGGAAAACGTTTCAGCAAAAGATAGCAATGACAAAGAGTTGACGAATACAATCATTCATTCTGATTACAGTAATGCATTAGGAGTAGAGAGAGTGTATTATCAATCTAAGTTGACGAATACGTTGAAAACAACAGGCTATCGTGAGATTCAAAAAATTAATCCCTATAAAGAATTTACCTTGCCAACGGACCGAACGTATCAAGTGGGGGATCAATTTGAGGTTCCAGCAACGGAATCCACTGCATTTAAAGGAATCGATGAAAAAAATCGACTAAACTACTTGATTACTGCGGTGAATGAAAAAGAAATTGGCGTCCAAGTAACAATTTACCGCGAAGATGGAATGAAAAAATCAGCCACGGTTCAACATGATTTTGTTGTACAACGGAATAATCCACTGGCGATTTATGGTGAAGATATCGTGGTAGAACGAGGCGATTATCAAGACTTAGCCGATATTATTCCCTTATTTAATGCAGAAGCAAAAGATCAAAAAACAGGTAAAGATCGGACAAAGGAATTAAGCTTCTCATCTTCTGATTTACATTTACAAAAAAGTGGCAAGTATCAAGTGAGAGTCGGCATCGAAGGGATTATTTACACGGAATTTCTGGTTTATGTAGAAGATACAAAGCCACCTGTTTTAGAAAGTTTAACTGAAATTACCTATCAAAAAGGCACCGTTATTGAAGAAGAGCAATTTTTTCAAGACATTCAATTGAAAGTAAACGAAGAGGCGGATACTTTTTCTAATTTTGATACAAGCATGCTAGCGTCCGCTGGGGAATATTTGATTGAACTAGTGTCTATTGATGAATCGGCAAATTTCACCTTTCATTATGTAACCCTTAAAGTTAAAAATGCACCCGAAATCTATGGGGATACGCAACTGATTGTTGAAGGAACAGACTATGACCCTCTGTTACAGGAGGTAACAGCAAAAGATGACGACAATCAAGAGTTAACGGGTCGCCTAACAGTTATAGAAAACAATGTTAATCCCGCTAAATTGGGTGTTTACCAAGTAACCTATCCAGTAACAGATCTAAATGGCTTTTCAACTACAAAACAAATTTATGTGATTGTATACAATGACGATGATTATGGAAATCTTCAAAAGGGCCTGCCTGTTATCAACTTTACAAAAGGTCTTGAATCCATCAAAGTAGAACAATTTAGTGGGCCTTTAGAGTTGGCTTCAATTTTTGGGATTGAAGGTTTTGATAAAATAGAAGGAAACCTGACAAAGTCAGTTTATATCACGCTCAACAATCAAGTTGTGACGACATTTACACCGAATAAGCTAGGAGAGTATCAGCTTCATGTAAATCTAAAAAATGCTAAGGGCGTTGCTGCGTTAGAAAAAATCATTACGTTGACGGTATACAAAGAAGACAGTCCCAATACAGGTGTAGAAGGGGAACTTGTGTTACAAAAACTGCCAGGACATTTTTACTTTGAAACGACAAAAATCCCTTCAAATACAGCAACTATTAAACTAGATAAGCAGGCTAAAAATCAGCAAGGAGAACCTCTTTATTCTAATGCGTTCACAGAAGGCTTCAAAATCAGAATAAAAGACCAACGAAGTGTATCAAAAGAGCATTCAAAAGGCTGGCAATTGTCGGTAAGTTTAGATTTTATGAATACTCACCATAAAAGCATACGCCCAAAAGGGGCAAAATTAATTTTACAAGCAAGGGAAGCTGAGATTTTCCATATCAATGAAGAAAACGAATCTCTGTCGGAATTTAGTCCATATGAAACAGTGGAAGTTAGCAATGACTTGACTGAAACGTTGGTTTCAACTTCTAAAGAAGGAAACTTGTCAAAACAAGTAGCAATTCCATTTGACTCGATTAAGATAGCAACGCCTTCTAATCAAGTGTACCAAGGAATTTATACAGGTGAAGTGAAATGGCGCTTGATTGCAGGTCCCTAATTGTATAAAAAATGATTAATTGAATAAAAAAGGCTCTTTTCTTTAAGTAGAAAAGAGCTTTTTTTTATTTTTATTACGAGCAAAATGAGTTTTTATTTAAGAGAAGACAGTAGATTTAAAAATTAAAAATAAAATAACAAGTCATACTGATTTTGATACAACAACGATAGTTTGATTTTTGTTTTTTTTTTTTGATAATTTCATAAAAAGTAAAACAGTTTTGAAAAAAGACCTATGCTACTATTTTGTTATAGCTTAAAAGAAAGGGGATCAAAAGAGAACGTTGCATAAAATATAAATCAAAAAGATGAAGTGAGCGTACTTAATTGGTTCACGAGGGGGAGCTAGATAAAATTAAACCTTTACGAGTCTTTTTCAAATTCAGAGAAAGAGCCGTAAAAGAAAGGAGAACAAGTTGAAAACAAAACATTGGCTAGGAATAATGACAATAATTGGATTATTTGTTGCTATGAGTTTAATGATTGTAAAAGGATTAAATTCAGATCCGACAATTAAAGCAACTCAAGAAGATCAAGCAACATCAACTGTCTTAAAGTTACAAGCAAATCCAATTCAAGATTTGAATACGTCCTTTGACGTTCAATTAGAATTACCAGCAGAATTAACAACGAAAGTTGAATTAGAAGTACCACCCTTTATTTCCTTTGATGAAGCTAAAGCAATCAAACAAAATGAACATGTAAAAGTCACTATTACTTATCAACAAGCAACGTCTACCTTGATCATTCAACCTAATCAGAGTGAAACAGCAGTGGAATCTGTTAATGACGATGCAAGCGAGATAAGCAATCCAGTTTTAAAATTGCCATTTATTGCCAAAGAACTTGGCGAAGGTACGTTTTATGCAAAAGCAGAATCGCAAGAAATCGTTACTCAAGACGTTTTTGTTGTAGACCCAGAAGAAAAAGATGATGCACTAATTGATTCCACGCCAATGACAGATTCAATTGCACCTACAGCATCAGAAACAGCCATAGAAGATTCAACTCTTGAATCGATGCAAATCAAAGCTTTGGCATTGGAACCTCGTGCTGGAACGAATGTATCAACATGGGCTGAATTTATTAGCGCCTTAGGAAACGCGGCAGTATCAAGTATTAATGTAACCGCAGATTTAACTCGTGGAACAGGTACCGCAGCAGGTACGTACACGCGTTCCATCACTATTAACGGCAACGGTCATACAATTGATTTTGGAGCCAACAATGGCAGTATTACGTTAGGCGCTGGACCTGTTGGGAGTGTACTAGAACTAAATGACTTGACTGTAAAAAAAGCAGGAGCTGCAGCCATCGTTACAGCAACAGCTGCTAATAGTAGTAGATGGGAAGTTGTGGTTAGAAACGTAAATGGTGCTGAGACAGGGAATGTATCTAGTTTTATCAATGTACCCAATGGAACGATTACAGTTGATGGTGGAAATAGTACGTATAATTTAAGCAATGGGAATACAGTATTTACAGCGATGAACTTCAATGTAATTAATGGTGCTAAACTAAACTCTAGCGTCGATGGAAACAATTATTATTCAAGTGTTGCGGGTTCAAAAGTAACAATTAATGGCGGTTCAGTTATTCATTTCTATAGTGAAGCAGATGTTGCCATGCAAATGACAGCTAGAACCGATTTTGAAGTGAGTGATCCCGGGACTCTGTTAAATATTGAAGGAAATTCGAATGCAACAGGTGATGGTGGGGCGTTAATTTCCATCGTTGGAGCAGGGACAGAAATCAATCTTAGAAATCAAGCGGAAATAAAAGTCCACAGCAAACGAACGGTAGCCATGCTAATGAATAGTTCGGGTGGGGTGTTTAATGTTTCTGGGGGATCAAAATTAAATCTTCAATCTGACAATAATGCGAATAATTTAGGAGCGACATTACGTTTTAGAATTTCAGGAAATATGACGTTTAACGTTAGTGAAAATTCAGAGATTAATATTACTAAGACAGGTGGAGCTGCACCTGCAGTCCGAATGTATGGAACGGATAACAAGTTTATTGTTAATTCTGGTGGAAAAGTGTCTATTCGAAACTATGGAAATGGGACACCTAATAATGGTGGAGTAGATGCAGGAAATCAGGGAATCTACTATACAGATAACAGGGGAGACTTTAATTTAACAGGCAAAGGATCTGAAGTAAAAGTAGTTGCTGATAATGGACCCGCTATTGATATGGGAACTAGAACGGGAAGTATTACAGCTGGAGAGGGGACGGTTTTTGTTGCCCAAGGGAACACAAGAGCCGCAACTTCAGGAATCTTTAATACCGGAGTCAGCACCATCTCAGTAGATAAACCCCTTTTTTACGATTTTAGAAATGATCGTACAGGTGGTGGGTATGTTTTTGATGTACGAGCAAACTCAACGTTTACCTCTACTCAATCTGATTTAAGTGTTTGGAACATCGGAGACAACCTAGATGGAGATCCTGCTAAAAATTGGTCATTATTTGACTATGTTTTATCTGGAGCCAACTTTGTCACTATCAATTCTACAAATGTACCAACGGAATTTAATACAAGTGTTAATTCATATGGATCAAAAGGAGCTTCTTCTTACTCACGAATGAGTGGAAATAATGCTGCTCCAATTGTAGATGAATTAAGAATGCCCACCAATGCGGATAAATCGATTTTTGGTCACGTAAAAGTTCCAATTGGGACAACGGATGGCCGTGATTCATGGACAGATGAGAGTTATGTGGTTGTTCAAGTAACCAAGCCTAATGGCACAGTATCAGAGTTTACTGCGCCAACGATTGGAATGAATAATAATAGCCCAGGTTTGAGTATCTATGGAGAAAAACCACGTGCAGGGATGTTTAAGATCACGCTACCCAATAATCAGTTTGTTGAAACGGGCGATCAAGTAAAAGTAATCAAAGCGTGGCGGGGTGTTAGTGATCCAAGTTCAAATCGGAATCACAGTAGCTTACCAGAAGATTTGATTGCACCAGATCGAATTTCTAAAGATGTAACGCCACCAACACCAACAAAAATAAAGGATGAAGACACAATTAATAATGCAACTAAACAAATCTCAGGTCACTCAGCTGAACCGAATAGTTTAGTGAGTATCACAGTTAATGAGACCGAAATAACTGGATCCGTAGTCGTTGAAAGTAATGGAAGTTGGACCTTTGATTTACCGAGATATTTAGAAAAAAATGACATTGTGCAAATCTTCTTACAAGATCAAGTTGGAAGTGCGATAGGGGTCGACAACCCACCTGTGACAAATAATACAGTTGGAAATAAAAATCCAAAAACAACGTTAGCTTATCACGATGCAATCTTTGAAGCAGCACCAAAAGTAACCATCCAAGATGTATTACCTGATACCAACAAAGTGGTTAAATCAGTGTCGGTGAATAATTCTACCAATACAACACAAGTAGGATCAATCTTAACGTATACCTTAGATATTTCAAATAATAAAGCAGCAGCAATCGACACAAAATGGAGAGATATTTATGCGGTCGATACCTTAGATGTTGGATTAGATGTCGATTTATCAAGTGTTAAGGTAAATGGAAGCAACCTTCCAGCAGATAACGTGCAATTTAATGAAACCACTAGGGAGTTAAAAATAAACGTCAATGATTTAACTACACAAGAAAGTGTCAGAGTAACATTTGATACAAAAGTGAATGCGAAAGGCATTAACAAAACCATTTTGAATACAGCAACAGCTATTGGAAAGTCACCAAGAGAAGTCGAGCCCTTTAAACCAGGAGCAAACGATCCAACGGCTACTATGCAAACGTATCAAGCGGTATCCAATACGATTCCAAATCCAGGTGGTTCTGTTTTTGGAGTATTAGAATTCGTTTCTGCACCAAGTTCCATTTCATTTGGTGAGGATTTGAAAGTGTCAGCTAAAAATCAAATTTATGGTATTGAAACAATGAAAGACAACTTAACCGTACAAGACTCACGTGCCATTAAATCAAGCTGGACAATGACGGCTAAAATGGTTTCTATTTTAACAAGCACGTCAGGTCATGAGTTGCCAAATGCAGTTCGTTACTCATCAAATGGAGATTCAACCATTATCAATCAAACGGCAACCACGATTATGGAACACACCAATAAAAATGATGATCCACTAATCCTTAATGATACGTGGAACAAAGAGAGCGAAGGCTTGATTTTGAAAATTGACGGTGGGAAAGCAAAAGCAGAAAGTTATTCTGGTACGATTCAATGGACACTACAAGATACTCCACCTAATAAGTAAGGAGGAAAAAGATGAAAAAACATAGTTGCTTAATCGCAGTCATCCTAATTTTAACTTTTTCCATGGGGGATAAAAAAGTATCTGCAGCTGAAACAAATGCATATCAGTCTAATGGGGAAGTTGAATTTTATGGAGTTTATGAAGAACCAACAGAAGAAGACCCATTGGTTGACCCTACTTTGCCAAGTACAAATGGGCAAGGTAATGTACCAGTAAACAGTGGGGTGACCAACGGAGCTAAACTACCGCAAACAGGTGATCAATCACCAATCAGTTTTTTTGTTATCGGGGGAGTCATTTTATGTTGGAATGGATATTTGCTCTATCATCGATTTCAACTAAAAAATAAATTATAAAAAATTCGGGGGAAATAAAAATGAAATTAACTAAATTAATCACAACATCAGCAATTATCTTAACAGCACTAAGCACAGCATCAGTAGCGTTAGCAGCAGACGGCGGCGTATATGAATCAAACGGTTCGATTGAATTTGTGCCATTTGATGGCATTACACCACCAGTTGATCCAGAAAATCCAGACCCTAACAAACCGGTTCAACCAATCGATCCAACAAATCCAGATGAAACGCCAAATCCAGGAACAGCTGGACCGTTGAGTATTGATTACGCTTCTAGTTTAGATTTTGGAAAAAATAAAATTACAAACCGTGATGAAACTTATCATGCAAATGCAGTTAAATTAAGCGATGGTCGTTTTGTTTCAAACTATGTTCAAATTTCAGATAACCGCGGAAGCAATGCAGGTTGGTCATTGACAGTGAAACAAGAAGGTCAATTAAAAAATGAAACAGCGATGAACAAAGAATTGACAGGTTCAGTTATTAAATTGATAAGTCCAGTAGCAGCAAGTGTTTCAGAAGGAATCTTAGCACCTAAAGTAGAAACTATTACACTAGATCCAACGGGTGAAGCCTCAATGGTGATGAATGCAGCAGATGGAGCAGGTGCGGGTACTTGGGTTGACCGTTTCGGAACCGTTGAAGAAGTAACAGAAGGAACTGAAACCGTTCAAAAAAATAAAGCAATCACTTTAGAAATTCCAGGTAAAACACCAAAAGATGCAGTGAAATATACAACAAAATTAACGTGGACATTAACAGATACACCAACAAACAACTAAAAAAAGAGTATAGGGGAGAATTTAAAAATGAAAATGACAAAATTAATGGCAACAACAGCAGTATTAGCAAGCACACTTGTATTAGGAAACGTAGTAGCATCAGCAGAAGCAGGGACATTACCAGCAACATACGAAACAGATACAACAGTGAAATTTTCACCAAGTGATGAAATTACACCACCAGTCGATCCATTAGATCCAGAAAAACCAACAACACCAGTTGATCCAGAAGATCCAGATAAACCAATCAACCCAGGTACAAACGGACCTTTGAGTATCGATTTTGCGTCCCCATTATACTTTGGTGAAAACAAAATTGTTTCAAGCGATAAAGATTATTTCGCAGAAGCTCAACCTCTATCAGATGGAACAACACGTCCAAATTACGTTCAAGTAACAGACAACCGTGGAGGCGAACAAGGTTGGACTTTACAAGTAAAACAAAACGGGCAATTCAAATCAAAAACATCTAACCGTGAATTAACCGGTGCACAAATTTCATTTACAAATGGTCAAGTTGCAACAGCAACGGATTCAAAAGTACCTTCACTTATTGCAACTGAATTCACCTTAGTTGCCGACGGTACAGGGGCAGCACAAAATGTAATGACAGCAAAAGCTGGCGAAGGTGCTGGAACACATATTTATCGTTCAGGTGATGATGCCGCTAAAGCAACAAGTGTTAAATTAGCCGTTCCAGGTAAATTAACAAAGCTTGCTGAAACATATACAACAACATTAACGTACACATTAACAGATGTACCAGGCAACGACACACCAGAGTAAACACTTACACCATTTTAATGATGGAAAGCATCGACAGCTACTAGGTCGATGCTTTTCATACTATATTTTAAGGAGCTCACCATGAAAAAATTAGTTAAGATACTTAGTATAATCACACTTACCTTTAGTTTTATTGGATTTTATGCTAAAACAGCCCAAGGAGCAGAACTCAATTTTGCCGTAGAACCTGTTATTCCTGACAATCAAATCGATAAAACCAAGACATATTTTGATTTAAAAATGACACCTGGAAAAAATCAATTAGTAGAAATAAATTTAAGAAATGATACAGAAAAAGAGGTAATCGTAGAGCCGAAAGTAACAAGTGCAACCACTAACTTAAATGGAGTAGTGGAGTATGGTCCAACTAAAGAAAAACAAGATTCAACATTGAACTACCAATTGAGTGATTTAGTAGAAGTTGATAAATCAATTAAAATACCCGCTAAAAGTAGCGTTGTATTGCCACTAGCAGTGACGATGCCTGAAGAAGAATTTGACGGTATTTTAGCCGGTGGAATTACGCTACAAGAAAAACAAGAAACAAAAGAAAACGCAGCAAGTGATGACAAAGGTCTTTCTATTCAAAATAATTATGCTTATGTAGTGGCGATGGTTTTAAGTGTCAATGATAAAGCCGTAGATCCTTTATTAAAACTCAACAAAGTAGAGGCTGGACAAGTAAATGCACGAAATGTCATCAATGCCACCATTCAAAATACAACTCCAGTTTACGTTAATCAGTTATCAGTTCAATCCAAAATCATTTACAAAGGCAACACAAAAACCTTGTATCGTTCTTCAAAAGAAGCCATGCAGATGGCTCCTAATTCCCATTTTGCTTATCCCATTTCATTAGAAGGAAAAAAACTGGAAGCTGGCGAATACACACTAGAAATGACAGCAAAATCTAAAGACAATGTCTGGAAATGGAAAAAAGATTTTACGATTTCAGCAGAAGTTGCAAAAGAGCTCAATACAAAGGATGTCCAAATTAAAGACCCTTCTTATTGGCTGTACATCCTCATTGGTGTCATTCTATTAGCTATTGCCCTTCTTATTTTCATCCTATACAGACGTCGCAAGAAACAAAAAGAAGAAGCTGAAAGAAGAAAGAAAATGGCTCAAAAACGTAAAAAACGCCAAGCAATGGAAACTAGAAAAAGAAAAAACAAAAACGAGTAAACCTAAAGGAGTCAGTTGGAAATGAGTAGTCAAAAAAAGAAAAACCAGAAAATAAAAGACTATCTTCAACTTACTTCGATTGTTTTAGCAATTGGAATTGGCTTGTGTTTTATTTTGACACCATGGTTGAAAAATGAATTAATCGCAAGCAACTCCAACCGTTATCTCACTAAAGAATATAAGCCAAATGAATGGATTGCCAACACTAAAAAACCTGCGATCTTTGATTATGAAAGCATTCAGCCTCCCACAATCAAAGAGATTGCGGTTCAAGTAATAACCCCAAAACCGGACTTAATCATTGGTCAGTTGACGATTGAAAACTTAAATTTAAATTTACCAATTTTTAAAGGTATGACCAATCAAAATTTACTTTCTGGTGTGGGGACGATGAGTGAGCAACAAGAGATGGGCGTAGGAAACTATGCCTTAGCTGGGCATCATTTATATGACGAATCACTATTATTTGGTCCTCTTTTAAAAATAAAAGAAGGAATGCTCATTCAACTAACCAATCAAACAGAAGAGTATACCTATCAAGTCTTAAATACCAAACTGGTTCACGAGTCAGAACTATCAATTTTAGCGAATCAAGGAGATAATCGTTTAACTTTAGTTACATGTGATGTTCCTTTTCAAACAGATAAACGCTGGATTGTTACAGCTATTTTAGTCCATCAAGATCAAGGGATTAAAGATGAGAAAGGAACCACCTTATCAGAACCAGCCAAAGCCTATCAAAAAGTTGAAAAAAAGTTTCTAAATCAATCTAGGAAAAGCCAATTTAAATTAGTTGGTTGGCAGATCGTTCTGTGCCTAATCTTAATGCTAATCGTTACATTTAGCATTATTAAGCGATATAGAAACAACATTCGCAGAAATAAAAATAAGGAAGCAAATGGTAAGGTCAACCGTTTGATAGGAAAAATTAAAGTTAAATGAATTTATCGGAGGGATAATTTTGCAGAAATTTTTAGAAAAATCAGATAGCCGAAAAATTGAAGTAATAAATTTTTTAGAAGAAAGCTATTTGCAACAAGCTTCAATTTCGACAATTAGCAAAAATCTAAAAATATCAGAATTCATTCTAGTGAGAACTGTAAATGAATTGATTGAAGATATCGAAAAATATCAATTAAGCCATTATTTTACGCTCTCTAAAACAGACAAGGTGATTCTTTTAAAAAAGTCTGGGGCAGCTTCAATTAATTTACTTCTTTGGATTTATTTGAAGCAATCTCTATCCTTTGAGTTACTGGATGAAATTTTTAAAGGAACATTTGAAAACATCAATTACTATTCTGAAAAAAACTTTGTCAGTTACACCAAGATTTACAAACGGCTAATGGAGATTAAAAAAATACTGAATGAACACGACATTCGTCTCTCTTCGAAATTCAAATTAGCAGGCGATGAAATGAATATTCGCATGTTTTTTTATCAATTTTACGTGCCTGTTTTCAATCAAATAGAATTTCCCTTTGCAGATGAATTAAAGGCGGTTTCTCAAGAGTTAATTACTAATTTAGAAAAAATTGAGCAAAAATCGTTTTCCGAAGCGACAAAGACCAAATTGTCTTTTTTTATTGGGGTGATGTTTAATAGAATTGGGACAGATTGTTATTTGTTTAATGCTAGCAAAATAAAAGACAAAGAGCTTCCCAGAGAGCAGTATCATGAAGCCATCTATCTAACGATTATTGATTTTGTTAAAACCTATACGGGAATTGAACAACAAAACTTTTTAATTGCTGAGGCGAACTTTATTTTTGCTTTTTTAATTGGTGAAACGATTATTAAAGAGCAATCTACTGAAAAAAAAGCGATAAAAAAAATCTCATTTCAAACAGAAAAAAGTGAGTATCAGCTATTTTCTAATTTTTTAATGGAAGAACTTAGTCGTTACCTAGCCAAAGACATTCCAGACGATTTAAAAGAACAATTTTTACAGCAACTAGATTTTATTCACTTTAAAGTCTTTTATTTTGAGCGAATCAACACAGAGTTTACGAAAAATATGAATGTGGAATACATTAAGGAAAATTATTGGGACGCATATCATTTTTCAATTGAATTTTTAGAAAAAATTTCAAAGGAAAAAGGATACCGAAATATCGCGTTAAATAAAGAATTTTTGTTTTATCAATATCTATTTATTATTATCAACACCTTTCCACCAGCCTTTTTTATGAAACCGATTAAAATTTGTGTTGATTTTTCACTAGGTGTGAACTACAATCAAATGATTTTGACGAACTTGCAAACCTTTAGTTACTTGAATATTGAAGTTTCGGATACTTTAACTAGCGAGACCGATTTATTAATTTCAGACTATTACTTTAATGAAAAGCTAGTGAATTGTGAATATTTGGTTTGGAATATGCCTCCAACAGCATCTGATTGGGCAAATGTTGGAGAAGCGTTAATGAGAATTAAAAAAAGCAAAGAAACAGAGGGCATTGTAAATGGATAAATTCACGAAGTATTCATCTATCAAGAACTGGATTCTTTTTGGCAGTATTTTGTCATTAGGGTATTTAGTTCCTAATAAAATTGCCCAAGCAGAAGTTCAAGAGGACAGTTTAAATGAGGAACAAAATGTAGTTCGTCTACATCCTGTTGATCCATTAGATCCAAGTGTTGAAATTACACCAGTACCTCACCAACAAAAGAAACGGGAGGATGTCCTTGAACCAAAGCCAGAAGAAGGCAACGGAATTCAACCAAATCGAAGCGATATCTCATTGCCTAATGGGGACGTACCAGAACAAATTAAAGTTAAAAATGCACCTAAATACCCTGTGAAGCGATTTTGTTTGGTCGAAAATCAAGCGGTTATTTTAAATGCAAACGAAGACGACGAGGGAGACGGAGGAACGCCAGATGAGCCAAGTTACATTAGTCAAGTTTGCGCAGGTATTACAGGAAGAATGTTATTTGGAGTAAAACCCAAGTACGATGAAGAGTAGAAGGGAGAAGGCGTAATGAAAATTGAAGATCATTGGAAGGATAGCTTTATTTACTGTGTTCAATTTTTAACAGCAGAACAAATTGAACGAAAAATCACAAAATTTATTGTGTTGCCAAAGAAATATACCAGCCAAGAAATTGAATTGATGGTAGGGACCAAATTTAAAAATGTAAAAAAAACCCTATTTATTGATGAATTAGGAGACGGCTTATTACTAAAGGAGTTAGAGCGATACGATGGAACCTTTAATGGATAAAGTAATTGATCGGAAAATAAAGTTATTAAAACGTTTAAATTCAAACGAGGTTTTTTTTTCATTAGCCGAATTAGCTGAGTTTCTTGATTTGAGCGTAAAAACAACTATTTTAGAACTGACAGAAGCAAAAGAATATCTAGAGAAATGGCGGGATGAAATTCAATTAATCAAACAAAAAACGAACTATAAATTAATAAAAAAAAATACATTCAACATCGAAATCGTTTATTCAGATTTAAAAAAGAAATCTTTTTTCTATTTATTTTATACAACTCTTTTCTTTGAAAAGCACGAAAGCGCAACAGCATTTTCTAGAAATTATTTTTTTAGTTACAGTCATTTCTATAAGAAGAAAATGGCGTTAAGTCATTACTTAAAAAACTTTGATTTAAACTTTGAAAATGAGCCGTTAAAAATAATAGGGAAAGAAATCAAGATTCGCTTTTTTTCCTATCATTTTTTTTGGGAGCATTACGAAAGTATGAATTGGCCCTTTTTAAACATCAATCAATCACTTATTACACGACAGCTAAAAGAGGCAGAAGCACTTCTTAAAGTGGACTTAACGGAGCCTTCAAGAGAACAGATAGTGTATTGGATTGGCATTCAAAAGACCAGAATAGAAACGCAGCATATACTTCCAGAAATCGGTTTATTTCATGAGATAGCAGCAGCCAGTCCGAGTTATAAACGCTTAGTGCCGTGGCTTAAAAAAATAATAGCCACAACAACTAACGAATTAACCGAATATGAAAGAAAAAATGAGATGGAATTTTTATACTTTATTTTCTTTTTGATTGCCCAACCACAGGTGGGAGGAAGTCTAATTGAAGACATTCAAATAGAGCAATTACCCGATTCCAACTTATACAAGCAATCTCAAGGATATTTAAAACAGTTTTACCGTATTTTTCAAGTGACTTCATCAGAAGAAGTGCACCTAATGGAAGGGGCATTTTTCGAAGCGTTGTTTTATCACAATTATTTAAACGATCCATTTATTTCCTACTTGCAGTTTGATGAAAAGCTTCATACAGTACCTTCATTGTTTAAAGAAAAATTTCAAGCCTTTTATTTAGTTGGAAAAAGAACGAAAGCCTCAATAGATACACGGTTTTATCATTACATTCAGCAATTATTAAGCACCATTATTGAAAGCAATCATTATCGACCAAGATTATATGTGAACCTCATATCCAAAAAAGGAAAGATTGAAGAAAAATTGTTAATCCAAGAAATTAAAAAAATGCCGTACAATTTGGAAATTAATAAAAAAGCTCAAGAACTTAGCGATTGTATTATTAGCGATAGCATTGAAATTAAAGAAAACAATGGGAGCGTCTTTTACTGGAATAGTTCACCTACAAAAGCAGAATGGGAGAAATTGGCACAGCAACTACAACAAGTAGAAAAAAACAAAATTGACCAAATGTCATTTTTATTTAATAGCAAGTAAATTCATTTTATGAAAAATTAAAATGAGTTTGCTTGCTATTTTTTTTGTAAGGATAGAACTCTTTTTTTTCATTTTAACAAAAAAATGAGATTCGGGTTTTTATGAACCCGAATCTTTCCTCATTTAAAAATAAAATCAACGAAGCAAGAGGATACTTAAGGGAGCGATTAAAAAATGAAAAAATCAAACATTTTTTCTTTGATGACAGCAATGGCCATAGTCATGCTAATAGTTTTATCAAAACCTGTAGAAGCAGAAACAGGGATGCCAATATCTGTAAATGCCGTGTTACCAGAAAATCAGTTTAACAAGCAAGTTTCTTACTTCTATTTAAAAATGGAGCCAGGAGACGAACAAGAAATTGAATTAAAATTAGGAAACAGCTCTAATGAAGATCAAAAGGTTGAAGTAACCCTCACTCCTGCTATTACAAATGACAATGGCATTATTGCCTATCCAGACGATGTAAAAAAAGTGGATTCTTCATTAGTTCATCCCTTTACATCAATTGCAACCACAGACAAAGACGTGACCGTACCTGCGAACAGCGAAACATCTGTTAAAATAAAGTTAAAAATGCCAACGGAAGAATACGAAGGCATGATTGCAGGCGGCATTAACGTAAAATTAAAAGAAACAAAAGACGATGGTGAAAAGAAAAACGAGACAGGTATGAAAATAAAAAATGTCTTAACGTATAATATCGGTGTTGTTCTAGTTGAGAATGAAACCATAGTTGTGCCAGAAATGAAACTAAACAAGGTTTTTGCAGGACAAGTGATGGGAACAAATACCATCAAAACAAACCTATCAAATACAAAAGCGACCCCAATTGAAGAATTGGAAATAGCTGTGAAAATTTATACAGAAAAAGGCAAAGAGCCTTTATTTGAAGAACAAAAAAAAAATCTACGAATGGCGCCCAATTCAAATTTCAATTTCGGAGTGGGTCTGGGAAATCAAGCGTATAAAGCTGGAAACTATCGCATTGTAATCAACGCTAAATCTGATCCAGCAGACAAAAAATGGTCTTTTGAAAAAGAATTTACCATTGACCGAGAAACTGCAAAAAAACTAAATGCAACAGCAAGCGATCTTGAAAAAGACAATACGCTTTATTACATCATTGGTGGTAGCGTACTCCTTATCTTACTAATCGTACTCCTCTATTTCATTAAACGTTACAAAGCAAATCAAAAGAAGAAACGTGAACAAGAACGCAAACGTCGTAAGGCACACGCAGTCAGAAAACAAAAGGCAGCTAATGCAAATAGTCAAACTAGAAAAAAAAGACCTACAACATCCATTAGAAAAAATGAAAATTCACGTCAAACTAAATCAACTAGACCTAAATCAACTCATAAACCCAAGCAAAATCAAGAAAATGACTAACCGTCATTTTCTTTTTTTATATGAGTGTAGTTCAATCAATTTACATTTTGTAAGAGACTCTTTATACTAGAAGGTGAGCTAAAGACAATTTACGGAGGTTTTCAAATGACAAAAAAATACGATTATATCGCAATTGGCGGAGGAAGTGGCGGGATTGCTTCTATCAATCGAGCAGCAAGCTATGGCATGAAATGTGCCTTAATAGAACCAAAAGAATTAGGCGGAACCTGTGTAAATGTAGGGTGTGTTCCCAAAAAAGTAATGTGGCATGGCGCCCAATTAAACGAAGCCATGCACTTATATGCACCGGACTACGGATTTTCAGTAGATGTAACCGAATTTAATTTTCAAAAATTAGTTGACAGTCGTGAAAGCTACATTGACCGTATTCATCAATCCTATCAAAGAGGCTTAGATAATAACAAGGTTGACCTTATCAAAGGGTATGCAACCTTTATTGATGAGAAAACGATTGAAGTGAACGGCGAACAATTAACAGCCGATCATATTTTAATTGCAACAGGTGGAAAACCGACAATCCCATCAATTCCAGGAGCGGAATACGGCATTGATTCTAATGGATTTTTTGCACTACGCTCGTTGCCAAAAAAAGTAGCAGTGATTGGTGCGGGTTACATCGCAGTTGAATTAGCCGGAGTATTAAATGGACTAGGTTCTGAAACGCATCTCTTCGTTCGTAAAGAAACCCCACTTAGAAACTTTGATCCACTAGTGGTAGAAGGGCTAGTGGAAGCAATGAAACAAGATGGGCCAACGCTACACACGAACGCGATTCCAAAATCTGTGGAAAAAAATGCAGATGCTACTTTGACCATCACTTTTGAAAATGGAACAAAAGAAACGGTGGATACCTTAATCTGGGCCATTGGACGGACACCCGTAACCGAAACCTTGAAATTAGAACATACATCTGTTGAAGTGAATGAAAAAGGCTACATTAAAGTCGACGATTATCAAAATACAACCGTCAAAGGTATTTATGCAGTTGGAGACATTACAGGTCGCGTTGAGTTGACTCCTGTAGCTGTAGCAGCTGGACGTCGTTTATCTGAGCGCTTATTTAATAACAAGCCAGATGAACACCTTGACTATCACAACATCCCAACGGTAGTATTTAGCCACCCACCTATTGGAACTGTAGGCTTAACAGAACCAGAAGCAAGGGCACAATTTGGTGACGAGGTTAAAATTTATCAATCTTCTTTTACCTCAATGTATACAGCAGTCACAAGTCATCGTCAATTATGTCGAATGAAACTAGTTTGTGTTGGGAAAGAAGAAAAAGTAGTCGGGCTCCACGGTATTGGATATGGTGTGGATGAAATGATTCAAGGATTCGCAGTAGCAATTAAGATGGGGGCTACAAAAGCTGACTTTGATAATACTGTCGCAATTCATCCGACTGGATCAGAAGAATTTGTAACAATGCGCTAAAAAAATGTAGAAAATCTGAAACTAATCGTAAAACTCCAAAACACCTCTCGTTGAATTCATGTAAAATGAAGGAAAACGGAGGTGTTTTCTATTTTTGTGCACACTGTGGAAAAGCTGTGGATAAAAAAAGTTGAAAAAAAGGGATTTAACTAAAAAAATAGTTAGTTATGCACATGCCTGTGCATAACTATTGTGTATAACTCTATTTTTCCACAAACTCTTTTTTTAACCTGATTTTTTCTATTTTGAAAGCAAATATTTTGTATAATGAATCCAAATAGAGTATCATAGTTGATGGGTCAAGTATTGAAGTCGAAGGGAGTAGCTAATGACAGAAAACTGCAGTCACAAGTCCTTATTATTTTACAGAATGAACACTGTATACAAAGAAATGAACGTTCATTTTGAAGAAGAAACAGGCATTAGCTTCACGAAGCTAGAGATTTTATTTTTTATTTACGGCACACCAAATCTTTGTCAGCAAGACATTCAAAAAAAATTAGCTATTGATGCAGCGAGTGTTACGAGACATTTAAAAAAATTAGAAACAGATCAATTCATTCAACGAGTAGTCGATCCTACTAACAAACGCTTCCGACGAATATCCTTAACAGAAAAAGGTCGAAAAGAACTAAAAACGATGATTACAGAAAAAGATAAGTACGAAGCGCAACTGTTTGCCAATATTTCTGAGGATGAATTAGAGCAGCTGTGGATAACCTTAAATAAACTATCAATAAACAGCGTTAAAATAACTAAGGAGGATGATAAAAATGAAAGCAGTCGTAATTGAAAACTATGGTGGAAAAGATCAACTAAAAGAAATGGAAGTGCCAATGCCAAAACCAACAGCACATCAAGTGATTGTTAAAGAAATGGCAACGTCAATTAATCCAATTGATTGGAAATTACGTGAAGGGTATTTGCAACAAATGATGGATTGGGAATTTCCGATTATCTTAGGTTGGGACGTTGCGGGGGTTATCAGTGAAGTGGGAAGCGACGTAACCGATTGGAAAGTAGGCGACAAGGTATTTGCTCGTCCAGAGACAACTCGTTTTGGGACGTATGCAGAATATACAGCAGTAGACGATCATTTAGTAGCAAAAATCCCAGAAAATGTGACCTTTGAAGAAGCTGGTGCAGTGCCATTAGCAGGCTTAACAGCGTGGCAAGCATTGTTTGATTATGGCGATTTAAAAGCAGGTGAAACCGTGTTGATTCATGCTGGAGCCGGTGGCGTTGGAACCTATGCCATTCAATTAGCCAAAAATAAAGGTGCAAAAGTCATTACAACTGCCAGCGAAAAAAATAAAGCGTTACTTTTAAGTTTAGGCGCCGATCAAGTCATCGATTATCATACTGAAAATTTTGTGGATATCTTAAAAGACGTGGATGTTGTTTTTGACACAATGGGTGGCGACATTCAAAAAAATAGCTTCAAAGTTTTAAAACCCCATACAGGTCGAATGGTTTCAATCGTTGGAGAAACCGATCCTGCTTTAAGCAAAGAACACGACGTTGCTTTTCATAATATTTGGTTAAAACCAGATGGGAAACAATTGGCTCAAATTGCTGATTTGATGGAAGCTGGAAAAGTGAAGTCCGTTATTGGTGCGACATTCTTATTTTCACAACAAGGCATTTACGATGCCCATGCATTAAGTGAAACGCATCATGCAGTTGGAAAAATCGTTATTAAATTTGAACAATAAAAGGGGAATTTGAATGGAAATCGTTGCATTTATTTTAGTGTTACTTGTAGCAGTAGAACATTTTTATATTTTAGGATTGGAAATGTTTTTTTCAACAAGTAAGACGGCTCAGAAAACATTTGGTTTAGATGAAGCATTTTTAAAACAAGAAAGTGTTAAAACCCTGATGGCCAATCAAGGCTTGTATAATGGTTTTTTAGCAGCAGGATTACTCTGGGGATTATTCTTTGCGAATCCAGTTAGCGCTTTTAGTATTCAGTTATTCTTTTTAAGTTGTGTGATTGTGGCAGCTGTTTATGGATATTTTACAGCCAGCAAGCAAATTTTATTAAAGCAAGGCTTACCAGCCATTTTAGCATTAATTGCTGTTTTAATGGTATAATGAGAAAACGATTAGCATTTTGTATGAATGCTAATCGTTTTTTTATTATAAAGGAGGAGATAAAATGACGAAACGTATTGGAATAGAATTGATTTTATTGATTGGATTGCCTTTATTAATAGCTGAACTTCTTTTGCTGTTTTTTCAGTTTCCTTTTTTAGTAAGCAGCGCTGTAGGGTATTTTATTTTATTACTCTTTCATTTGCCAGCTAATAGTCCATTGTCTGCTAGTGCTGATTTTGAAACAAAGAAAGTGAATCCACATTTTAAAGCAAGTTTGCCTACGGATTCAACGATGAAACTAATGGATATGCTGAAATTTGTAATGCTGATTGTATTGTTGATTGGTTGTTTATATTTTTATGTTGAGCAAATTAGATAATAATTATTTTCCTGCTAGGTAATGGCTTCTTTTTAGCAACAGCTATTTTTAAGTGTTGCTGCATTACACCAATTCCACCAAGTGAATCGAGTGGAAATAAAAGGGTCGTACCTGAAGGCAGAATTTGACTGAGTAAAGGTTGAAATTTTTTTCCACCTAAGACCGTGATTGTTGTCTCGGAAACAGCAAGTTCCCGCCATTGCTTTTGAAGACTTTCTAGTTGTATCGTTTCGGCTGTGATTCCTTTTAAGGTAAAGCGCGTATCGTAAGTGTGTGGAATCACAGTAGTGGGTCTTAAAAAACCATAATAAGGAGAAACTATGAGATAATGCGGATCAAATTCTAATGCATAGGCTTTAGCTAACCGGTGAAAAGTTCCTGTATAGGCAAATTGACTTTCAACGGCACCAATTTCTGTTTCTTTGTCCCAAATCTTGGGTTTGCCAGAAGGAATAATCATCATCGTAAAAACTCCTTTCATAAAGATACTTAAACAAGCTGAATAGAAAATTCAGTCGATAGAAACTTCTTTTTTTAGGATTATCCAGTATAATAAAGCATAACATAAGCCACAATAAAAAAAGGAGATTCTATGAAAAAAACAATTCAATTATGTGTGATTGCCGGGTTAATAGCTCTAGTAGGCTATTATCTGATTATCTTGTCAAGCAGTCTTTTTATTAGTGCCGGCTTAATCACCGAACTTATTGGCATTTATATAGCATTGCGACTGTTACTAGTTGATAGCCGAAGTACCAATTCTAAAGTTGCTTGGATTGCCATCATCTTCATTCTTCCCATTTTTGGTGTTATTTGTTATTTTTTCTTTGGAAGAAATCCACAAAATCGACTATTTACAACAGCTCAAAAAAAAGAGCGAGAAAAATTGATTCAGCGAATTCATCATTTATCAGATCAATTAGAAGAACTAACTGTACCAAAAACCTCTCAACGAATCGAATCCTTAACTGGCATTAAAGCCTTAAATGGCAATCGTTTAACCCTATTAACTGACGGTGATGAAACCTTTTCAGCAATAAAAAAAGCAATCAAACAAGCAAAACACCATATTCATATTCAATATTATATTTACAAAAGTGATGAGCTAGGTACTGAACTACGAGATTTGTTAATTCAAAAAGCTAGAGAAGGTGTGGAAGTTCGATTCCTTTATGATGGATTTGGTTCCAAAAAGTTAAACACAGCTTTTCTTACTCCGATGAAACAGGCAGGAATTGAGTTTTATGCCTATGATCCGATTTTTTCAATTTGGATTTCACGAACAGCCAACCTTAGAAACCATCGTAAAATTATTGTCATTGACGGTCAAATTGGTTTTACAGGCGGTTTAAATGTCGGCAATGAGTATTTAGGGAAAGTAGATCGATTCAAATTTTGGCGTGATACTCATTTGATGATCGAGGGCAATAGTGTGATTGAGCTTCAGGAAGCGTTTCTTTATGACTGGGTTTATATGGAAAATCGTAAAGAAGCTGCTAATCCATTTATTAAAGCCGAAGGGATTCAACATTATTTCCAACCCAAAGCGGTGGGAAACGAGTGGGTACAAGTGGTCTATGGAGGACCTTACGATCAAGAAAAATTGGTTCGAGATGCCATGCTTGATATGATTGATTCTGCAGACGAATCTGTGTGGATAACGTCGCCTTATTTAGTTCCTGACGACGAATCATTAGCTGTGTTAAGAAGAACAGCGATGAGTGGCATTGATGTTAAAATTTTACTACCAGGAAAGGCAGATATGGCCTTGTCTTTTCATGGAAGCAACGCCTACATTGAGACTCTTTTAGAAGCGGGAGCAGAAGTTTATTCCTATCGAGATGATTCCTTTATTCATGGAAAAATGCTCCTGATAGATGGCAAACGTGGCGCCATTGGAACAGCGAATTTTGATATTCGAAGCTTTCGGTTAAATCACGAGATGATGTCGTTTATTTATGAAACGTCACCAGCTCTTGATAAAATGAAAGCCAACTACATTGAAGATATTGAAAATAGTTATTTAAACAACCTTGAAGCGATGAAACAACGTTCGCTAATCCAAAAATTAAAAGAACAATTGGCCAGTCTTTTTACACCGATTTTATAATTACCAAAAAAGTCACTCAACAAACGTTTCGTTTTTGAATGACTTTTTTTGGTAGTTTTATTTTTTTCTAGCTGAAACTAATAGCATCATCGGTCTTCTAAGCTCGTCTTGCATCTCTGGAATAGTCGCCAATAATTCAGGCGCAGGTTCAGGCTCAACAATTGACGTAATGTCGAATCCATTTTTTAACAGGCTGTTCAAATAGGTTGTCAGCGTTTTGTGGTACTTTGTCACTTCCTCGCCTAAGAAATGACTCACCCGCTTGCCTTCGATAAAATAGCGATCTACTGGCCAATGAAGAATTTCACCCGCATCATTTGTATACCAATCCTGTGTACCATAAGCTGTAAAAACAGGATGTTCCACTGAGAAAACAAAGGTTCCATCAGGTTTTAACGTGTGATTGATTTTTTTACAAATCGCATCAAAATCTGCTAAATAATGAAAAGCGAGTGAGCTGATTACGCAATCAAAAGTTGCTTTTGGATAATCGTAATCTTCAATTGCTTGATGGAGATAATGAATTTTAGGAGAATCGGTTTTCTTTTTAGCCTCGGCTAACATATTTTCAGATAAATCAATTCCTATCACATCGCTAGCACCATGTTCTACAGCATAAATACAATGCCAGCCAAAGCCACAGCCTAAATCAAGAACATGTTTGTCTTTAAAGTCAGGCAGCATTTTTTCTAATTCATGCCATTCCCCAGCGCCAGCTAACCCCTCTTTTGAACGGTTCATTTGACGATACTGTTGGAAAAAAGCGGCTTGATCGTATTTGTTTTCTTTCATTTTTATTCCTCTTTTCTTCATAAAAATAACTTTCTTTCAATAAGTGTATCAAATAATAATTTAAAGTAAAAAGAAAAGACGATACCGAAACGAAAAATCCACTTTAGTTCTCAAAAGAAGTTAAAATCTTACGAATACTCGATTCAGATAAAAAGAATTGCTTTGCCAGCTTTTTAATAGAAGTCCCAGCTAGAAAAGCAGTGTAAATCTGCTGATTTCGCTTCATTAACAAGGACTTACTTCCAGTTTTAGCTCCCCAAGGTTGACGTTTATTTTTAACTGGAATATAAAGATAATCCCCTGTAATATATTGTTGAATCTCATTAATAAGTTCTTTTGGCAACACTTTTGTTGCATTGATATAGTTCATCGTTTGCTCCTTTAAATTGACATTTAGGAAGCAAAGTCAACGACTTAATTTTTAAAGCTACACAAAGCAATTGACTTTGCATAGCCAACAGCTCTTCGTTTATTCATACTCAAGCTTAAAAGGCTCATACTTTCCAACTCCTATCCATTTGTACATATCGGAAACTACCTCAAGAATAAGCCAATAAATCCCATTTGTCTAGGAATCATTTTTTAAATAACACATGAAGAATATTCTAAATCAAAAGACTTGTGCTATAATAAATGTAAACCGTTACATAACCGGTTCCATCAATGGAGGTTAAACTAAAAAATGAAGATGACAATTAAAGATGTTGCTCGTTTAGCAGGTGTTTCGATTACAACGGTATCACAAATTTTAAATAAAAAAGGCGACCGCTTTAGCCCAGAAACGCGTCAAAAAGTCTTGGCGGTTGTGAAGGAACTTGATTACAAAGCAGATTATTTTGCCCAGAATATGGTGAGCAAGCAAACAAAGACCATTGGGATGGTAGTTCCAGATATCACCGATCTCTTTTTTTCAAAAGTCATTGAAGGAGTAGAAAAACATTTAAATGAACTTGGTTTTATGATTATTCTATGTAATTCCAATCACAGCTCTGAAAAAGAAAATCTTTATATAGAAGAGTTACTCCATCGATCAGTCGAAGGCATCATTCTAGCAAGTCCAAATCCCATTCATTTGCCAAAGTTAAAAAACGAAGACGGCAGCAATAAAATCCCTCATATTCTAATTGACCGCGGCATTAATAAACGTGACGAAGGGCAATTGATTACGAATGAATTTCAAGGAGCCTACGAGGCTGTTGAACATTTAGTGAATTTAGGTCATCGTGAAATCGGAATGTTAAGCAATGAAACCAGTTTTTATGAAATTACCGATCGTTTTTACGGATATAAAAAATGTTTAGAAGATTATCAGATTCCTTTTCAAGAGGAATGGATTGTCAGTAAGAATTTAACAATTAAAGGCGGGTACGAAGGGGCGCAACAACTCTTGCAACAAAATATTACCGCTCTTTTTTGTGGAAATGACCAAATGGCAATTGGCGCGTATCGTGCAATTAATGAAGCCGGAAAACAAATTCCAAAGGACATTTCAGTAATTGGCTACGATGGCTTGGAAATTACCGATTATTTAGTCCCATCCTTAACGACAGTCGCGCAACCGATTTTTGAAATTGGCTATTTTGCGGCTAAATTCTTAGTCGATCACATCAACAACCCAAAAGAGAAGGTACCAAACAAGTATTTTGATACCCAGCTGGTTCTTAAAAATAGCACCAAAAAACTTGATTCTTTTTAAATTAAATGCTAGTATCAACTTGTTAGCGTTTTCCTTTTTTTGAAAGGAGAACTTAAGAAGATAAGATATTAGCTTTTAGTCAGTTAAGTAAAACGTTTTACTTATTTCTAAATATACTTAAAGGAGATTAAAAAAATGAGAATGGTAGACATTATTGAGAAAAAAAGAGACGGACAAGAACTTACAAAAGCAGAGATAAACTTCGTCATTACAGGTTACACAAATGGCACAGTACCAGATTATCAAATGAGCGCTCTGGCAATGGCGATTTATTTTAAAGACATGACGAACCAAGAAATTACTGATTTAACAATGGCAATGGTAGAATCTGGTGAACAGATTGATTTATCCGCTATTCATGGCATCAAAGTAGACAAACATTCAACTGGTGGCGTTGGGGATACAACGACTCTTGTATTAGCACCTTTAGTAGCTGCTGTTGGGGTTCCTGTTGCCAAAATGTCAGGTCGTGGTTTAGGACACACAGGAGGTACGATTGATAAATTAGAGGCAATCAAAGGCTTCAATGTTGAAATTTCAAATGATGAATTTATTCAATTAGTCAACCGCGATCAAGTTGCTGTTGTCGGACAATCTGGTGACCTAGCACCGGCAGATAAAAAATTATACGGATTAAGAGATGTGACTGGAACCGTTGATTCAATCGCCTTGATTGCGAGTTCAATTATGAGTAAAAAAATTGCAGCAGGAGCCGATGCCATCGTTTTAGATGTTACTACTGGAGACGGTGCATTTATGAAAAATGAAAAAGATGCGGAACGCCTTGCAAAAACAATGGTTCAAATTGGAAAATTAGCAAATCGTCAAACAATGGCGATCATTTCAGATATGTCTCAACCATTAGGGCTAGCAATCGGAAATTCCCTTGAAGTCAAAGAAGCGATTGATGCGTTAAAAGGCGAAGGTCCAGCCGATTTAATGGAAATGGTTTATGTATTAGGAAGCCAGATGGTTGTTCTTGCTAAAAAAGCAGACACATTAGAAGCAGCTCGTGAACTTTTAAAAGAAGCTATTCAATCTGGAGCTGCAACCACTAAGTTTAAAGAAATGATTCGCAATCAAGGCGGCGATGAGTCAATTGTAGATCACCCAGAAAACTTGCCACAAGCAGAATTTGTGATTGAATTACCTGCCAAAGAAAGTGGCTATGTTTCAGAAATGGTAGCCGATCAATTAGGGATTGCCGCAATGCTTTTAGGCGCAGGTCGTCGAACAAAAGAAGACACCATTGATTATTCAGTCGGCTTAATGTTGCATAAAAAAGTTGGTGATTCTGTTACTGCAGGAGAACCATTGGTGACGGTTTATGCGAATAGTCAAACAATCGATGATGTGAAAACCAAAATTTATGAGAACATTTTTATTACAAAAGAAAAAGTTGCAGAACCAACTTTGATTCATCAAATCATAACAGAATAAGTTGAGTGAGGGACGCTATGAATTTATTTAAGTTAAAAGAAAAAAAGACGACCGCTAAAACGGAGATTATTGCAGGGCTGACTTCCTTTTTCGCTATTTCCTATATCGTAATCGTCAATTCGGTTATTTTAAAGGATGCTGGAATACCTGCTGAACTAAGTGTTTTTGCCACAATCTTTATCTCGGCAATTGGGTGTTACTTGATGGGGATTTTTGCAAATGCACCGATTATTTTAACCCCCGGTATGGGAGTGAATGCTTTTTTCACGTATACGTTAGTAGGAACTTTGGGCTTGCGTTGGCAAGAAGCAATCGGCGTGATGATGGTTTCCAGTTTGATCTATTGTGTGATTGCTTTTTCAAAAGCCAGCGATGTCTTGTCGCGAGCAGTGCCAGATACGTTGAAGCACGGTATTACTTGCGGAATCGGGTTATTTCTAGTCATGATTGGTTTAGAAAAAGGTCAATTGATTGTAGCTGGCGATAAAAGTTTAGTGGCATTGGGAGACTTAGCTAATCCACATGCAATGTTAGCTATTTTTGGCTTAATTTTAACCTTGATACTTGTGATTCGCAAGGTACAAGGTGGGATGTTTATTGGTATTTTAGCAACGACGATTTTAGGGGTACTTTTTAAAATCCAAGATGCTGGTGAAGGCAGTTTTTCCTTGATGAATATTGTTGATTATCCTTCAATTATGGGACAAGGCGATTTCTCTGGGCTATTCTCCTTAAAATTTATAATGGGTGTCTTTTCGTTAACGATGATTCTAGTCTTTGAATCAATGGGATTGCTTCAAGGTTTAATGGAAGAAGCGAGTACCGTGGATTTTAAGAAAGCTTTTAGAATGAGTGCAGTGACAACTTTCCTATCAGGTATCTTTGGCACAAGCCCAACCATTGCAGCAGCGGAAAGTGCTTCTGGTATTGAAGAAGGTGGTAAAACAGGCTTAACAACGATTGTTTCAGGAACTCTCTTTTTAGCAACCCTCTTTTTCATTCCGTTGTTGTCGTATGTACCACAAGCAGCGATTGCCCCAGTAATTTTAATTACAGGCGCATTAATGATGAAGAATTTACAACACATTCAATTTGACGATTTTACAGAGTGGTTTCCAGCCTTCTTGATTGTCGTATTAATTCCATTAACATCAAGCATTGCAGATGGGATGGCAGCTGGATTTGTCTTTTACCCAATCGTAAAATTGGTAAGCGGAAAAAAATCAGAGATTCATCCAATTCTTTATGGAATTTCAGCGTTATTTTTAATGTATTTAGTTTTAAATGCACTAATTTAAAAGCGTGCAATTTAGTGATGACGTGGTAAAATAAAGTGAGTGAATAAAATACGAAGGGATTGATGAAAATGTTTAAACGTGTACATTTAGTCGTGATGGATTCAGTTGGAATTGGGGAAGCACCAGACGCAGAAGCTTTTGGAGATAAAGGCAGCGATACATTAGGGCACATTGCTGATATCGCAGGCTTAGATATTCCAAATCTAGAAAAATTAGGGTTAGGAAACATTCGTCCATTAAAAGGCGTAAAAGAAGTCAAAGAAAATCTTGGCTATTACACAAAATTAGAAGAAATTTCTGTTGGAAAAGATACAATGACAGGCCATTGGGAAATTATGGGCTTAGATATCAAAACGCCTTTTAGAGTCTTTCCAAATGGTTTTCCACAAGATTTATTAGATAAAATCGAAGCTTTTTCAGGTCGTAAAGTGGTTTGTAATAAACCTTATAGCGGAACGGCTGTCATTGACGATTTTGGGCCACAACAAATGGAAACTGGAGATTTAATTGTTTATACATCCGCTGACCCAGTGTTACAAATTGCAGCCCATGAAGACATTATTCCATTAGAAGAGCTATACAAAATTTGTCAGTATGTTCGTGACATTACATTAGACGATCCCTACATGATTGGCCGCATTATTGCGCGTCCATTTGTTGGAACACCAGGTAATTTCCAAAGAACAAGCAATCGACATGACTATGCCTTAAGTCCATTTGGCGAAACCGTCTTGGAACAATTGAAAGAAACCGGTAAAGACGTGATTGCCATTGGTAAAATCAACGATATTTTTAATGGCGTTGGAATGACCGAAATGGTTCGTACAAAGAGCAACATGGATGGCGTGGATCAATTGCTAACCATCATGAACAAAGAATTTACGGGATTAAGCTTCTTAAACTTAGTTGATTTTGACGCACTATTTGGTCATCGCCGCGATGTTGAAGGGTATGCCAAAGCGATTGAAGAGTTCGACGGTCGTTTGCCAGAAATTTTAGCAGCGATGGAAGAAGATGATTTATTATTGATTACAGCAGATCACGGAAATGACCCAAGCTTCCCAGGAACAGACCATACGAGAGAATATGTTCCACTATTAGCTTATTCACCAAAAATGACAGGACATGGTGCGTTGAAACAAGGTCATTATGCTGATATTTCGAAAACCGTTGCTGAAAACTTTGGCGTTAAAGGAACAGAAAACGGCGTAAGTTTCTTATCTGATTTAAAATAGAACAACATAAAGGGGACAACTACAAAATGACAAAAACGTTGCAAGCTAAAATTGATGAGGCAGTAGCATTTATTCAAGAAGCAGGAGTAGCTAAAGTTGAAGTCGGGCTGATTTTAGGTTCTGGCTTAGGCGAATTAGGTGATGAAGTGGAACAAGCAATTGCTATTCCTTACGATAATATCCCTAATTTCCCAGTTTCAACAGTTGAAGGACACAAAGGCCAGTTGGTTTATGGCACATTAGGTGGTAAAAAAGTCTTAGCAATGCAAGGACGCTTCCACTATTATGAAGGCTATTCGCTAGAAACCGTTACTTTCCCAGTTCGCGTAATGAAAGCATTAGGCGTTGAAACCGTAATTGTTACCAATGCAGCGGGTGGTTTAAATGAAACCTTTGAACCGGGTGAATTAATGTTGATAACCGATCACATCAATTTCACAGGTGTAAATCCATTAATTGGACCAAATGATGCAACAATGGGACCTCGTTTTACAGATATGAGTGAAGGCTACGACCGTAAATACCAACAAATCGTTCGCGATGTTGCTAAAAAAATGGACTTGAATTTAAAAGAAGGTGTGTATATGGGCTTTACGGGTCCAACATACGAAACGCCTGCTGAAATTCGCTTTGCACGCGTAATTGGTGCAGATGCAGTCGGCATGTCGACGGTTCCAGAAGTAATTGTAGCGCGCCACGGCGGAATGAAAGTGATTGGAATTTCTTGTATCACTAATTTAGCTGCAGGGATGCAAGCAACGTTGAATCATGAAGAAGTTGTTGAAACGACACAGCGAGTAAAAGAATCCTTCAAAGGATTGGTAAAAAATATTTTAGCTGAAATTTAACAATTAGATTCGCTTCCATGCTTTTAATGATTTCAAATTTCGTTATTTTAAAACAAATAAATAAAGCTAACGAATTAGTAGAAAGCGTACTGGTTCGTTAGCTTTTTTTTATTGCTATTATAGATTGTTTTTTTCAAGTGCAATCATTTGAAGGGGAATTTGATGTCTGCTATCATAAAATTAGAAGAAGGAGATGTTACGAATGAAAAATCAACGTACAATGATTAAATGGAGTGAAATTATTGTTGGGATTATTTTTCTCATTGCAGCCTATTTCGCATTCATTAGTCCAGTAGCAACATTAGTAAGTTTCGCTATTTTATTTGGATTAGCTGCTATTTTTAGAGGGATTATTGCTATTATTGGCTATTCAGATTTAAAGAAAGTCACCGGACAAAATGCAACCCTAGCTTTAGTGATTGGGCTTTTAGAAATTATTGTCGGAATTGTTTTCCTCTTTAATATGGGACTAGCAGTTTCAGTATTAGCGTATACCTTTGCCTTTTGGTTTATTATTGATTCCGTATCTGGATTGTTAAATGTAAACCGTACAAGAGCTATAGGAAATGGCGCTTATTGGTTTAGCTTTATTATTAATTTATTAGGTGTTGTGATTGGGATTAGCTTACTATTTAATCCAATTACGGCTGGTTTAACGCTATCATTCCTAGTTGGTTTTTATTTCCTACTATTTGGGATTGAAAGTATTGTATTAGGTATTATGAAAAAATAAGTTGCTAAAACCCCGTTAAATCAACTGATTTAACGGGGTTTTTTGATACATAATTAAGCTACCGCTGATTTTTTTCAAGAAGATACAGAATCAATGAGTAAAGTTGATAAAACTGCTTTGTTCCATCAGATTGATCCAGTAAGAAAAAAGAAGCATCCTTTTTCGTTGAAAAAATCATATAATCTGAGATAATCAAATCAGCATGATTTGAGTTGGTTGTAAAGGTAAGAACTGATTCATTAAAAATTGAAACCAGTTTGTAAACGAGAGTCTTTTCAAAGACAATATTTCCATTAAAGTTAAGATAAATGCTTACATTTGTATTGCTTTGAGATTCAATAATCAAGTAAAGCGTATTGACTAGCGTATAGCGATACGTTTCTTTTTTTTCAACTGTCCAAACAGGGTTGTCCGTTTGAAAAGAATCGTAACAAGCCACGACTTTGTCACGGACAGAATCTTTTGTAGTGGATCCATCTTTGCTATGAAGGTAAACTTCTTTAAAATCATATTGAAAATAATCCATTGCATATAAATGAATGACTAAAATATAAAACCACTGTTTAAAACTATCTGAATTAGGCTGTAATTGCTTGATGTGAAATGAATTTGTTACATGTTGAACCATATCTTTCGCCAAATCAACTAACGGTAAATTAGTCGAAAGCAGTAAGCTGCCTCCATTTTGAGTTCGACTAGAATGTGAATCTAGACTAGGAATAAAAATACGTAAACAACAACGAATAAAGGTTCTTAAAACAGAAGAATCTTTTGTGACGGGTAATTGCTGAACCAATTTTAAAATAGCAGAATCTTTAAATTCAGCCTCAATTTTTTTAGAATCAATATCTGAATAGATAAGCGTATCAAAAATGCAATTTAGGTATACATTTTCATCTAATTGGATTTGATCAGTATCTAGCTGTAAGTTTTGAATCATTTCATCAATGGAAAAATCATGGTATTTTGTTGTGTGTTCGGTTGAATGTGCGGACAAGGAATGAAGCGCTAGAGTTATTAAATAACGAAACATAAAAAGATTACTTTCTCTACCCACTAGAGCAACATATTTATTTTGAATCGTCAAAGTTAAATGGAATTGCTTGATTTTCTCGTTGATAACTGGAATAAGTTGATAAATATAAGGGTTTGAAAGAGTTAATTTTGTTGAAATATCAACTAAAGCATAGTCTTTTTTTTCAAAAAAGAGTTGAATGAATTGATAGCTTGAAGACAGGTTGAGGTAATGGATAAATAAAGTGTTAACAATCGAAACAGAAGAAATTTGATACTGTTGTTTAGGGGTTAAAAAGATGGATTCTTCTTGAAAATCTAATACAAATTCAAACCCAATTTGTTCCAAATCACTAACTAAATTTTGAAGTTGTCGTAACACAGAAGCTTTTGATAAGGCTTCTTTTTTTTGCAGAGATACAAGGTCATTATTTTGAGAAAAAGTCAGGCTGTAATACAAATTAATTTTAGTAGCTTCATTTTTTTTTATAAATTCCTGTAGAAACATAGCAGAGCCTCCTAATGTTTTGTTGTTGTTTGTTATTTAATCCATTATGTAAAAAATAAAAAAATTGAAAAAAAGAGCATAACTAAATAGATTGAGCAAGTATAAGAGTTGGATTATACTGTGTAAGAAATCAAGAGTGTAAGGAGTTGGCCCATGAATAAAAAAAGGTTATGTTGTTTCATCGTATTTAATATCTTCGTTATTTTAACAATGTTCTCCTCAGAAATCAAGGCAACTGACATTCAAGATGGACCTTTGTCTTATAACGAAAAAAATCAACCGTATCTTCGTGTCAAGATCGTTGAAGAAAATTCAATGTTGACAATTCGCTTACTAAATCAAGTGGCGCTTGATTTAGAAACAACGACATTAAAAAATCCTGATGTAATTATTACGGATCAAGAAAACCAACGAACAGTCGATTTTCAGATAAACAATACAGTTAAAGAGGTACGACTATTTTTCAATCCTCAAACAGTAGAAAGTGGAGAAATCGAAATCAAACAAAATAATCAAGTCCAAACCTTGAAGCTTGTTAATAAGGAACCAGAAAAAGAGTCTAGTGTAGAATCTACAACACTAGAACAAAAAGATTCTGCTGAAGAAACAGGCGAATCATCGGCAGTACCAAAAGAGTCAGAGCAATTAACAGAATCTGCGGTGGAAGTGATTGATGAAACCGAGCCAAACACTGACATGCCGGAAACGAAAGACCTTTACAAACAGTCTCAAACAGTACAAGAACTCTATGAAGAGGATATTCAAAAAGAAGGCTGGCAATCGGAGGAAGAGAACAACTACTTAGTGAAGCCGATTTCTGATAACCAAAGACTGTCTTATGGTTTTGCCAATGACTCAGACATTTTTTTGACTGATTTATTTTCAACAGATGCTGCTGGACATCAATTAAGTTATCGACATAATATCAATACGGGTTCAAATCGTTCCGTGCGTTCCTACTACTTTCAAGAAGAGTCAGATTACAAAGAGCTAGATGATGTGAAGTTACAATTTGTATCAAAAAAAGGAGAGTCCATTCGAGGATATGGTGAATTCACAGTTTCTAATAAGGTTGTCGTTGATGTTTGGACTTACCATGTTCTTGTAAAAGTAACATTAACTGCAGATGCAATGGGAAATGTAAAAAAAGAAGTAGCATACAAACGCGTGGATAAGCCGATTATCGACCTTACACCATTAAAAATTGGTTATTCAGAATTAACCGATACCGATTTAAATGGGAAAGATGGAGTAGATGTCAATTATATTGGAAATAAAAAAGGGATGTACATTGAAAGCGATCCTTATAAAGTCATGTTTCATGTTTTAGATAAGGATGGGCCAAATCAATGGAATGCAGGACCAGGGAGAAAATTTTTAGTTTGGGCGACGGCACCATCTGATTTTTTTAGTAAACCATGGGGAATCTGGACCACCATTCATGGTGCAGAAAATGTTGAAGGAAAACCAAGTGAGCTTATCAAGCATTACGATGATTCGGCTGTTGGTTTCCGTTGGAATGCTGAAACTTTAAAGCCAAAAAGTAGCCGTACTTTTAGTTATAACATCAACTTAGGAGAACCAAAGCCACCGAAATTGATTTTGGAGGATATTCCTTCTTCCGTATTGAATGGGGAATTTTTCCCAACAGATATTAGCGGTACTGTAGTGGATGAAGATAGTAGCAAAGTAGCGCTTCACTACTGGGTTGATGAAGAGAAGGAAGGAACCTCGGTTAATGTTGACACGGCTTCCCATCAGATTCAAAATGTCACAATTAAAAAAAATGAGCTTAATCAGTATTTAACCTCAAAAAAATTAAGTACCGGCAAACATACGCTCTATTTTGTTGCTCAAGACGAAGAAGACCATTCCTCTAAAGTGGTTGAAAAAGAATTTACAATTGTAAAATCCGGAGATAAGTATATTTTTGATGCCACGCTTAAAAATCAATCAAGCTTTATTAATGCCATTCATGTAGGCGATAAGCTTCACTACAAAATTTTCTTTGAAAATCTTAAGATTGCTAATCTAGCAGGACGTTTTATTAATGAAATTCCAGTAGAATTACAACTAGATAAAGATTCTGTTAAAGCAACAGTTGATAAACAAGACATTGGAAAGTCTCTTTTAATCAGCACAGATCGAATTGCTATTAACGATTTACCTTTGAAAAAAAATCAAATTTTTCTACTTGAATTTGATGTAACGGTTAAAGACAGTGGGCTTCATAAAATGCTTGATGACGTTATTAACGAGTCGAAATTTAAGAATGAGACGATTGAAGTGAAGCAAAAATCGCTAGGAAGCGAAGGGAAAATTTTAGACAATCCTAAGCCCTACATTTCTTTTAGCACCCCAGAAGAAGAGGTTATGGCAGGTGAAAGTGCCAACTTGAATTTTGAAATTGGAAATCAATTAACAAATGTAGAAGATTTCACTAAAAAAGCGACAACCGAAAATGGTGAATGGCGACAAGTTCAATTTTTATTGCCACCTAAATCAAAAGAAATCAACTACGAAAAAGTGGAATTACTAGATCGTAAAGGCCAATTGATTGCGTTGATGAATAGTAGTGGAGAGGTAGCTTACTCTAACGAGGAAGATCAACAACACATTCAGCTTTCTTATCAGCAAGCAGATGTGACAAAAAATAAGGAAATTCTTGAATCTCCTTTTAAAGAAAATCTCAAACCAGAAGAAAAAGCAGTTTATGTCGCTATTGATTCTATTGCAAAAGGAGAATCCTATCAAATTAAAGTAGAGGCTAAAATTGATAAAACAATCAAAGAACAAATAGTCGAATTTAAATCATTTGTTAGTGGAAACAACGAAGTGAATGATGATAAATCTATCGAATTGGGCATGTCCTATATTGCTATTAAACCTGCAGCTGAGTTGAAGGTCCTCGTACCTAATGATATTTCTTTTGAGGCCAAAGCCGATTCCTCCATTTTAGAAACTAAAGGGCAACGATTTTATCCAGCAAAACCTTTTACAGTCCAAGTCATCAACACAACAGATAATCCTAATTGGTCACTAGCCGTTACAGGTGAACTCGAACCGATTACTGGTGGAAGTGGAAACAAAGCTATTAAACTTTCCTTGTTAGATGGCAAGCCAATCAACGGCACCGTTTCCTCAAAAGATCACACCTCAACAATTGCCTTTAAATCCAAGCAAACTGATGAAGGCAATGATTTAGTTGGAATACTCACAAAGGCTACTCGATCAGGTGCTTATAAAGGTACGATTACGTGGCAATTAAACAACGTTATAACGGCTGACGATCCCCGTTAGCTTACTATATAATAAAATTTAAAAGAAAAGGAAGATGAGAAATGAAAAAATTAGTAGTTAGCTCAGTAATTTTACTTGGAGGCGTTAGTACACTTGCAACCACAACTTTTGCAGCTGGAAATGAGGCAATCGTTAATACAGATAATACTTCAAAGGTAACAGGAAACGTAGCAGGCGGAAGCTTAACAGCTACAATCGGTGATGTTGCCTTTGGCGATACGAAATTAGCCGTTAATGATAAAAATCAAGTGACAATCGAAGATGCAGATGCACGATCATCAATAAAAGGTCAAGTAGTAGATTTACGTGGTGAAACAGGTCAATGGTCATTAGTTGTATCAAGCTACGAAATGAAAAATGCAGCAGACGAAACGATTCCAAGTGCGCAAATTAACTTTGAAAAAGGAACAGATTTAAAAGAATTTTCTTTAACAAATGATGAAGAAAAAGCATTGCCATTTAATTCAAAAGATTTTGAAATTAGTGACTTACAATTGCGTTTCAAAGAAAATCCAAAAGAATTGAAAAAAGGTGCGCTTAATGGTGTAATCCACTGGACATTACAAGCAACTCCTGAAAAAGAAGATACATTTAGATAAAAAAAGCCAGACAAAGCAGAGGGATCTTGGTCCCTCTATTTTGATAGAGAGGATCCATTATGAAAAAACGACTTAGTCTATTTATAGCGTTCTTAGTATTGCCACTACTGGGACAAACCGCATATGCAAGTGAAGGAATGTCCATAACGGTTCAACCCATTTTACCAGAAAATCAGCGTCACAAAGAGCTATCTTATTTCGACTTGCACATGGAAGCTGGGCAAGCTGAAGAAATTGGCTTGAAAATAACGAATCAATTAGATGAGACAATTCAAGTAGAAGTTGCGCCACATAATGCTTTTACCAATAATTTAGGAGTGATTGATTACAGTCAAGAAACACCAAGTTTAGAAACAGAAAAAGCGCACACCTTAGTCTCGATGCTGTCTGAAAAACAACTTGTAACCATAGCACCACATGAAGAAAAAAACGTGATGTTTCAATTAAAAATGCCGGCTGACTTTTTACCAGGTGCAGTCTTAGGAGCTTTTTATGTCCATCAAATCGAAGCAGGAAACACGGATAAATCAGAAAATAAAGTAACAATCAGTAATGATTTTTCTTACGTGGTAGGGGTGAAGCTTTCTGAAAGCGATCAACTATTAAAACCCAAACTAGCGCTAAAAAGTGTTCGCGCTGGGGTGGACGAATCAAATCATACTTCAATTCTAGCAAAAATCGCTAATCAAGAAGCGACAATTGTAAGAAAATTAGCCATCAAGTCAAAGGTAATTGAAAAAGGAACAAGTAACGTATTGTACGAATCCACGGAAGAAGATCTTTCAATGGCCCCTTATTCTTCCTTTGATTATGCCGTATCTTTAGAAAATCAAGAATTAAAAGCTGGAGAATATGTAGTGGAACTTGAAGTAAGCGATATTGATCACAATGAGTGGCAATTGAAAAAAGAGTTGACTATCAAAAAAGACGAAGCTAAACGATTTAACCAAGCTGCATTTGATGTAGAAAAAGAACCATTTAATGTTAAATGGATTTATTTATTAGTAGGAATTATTGTTGTCTTATTAATTGGCATAGGGTTTTTAGTCGTTAGAATTAAAAAAAATGAAAAGAAAACAGCTTTCAAAAAATAATTTGAAAGCTGTTTTTTGGGGATAAAATAACTGATTTCTTCTAAAAATGTACTTTTTTTTTTAATTATTAACAATTAGTGTTGCATTTTTATTGCGTTACTTACTTTTTTAATGTAAAATTTAACAATCACTGCTAATTGAGTTTAATTCTCAGTAGTAGGACAGTTGCATTTATGTGTGGCTTGTCTGGGACCTTTAATCTTATGATATATCATCCATTTCCCCGTCATAGGAAGTGGACAACTAAAGGGAGGATTTATCCATGACAAATCTTATTAGTATTATTCTTATCTTGGTATTCTTTGCTGCCGCACTTTACGGCTTCTATTGGATGCAAAAGAAACACGTAAAATTTTCAACGCGTGTCTTTACCGCACTAGCTGTAGGTATTGTATTTGGTGCCATTATTCAAGTTATTTTTGGGGCACAAAATGATGTAACCACTCAAGCAATTAGTTGGGTGAGCATTGTAGGAAATGGGTATGTCAGCTTGCTTCAAATGTTGATTATGCCATTAGTATTTGTTTCGATTGTCGGAGCATTCACTAAGTTAGAAGTTTCTAAAAAATTAGGTAAAATTAGTTTTACCGTAATTGGAACGCTATTAGCAACGACCGCCGTTGCCGCGTTAATTGGAATTTTTAGTGTTTTCGTCTTCAATTTAGACGGAGCAACCTTTGTTCAAGGAGAAGCAGAAACTGCTCGTATTGAAGCATTAGCTGAAAGACAAGAAGCAGTGAAAGATTTAACAATTCCAGAACAAGTAGTTAGTTTTATTCCAACAAATGTCTTTTCTGATTTATCAGGCACACGTTCAACAAGTACGATTGCAGTTGTTATTTTCTCTGCATTTATCGGAATTGCGTATCTAGGTGTGAATAAGAAAGATCCTGAAACAGGCGAATTTTTTGCGAAATTAATCAATAGTTTATATAAAATCGTGATGCGAATTGTCACGCTAGTTTTACGTTTAACACCATACGGAATCTTAGCTTTAATGATTAAAGTAACTGCAACAAGTGATGTCAAAGCCATTTGGAATTTAGGTAAATTCGTTGCCGCTTCTTACTTTGCGTTAGCCATTGTGCTGATTATGCATTTATTGATTTTAGCTTTCGTTAAAGTGAATCCATTACAATATTTAAAAAAATCATCAACTGTTCTTGGTTTTGCCTTTACATCAAGATCAAGTGCTGGAGCAATGCCTTTAAATATTGAAACTCAAACAAAAGCATTAGGTGTGGATGATGCCACTGCTAACTTTGCTGCCAGTTTTGGTTTATCAATTGGTCAAAATGGATGTGCGGGTGTCTATCCTGCAATGCTAGCAGCGATTGTAGCACCAACAGTTGGAATTGATGTGTTTAGTCCATTATACATTTTGACAATCGTAGCAGTTGTTACAATCAGCTCATTTGGTGTAGCAGGTGTGGGTGGTGGAGCAACATTTGCTTCATTAATCGTTTTAGGCTCATTGAATTTACCAATTGCTATCGTAGGGTTGGTTATCTCAGTTGAACCACTAATTGATATGGCAAGAACAGCTATCAACGTTAGTGATAGCATGGTTGCGGGTATTGTCACTTCAAAACGTATCAATGAATTTAATTCAGACGTTTTAAATGATAAAGACGCAGTTATTGAATCAAGCATGTAGTCCTAAGAAGCTTCTATAAGAGACCATCTTATAGAAGCTTTTTTATTTATAAAAGTAGATAGGTATGATTTTACTTCTAAGAATCAATATGTTAAATTTTAATATGTAAGCGTTATCAATAAATAAAAGGAGTGTTTTGATGAAAAAGAAACAAAAAATGTTGGTTGCATTAATGATTGGCTGCATTAGTTTTTTACTACTCCCTACAACGTCTTTAGCTGCAGGAACGCAAGAGAATCAAGAACCGATTATGATGGCTTACTATCGCACCTGGCGAGACGTAACGATGCCTTCAGATGCAAACTCTAATCTACCAGATAAAAATGTAACCTCAATGCTTGATTTGCCTAAAGAATTAGATATTGTTTCAGTCTTTCACTATGTCAAACCAGGAACTGATCAGCAAAAGTATTGGGATACCTTAAAGAATACTTATGTCCCTGAGCTTCATGCAAGAGGAACGAAGCTGGTGAGAACGATTGATATTAGTGAGCTTTTAAAAGTTCCAGCGCAAAATGGCCAAAAACCTACGACTGCGGATTATGAAAAATATGCAGAAAAATTGCTTGCGACTTATGTGACACCATGGAATTTAGATGGATTGGATGTTGATATGGAAACCAACTTAACAGCAGATCAAATTGAAGTGGCTACAGGTGTTTTTAAAGCCTTGTCTACGAAATTAGGGCCACAATCTGCTACAGGAAAACTCCTCATTTACGATACGAATCAAACCAATCACGCCTTGTTTAAAAAAGTTGCTCCTTACTGTGATTATTTGTTTTTACAAGCCTATGGTGGCAGCATCGCGCGTTTAGATCGTACTTGGGAAAGTTACAAGGAAAGCATTACACCACAGCAATTTTTACCTGGAATTTCTTTTCCAGAGGAACAAGATCATAACAAATGGGATGATACGATTGAACCGTATGAAACAAGTAGAGCTTATTCCTATGCGATGTGGAACCCAAAAGAGGGTGCTAAAGGCGGTATGTTTGTTTACGGTGTTGATCGCGATGGGAAGACATTTGGTGACGATACCATTTCTAAAACCGATTTTAGTTGGACGAAACGATTGATGAAATCGATGGGGAAAACAGTTGAATAAATGAAAAGACGGTTCAAAACAAGAGTAATTGTCTTGTTTGGAACCGTCCTTTTTAAGTTGAAAACTTATTCGTAACGCAAGGCTTCAATCGGATCAAGACGTGCTGCTTTTCTAGCAGGGTAGATTCCAAAGAAGACACCCACCGCAGAAGAAAAGAGCAAGACCATGACGATTGAACCAAGGGTAATACTTGGAACGATATCCAAGGCACTAGCCACTCCATTTGCAAGGAGGATTCCTAAAATCAATCCGATAATTCCTCCAATTAAGGAAAGAATGACAGATTCCATTAGAAACTGGAATAGAATGGTATTGGTTGTTGCACCAAGAGCTTTTCTTGTTCCAATTTCTCGTGTCCGTTCCGTTACCGAAACGAGCATAATATTCATGACGCCAATACCACCTACTAACAAAGCAATACCAGCAACAGCAGCAATAAAGTTGATAAATAAACCTAAAACAGAGTCAACTTGATCCAATGCTTGTAAGAAGTTTGTGGCTGTGTAGAAATCTTTTCCAACGGCATCATGTCTTGTTTCAAGAAGTCGAACCATTTGTTTAGAGGCAGACTCAATATCGTCTTTACTTGCAACTTGTACAGTAACGCTATTGATCGCTGCAACGGTTGGATCGAGCTTTGCCATGGTTGTAAGAGGTGTTGCCAAATAGACCGGCATTTTACTTGTGTCAAAAGAGCCTTGCATTTTAGCAAAGGTTCCTTTGGTGACACCAATAATTTTCAAGCTAATGGTAGTTCCACCAACACTTGCCAAATTAATTTTTTCCCCAACGACGTCCTTACGACCTTTAAAAAGGGCAGCAGCAGTATCTTCACTCACTACGGTGACATTTTTGGCATCTTCGTATTCATTTTGATTGAAGTAGCGACCATACACCAATCCTTTGTCCATCATTTGGTTTGTGTATTGCAAATCTGGCGTTCCACCGATTGCTAAAGCGGACTTTTTCTCATAGGTAGAAGAAGCAGTACCGTTTAGTGTCTTATCAGGTGAAATCCGTTCAATTGTTGGGATACTTGTTTTTAATGCTTGTAAATCTTTGTCATTTAAAGAATCACTTTTTGAAGCTTCATTGCTGACGCTTAAAGAGACTGTAGACGCACCTAAATCATTGAATGTTCCTGTAATTTGACTCGTCGCACCATTCCCTACGGCTAGAATTGCGATAACGGAAGCAATCCCAATAATAATGCCTAGCATTGTTAAAAATGAGCGCATCTTATTTGCAAAAATACTGTCTAAAGCCATTTTGAAATTCTCTTTTAGATTCATGAAAACCCTCCTTTCCTATAAAATGACTTGGTTCTCTTGAATTTTGTCATCTTGGATTTCGCCATCTTTAAAAGAAACAATCCGTTTTGTATAAATGGCAACTTCAGGTTCATGAGTAACCATAACGACGGTCGTCCCTTCTGCATTTAACTCTTGGAAAATCCGCATAATTTCAATTGTCGTTTTTGAATCTAAGTTACCAGTTGGTTCATCTGCCATTAAAACAGCTGGATTATTGACAATCGCGCGAGCGATAGCCACCCGTTGTTTTTGTCCACCAGAGATTTCATTTGGTCGGTGTTTCACTCGATCACTCAATCCCACTCGGTCCAATGCTTTTAAGGCCCGTTCGCGACGCTCTTTTGCAGGGATCCCGCCATAAACCATTGGCAGTTCCACGTTTTCTAGAATCGTCATACGCGGCATTAGATTAAAAGATTGAAAGACAAATCCAATCTCCTTATTGCGGACATGGGCACTTTGATTGTCACTTAATCCTGTTACATTTTCCCCATTCAAAATGTATTCGCCACTATCAAATCGATCAAGTAAGCCTAAAATATTCATCATCGTTGATTTACCAGAACCACTAGGACCCATGATTGCAGTGAATTCGCCTTCTTGAATGTGAAGGGAGATTTTTTTTAAGGCCGTTAATTCTTCGCCACCAGTGCGGTAGATTTTAACGATATCTTTTAAATCAATCATCTTTCTTCACTCCTTTTATTTAGCTGTGACACGGGTACCATTTTTAATGCTGTCGTCAGGAGTTAGAATTACTTTTTCTCCTTTAGTTAAGCCTTTATTGATTTGAACAAGGTTATCTGATTGAATTCCTGTTTCAATCATCACTTTTTTAGCTTGATCTTTTTTAATCGTATAAACAAACGGTTTATTTTCTTTGTCGTACAATAACGCTTCAACAGGAATCGTTAAGGCATTATCTGCAGTGTTGGTTGTAATGTCTGCATCGATTTCAAAGCCAGCAAATAAACCAGCAGGAGGCGTATCAAAAACAATTGTGCCGCCGAGTGCTGTATTTGAACCAGTAGCGCCAGTTGTGGTGGTTGCCACTGGATCGATTGCAGAAACACGACCTTTAAAGGTTTCATTTCCAGTTCTTAGCGTTACAGCTTGATCTTTTTTGACAATACTTGCATCTGATTTAGAAAGTGAAATAGCGACTTTTAAGTTGCTTAAGTCTGCTAGAGAAACAGAAGGCTTAGCAGTTTGAGCACTTAAATCAGCCTCATCTTTTTTGACATTTAGCGCTGTTACGGTACCAGCAAAGTTTGCTTTTAATTTTGTACCATCAAGATAAGAGACTAAAGTAGCGTCCTTTTCAACGGTATCGCCAACAGCAACATTGACTTCTGAAACGACACCTTGACCGTAAGCATCTTGCGTTTCAATAGGCTCTAATTTCCCGGTCGTAGACAATGTTTCTACCACAGTTTTCTCTTTGACCTCTGTAGTTGAAACGGTACTTACTTTTGCTTTTTCTTTTGGACCAAAGACACTGAAACCGATAAAGACTACCGCTGCAATGACAATTAAAAATCCAAGTATTTTTTTCCAATTCATTGAGTTCATCCTCTCTTAATAAAAAGCTATTTGTGAATGACTTATTTTAACATAAAAAGTGACAGATTGTCATTTGAGGACTATTTATTTAATCATTAAATGACCTCTCATATTGGATTTCCAAATAATAGGTGTATAATAATAAAAAAGCACGTTAGTAGGGGGATTAAAAAATGAACACACAAGAGGTTTTAGCAATTGGAGACATTCATGGACAGATTCAACTTTTTGAAAAAATGCTGACTCATTGGAAGGAAGCCACGCAACAATTGGTTTTAATTGGGGATTTAGGCGATCGCGGAGAAAATCCAAAGGCCTGTTTTTTGTTGGGGAAAAAATTAGTGGAAGAAAAACAAGCCATTTACTTAAAAGGCAATCATGAAGATTTATTACTTAGATTTTTAGCAGATCCTGAAGAACGTTATGAAAATTATTGTTTGAACGGCGGAATGCGGACACTAGAAAGTCTACTTCATACTGGATTAGAAGCCGAATATTCTCCTACAGAAATCAGCATGTTAGTAAAAAGCCATTACCCTGAATTAATTGAATTTTTAAATGGCTTGCCTCTTTATTTTGAATGGCAGGATTATGTCTTCGTTCATGCCGGTGTGGATTTAACCAAAAGTGATTGGAAAAAAACCAGTGAAAGAGACTTTATGTGGATTCGCGAGCCGTTTCATACTGGCGAAAATAAAACGGGGAAAACGATTGTATTTGGTCATACCATTACGCCATCACTTCATGGAGATAATGAAACCACTTCATTGTGGCAACAGGATCATAAAGTGGGCATTGATGGTGGAGCTGTTTATGGCGGTGTATTACATGGCGTTGTTTTTGATAAAAAGCAGTTAGTAGAAGACCTCGTTTTGGTAAACAAAGGGTACGTTTGGGATGGAGAACGTTAAAATGCAACTAGAAGGCATAGCCTGAAAGAAGAAATAGTGAGATTCAAGACTAAAGGTGATATACTAGATAGGCGTAGCAATTAGGTGAAAACTTATCAAAAAACAGGAAAAGAAAGAGGTAGTTAGATGGCATTTTTAGGGTCATTGTGTTTGATTTTAGTGTTTACAAAGGTAGCAGGTCACTTATGTAATCGAATTGGCGTTCCTGCAGTGATTGGAGAACTATTAGTAGGAATCATACTAGGACCTGCTATTTTAGGATGGATTCAACCAGATGCGTTTATCCATTATTTTGCAGAAATTGGTGTTGTGATTTTAATGTTTATTGCGGGACTAGAGAGCGATTTGGCCTTATTAAGAAAATATTGGAAGCCCGCACTTTCAGTCGCTTTGTTAGGCATTGTTTTCCCAATGGTATTTGGTTTTGGGATGGGGGAACTTTTTGGGATGGCATTTCAAAGCTCGATTTTCTTAGGGGTATTGTTTAGTGCAACCTCGGTTAGTATTTCCGTTCAAGTGTTAAAAGATTTAAACAAAGTAGATTCAAAAGAAGGCGCAACAATTTTAGGCGCTGCGGTTGTTGATGATATCGTGGTTGTTATTCTTCTAGGCGTATTGGTGAGCTTGTTTAACACAGGTGGTGGAGACAGTCAGCCGTTACCTTTCATGTTGATGAAAAAAGTGATTTTCTTTATCGTTATTTTTGTTCTTGCAAGATGGCTTGTTCCAATGTTAATGAAAATTTCATCTAAGATGTTGACGATTGAAGCAGAGACAGCAATGGCGTTGATTATCTGTTTAGCCTTCTCTTATTTTGCGGATTTTATGGGAATGGGAAGTATTATTGGCGCGTTCTTTGCTGGAATCGCCATTTCGCAAACACCTTACAAGCACAAAATTGAAAAGAAAATCGAACCCATTGGCTACGCTGTGTTTATTCCAGTCTTCTTTGTTAGTATTGGATTAAATATGGACTTTTCAGGTTTTGGTGAACAATGGCTCTTCATTCTATTATTGACAGTCGTAGCTGTTTTAACCAAACAATTTGGTGGCGCGATTGGTGCAAGAGTGACAGGATTCAATTGGAAATCTGCCGCAGTAATCGGTGCAGGAATGGTATCCCGCGGTGAGATGGCATTGATTATAGCCAAATTAGGATTAGAATCTAATCTATTAACAGAAGAGTTCTATTCTTCAATTATTGTGGTGATCATCGCAACAACTGTCATCGCTCCGTTTATTCTCAAATATACTATTACAAAGCAAGACGAGTCTTTGAAACTGAATTAAGCAAGTGCCCCTCAGCCAATAAGGATTGAGGGGTTTTTTAATAAGTTCATTCTAGAAGTTACAAGCTTTAGGATTTATGCTAAAATAAGAGAAGGATTTTAGAAGAGAGGAAGAACAAAATGGCTGAAAATAATGATGCAACAATTTTAACCTTACTAAAAAAAGAATTAAAAATTTATAGCGATAAACAAATGAAAACTGTTTTAGATTTACTAGAGGAAGGAAATACCGTTCCTTTTATTGCCCGTTACCGTAAAGAAATGACCGGGAGCTTAGATGAAGTTCAAATTCGTGAAATTGAAGATCGTTACCATTATTTACAAAACTTAGAAAAAAGAAAAGGCGAAGTTTTGCGGATAATAGAAGAACAAGGGAAATTAACTCCTGAGTTAAGAAAATCAATCGAAACAGCGGCTAAGATGCAATTAGTAGAAGATTTGTATCGTCCATACAAACAAAAGCGCCGCACGAAAGCAACCATTGCTAAGGAAAAAGGTTTAGAACCACTTGCTGAGTGGTTAATGACCTTCCCTACAGGTGTTGACATTAAAGCAGAAGCTTCTCGTTATGTAAATTCAGAAAAAGAAGTTGCATCTCCAGAAGAAGCATTAGCGGGTGTCCATGAGATTTTAGCTGAAAAAATTAGTGATGAACCAAAATACCGCACATGGATTCGTGGCTTTACAAATAAAAATGGTTTCATTAAAACAACCGTAAAAAACAAAGAAAAAGATGAAAAAGAAGTCTATGAAATGTATTATGACTTCCAAGAGCCAATTTCAAAATTGGTATCGCATCGCATTTTAGCCTTTAACCGTGGTGAAAAAGAAGACATTCTAAAAGTGAATTTAGTCGTGGATGAAGAGCGTATTATGAACTACCTAAGCCGTGAAATTATTGAAAACGAAGATTCGGCAGCAGTTCCATACGTAACAGCAGCTTTTGAAGATAGCTACAAACGTTTTATTGGCCCATCAATTGAACGAGAAATTCGTGGCGAGTTAACAGAACGCGCAGATGAACAAGCCATTCATATTTTTGGTGAGAACCTGCGTAATTTGTTACTACAAGCACCTTTAAAAGGCAAAATGGTCTTAGGACTTGACCCCGCTTATCGGACAGGCTGTAAGTTAGCTGTGATTGATCCAACAGGAAAAGTCATTGCTATTGATGTGATTTATCCTCATAAGCCAGCTGGTGAAAAACCAAGAAAAGAAGCGGCTGTTAAGTTTAAAGAAATGATTAAAAAATATGGCATTGAAATGATCGCAATAGGGAATGGAACGGCTAGTCGTGAGTCTGAACAATTTGTTGTGGATAATTTAAAAGAAATCGACGACGACGTTTATTATGTTATTGTAAATGAAGCAGGAGCTTCTGTTTATTCAGCAAGTGATTTGGCACGTAGCGAATTTCCTGATTTACAGGTGGAACAAAGAAGTGCAGTTAGTATTGCTCGTCGCCTACAAGATCCACTAGCAGAATTAGTGAAAATCGATCCTAAAGCCGTTGGTGTGGGACAATATCAACATGATGTTTCGCAAAAACGTTTAGAAGAACGTCTTGAGTTTGTTGTTGAAACAGCCGTTAACCAAGTAGGGGTTAACGTAAATACGGCAAGTGCGCCACTGCTACAACATGTAGCCGGTTTAAATAAAACAACTGCGACTAATGTCGTTGCGTACCGTGATGAAAATGGCCGCTTTGATAGTCGTGCTGCCCTTAAAAAAGTTCCTCGTTTAGGACCAAAAGCATACGAACAAGCCGTTGGGTTTATGCGCATTGTGGATGGGAAGAATATCTTAGACAACACAGGAATTCACCCTGAAACGTATAAAGAAGCAAAAGAAATTTTAGCGTTAGCAGATTTAACGTTAGCCGATGTTGGAAGTGTGAAAGCTAAAGAAGCGTTGGCTCAATTGTCGTTGAATCAACTTAGCGAACAAACAAAATTAGGAAAAGAAACTTTAAAAGATATGATCGATGCTTTATCTCGACCAGGACGTGATTTACGTGATGAATTGCCAGCACCTTTATTACGCAAAGATGTGTTAACTATGGAAGACTTAAAAGCCGGCATGGAGCTTGAAGGGACGGTACGTAACGTTGTGGATTTTGGAGCGTTTGTGGATATCGGGGTTAAGCAAGATGGAATGGTTCATATCTCTAAACTAAGCAATAAATTTATTAAACATCCAACAGATGCTGTTGCTGTAGGAGATGTTGTGACCGTCTGGGTTGATTCAATTGACTTGAAAAAAGGCCGAATCGCTTTAACGATGTTGCCTCCAGAAAAAAAATAAGTTAAACATGTTCACCGACAAAGAGTGTGTTGGTGAGCATTTTCATTTATAAGTAAAGGATTGGATTAAAATGAATCAAAAAGAACTGCAACTACTTGTTGAAAGTATTTCAATCAACGACTTTCAGCGACCTTTTAATCATCAAGCGACCTTTAATTCACGTTTAAAAACAACGGGTGGACGGTACCATTTAAACACCCATCATTTAGATTTTAACTTAAAAGTATTGGAAACTTTTGGTATGGAGGAATTTATTGGGGTTGTGAAGCATGAACTCTGTCATTATCATTTGCATTTAAGTGGTGGCGGTTATCAGCATAAAGATGCTGATTTTAAAAGATTGCTAAAGCAAGTTGGCGGCAGCCGTTATGTTCAGTCCTTAAAAACAAAGGATCAAAAGCAAGCTTATTGGGTGTATCAGTGCCAACAGTGCAAAAATTCGCTTTATCGAAAAAGACGCTTTAATACCGCACGTTATGTGTGTGGTCAATGTAAGGGGAAATTAGTTTTAAAAAGCGAACGAGTGGAGATGTAAAAAGCGACAAACTGAAAGGCTTTACGTTATTTTATGCGTAAAGCCTTTTTTTGTTACTTGACAATTCCCTCCCTTTATCTATATAATACACTAGTGTACTATATAGTAGAGTACTAGATAGCTAGAAAGTGGGAAAGACATGGAAAATTATTCATTTGACATTAATATGAAGTTAAAAAGAGTCAATCGATTGCATAAAATAAAAGCAGATAAAGAGCTAAACGCATTAGGTATTCATGTAGGACAATCATTCATATTAGAAGTAATCTACATGAAAAAAAGTTGTACACAAAAAGAAATTGCTGATTATTTAAAAATCTCAACGTCTTCTATTACCAATCCTATTAAACGGTTAGAAGAAAAAAAGCTAATAAAAAAAGAGCAGTCTAAAACGGATTTACGTTACAATGTGATTACGCTCACCAAAGAAGGAACACTTGCCATTAAGCAAATGCTAAGCACTATTAATGAGATCGAACAAACGCTGATTAAAGGTTTTTCAACAGATGAAGTGAACCAATTAAACGATTTTTTTAATCGAATGATTTATAATTTGCAACCAGAAGGAAGCTTAGAAGAGCTTCAAAAAGAAGAATACGGCAATATGTATGCCGAGAGTATTGAGGTGAATCATAAAAATGACAACAGATAAAATTAAAGTAAGTACCTTAATTGCGATTGTCGCATCAGCGATGTTGACTTTTATGGGGATTGTTTCGGAAACGGCATTAAATGTTGCTTTTCCAATCTTAATGAAAGAATTTAATGTAACAAGTGCAACGATTCAATGGTTAACAACAGGTTATTTATTAGTCGTCGCTATTTTAGTTCCTATTTCACCGATGTTGGTGAAACGTTATCCCACAAAGCGCTTATTTCAAGCTGCAGTAGTGATTTTTACTGTAGGGACGATTATTTGTGGCTTTGCAACGAGTTTTCCGATGCTATTAGTAGGTCGTCTGATTCAAGCGATTGGCACAGGTATTTCCTTGCCGTTGATGTTTAACTTAATTTTAGCTTTAATTCCAATGCATAAGCGGGGCGTGATTATGGGGATTGCAGGACTTGTTACGAGCTTTGCACCTGCGATTGGACCAACTTATGGAGGGCTTGTGGTGACGTCAATTGGCTGGCAATCGATTTTTCTTATTTTATTGCCGTTGTTGGTAATTGCCTTAGTAGCCGGAAGTTTAACGATTCAATCAATTTCAACAATTGAAAAACAAAAGATTGATTTTCTTTCAATTGGGTTATCAATTGTTGCATTTTCAGGGATTATTTACGGCTTTAGTTTAGCAGGTGAGACTGGTTGGTTTCATCTAGGGGTTATGGGTTCTTTAGGAATTGGTGCGATTGGGTTAGCCTTATTTTCAATCCGTCAGCTTAAAATTGATGTCCCATTGATTAATTTAGCTGTGTTTAAGTTTCCGATGTTTACGCTAGGGTTACTACAAGTCTTTTTATTGATGATGATTGTTTTAGGAAATTCCTTTTTATTGCCGACCTTTTCTGAAAGTGTATTTGGCGTAAATGCGACAGTGGCAGGATTTATGCTGTTGCCAGGAGCGGCCATCAGTGCGATGTTGGCACCTATTGCTGGGAAAATTCTAGACAGTTCAGGGCCACGGGTTGTTATTTCATTTGGAGCCTTTCTATTAGCTGTTGCTACAGGGCTATGTGTGCTGTTTACGAGTCAATTAACAACGATTTTGATGGGCAGCTTGTATTTGCTCCTAATGATTGGTGTAGCGTTTGTATTTGTTCCTTCTCAAACGAATGCTTTGAATCAATTGCCACAAAAGTACAATTCAGATGGAACCGCGATTATTAATACTTTACAACAAGTCTCTGGTGCGATTGGAACCTCATTAGTAGCTGGCTTATTAACAGCTAGTCAACAAAAAATAACTGATTCCGCTAACCATTTATCAAAAGAACAATTGATGGTTGAAGGAGGGCATAATGCCTTCTTACTGATGTTTGTTATTGCTGTGATTGGATTTATTTTAAGTTTTGGGCTGAAAAAGAACAAATAAAGCAAAAGCGCTTGAAGGTAGTTGCCTCCAAGCGCTTTGTTTTAAAAGAAATTGACTTTGATTTATTCCTATTATAAAATAAAAAGAGAAACAAGCAACTGCGGTCATGGCGGAATGGCAGACGCGCTGCCTTGAGGGGGCAGTCGGGATTCTCCCGGTGGAAGTTCGAGTCTTCTTGACCGCATAGTTCAGTGATAAACCTTAATATAATAAGGTTTATCACTTTTTTTTAGGGGTGTAAGTAACCATACTTGCGACCTCTTTTTTTTATGGCTAAATTTAGAGAAAAAATCGCAATTTGAACATATAAAACTAACATGGGCATACTTATAACGCTATCTATTTTATTGTGATTTTGGTAAAATAAATAGTAATTAGAATTAAAGTTTAATCTATTATATATACTCGTTTAATAAATGTAGAAGTAGGTGGAAAATGAAGAAGAAACTACTAGTAGTTATAGGGATTATTGTGATTATTATAATTGGGATTGGAGGGAAAGTTATGTTAGACAATAAGAAACAAGAGGATAGAATGATTAATATTGTGAATAGTCAAGAAGCAAAAGAAGTATTTGAAAATGGTTTAAAAGTACTTGACTCAAAAGCCTTCACAGAAGAAGGAATTATTAAATCATATGAGATTGATGAGAAAAGTATCAAACATAATCCTATGGGTGGGATAAATGTAACACTTTTTGCTAATAAAAAATCGAATCTATATGTTTTTTTCACACTCAACAAAGATGAAAATGGGAATTTAACTGATGAAGGTGGTGGAAATTCTTCTGATTTAGAAAGATTATTGGAGGGGAAGTAGATGAGTGATAATTACACTGATAAACAAAGAATGGAAATAGCTGAACAAGAATATAATTCATATAAAGAGTCAGATCCAGTAAAAATAGGAAAAGAGAAAAATAAGATAGGTTATGTATCTCAAGTAAATGATAAGTCCACTGGTGAACAATCATTTGTTATTACAGATAATTATGTATCTCCAACTTCGTCTTTATCTGAAAGAAACCAAGTAAAAGAAGTTACGGTAATTTATCGTGATTCTTCTTTTGAGTTATCATCAGATGCTGCAAAAGACTGGTTACTAAATGATATCCCAACCGGGATACAAGTGGCTAATGGTGGAGGAGCAGTAACATGTCCATACTTATAACGCTATCTATTTTATTGTGATTTTGGTAAAATAAATAGTAATTAGAATTAAAGTTTAATCTATTATATATACTCGTTTAATAAATATAGAAGTAGGTGGAAAATGAAGAAGAAACTATTAGTAGTTATAGGGATTATTGTGATTATTATAATTGGGATTGGAGGAAAGGTTATGTTAGACAATAAGAAACAAGAGGATAAAATGATTGAGATTGTGAATAGTAAAGAGGCAAAAGAAGTATTTGAAAAAACAATAAAAAATATAGATCCAAAAGCATTTAGTAGCTATGGAATTATCAAATCATATGAAATTAATGAAAAAAGTATTAAACACAATCCAATGGGAGGAATTAATGTAACTTTGAATATAAATAAAAGTAGTGATTTAGTTATAAATTTTACTTTAGACAAATCAAACGGAGAACTTGAATCTGGAGCTATCAGTTATTCTGGTATATTGGCAGACCAGTTGGAGGATAATAAAAATGAATGATAAAGACCGTGTTGAACTAGCTAGAAAAGAATATGATGATTTGCAATTAAATAGTAAAATTGATTTGAATGGAGGAGAAACTACTGTTGGAAGAGTATCACAAGTTAATGATAAGCCCACCGGTGAACAATCTTTTGTTGTTACAGACAAGTATTGTCCTACCTCTGCATCAATCGAACAAAGAAACCAAGTAAAAGAAGTTACGGTAATTTATCGTGGTTCTTCTTTCGAGTTATCATCAGATGCTGCAAAAGACTGGTTACTAAATGATATTCCAACCGGGATACAAGTGGCTAATGGTGGTGGAGCAGTAGCAATGCCACAATTGCAATCATCAGCTGAAACCTTAAAAAATGCTATGGAATTATATCCAAATGCACAAGTATTTGTTTATGGACACTCACTAGGTTCCATGAATGCGCAATATGCAGTTTCAGATCTATCAGATAAAGAGAGTTCACGTATTGCAGGTGGCTTTTTTTATGAAGGGCCAAATATTTATGGTGTTCTATCCCCTAAACAACAAGCAACAGCAGATGCCCTAACAAAATTAAACAAATTATTTAACTATGTGGATTCAAAAGACCTTGTTCCTATCGGTTATGGTTCAGGAAAAATGTCAGTAGGAAATATTATTAGAGTAAATTCCCAAAAAGTAGGACTTATTGATCAACATATGTGGGGTGGATATGAGTTTAATAAAGATGGAAGCATTAAAGCCACAAAAGAAGGCAGTCTCCAACTAGCAAAATATCGGGTAACTCAACAGTTATCTGCAATAGATATGATGAGAAAGAATTTTATGAAAAGCGGTGGTGGTCTTTCTAGCTCAGAAGAGATTTTTCTTGATGCATCAGAAGCAATGGCAATTACCCAAGGGATGAAACAAACAATCAATGGTGAAATTGCAGAGCTCAAACAAATGTATACAGACGGTATCAAAAATGCAGGAGATTTGTGGAAAACAACCAGATCAAATGCTGAAAATACAGGTTCACATTTATCTTATGGAGAGTGTATAGAGGCATTAGCTAGAGGGAATGCAACAGAGAGTAGCATCGTAAGAGAACCAGTACGTGAATACGAAGAAAAGTTAGCAAAAGCTACAAAGATAAGTAGAAATTATGATGAGTTATTGCAGAAAATAGGCGACTCAATTAAGAGACAACTTGAAACAGACCAAGAGTTAGCTAATCAGATAAGGAGTATGTAATGGAAAAAGAAGAAGAGCTATCCAAAAAATTAGATGTGTTAGAAACAGACTATAGAAAAGAAAAACAGCAAATAGAAGAAACAATACAGGATGTTCATCATGAGAATCAAATCTTCCGTAGGGAAGTTGAAAGTTTAGCTGATTATGTGAGGTATATGGCAAAAAAAGAAGAAGCTACTGGGACAGAAGCCTTGCAACAAGCCTATAGATTCCTTCAAGAAGCACAAGAAGAAGGTCAAATGGTCGTAAAAAAAACATTAAATAAACTAGATGATAAGCAAGAAGAACAAAGGCTTTCTTATCAAAAACAAAGAACAACCTATGAAGAGGACATTTTACTAGCAAGGAAAGAGAGGAACGTATAAATGATAGATGCAGTAAAAGAAAGTTTAGCGGATATACGAAAAGAGCTTGAAAAAAAGTTAATTCAAACATTTGTGGCTAGTCAAAGTCATGCAACATCTGAAAATCGTAAACAAATGATGAATCAAATGGAAAAAGAAAAGAAGAGCGGATTAAAAAGTACAAGTTCCAATTATCTATCCAGTTTTAAAACCTCAGCAAAAGGGCAATGGGTTAAACAAGCGGAACAAACATTTAAACAAACTACTGAGCAATTTGATGATTTATAAAATCATAATTTTTTAGGTAAGAGGGACAATTTTAGTGATTTGTTATCTCTTTTTTTTACTCACCTCAAGAGACAAGAGGATTTGTCACTTTTTTACAATAAAAAAGACAAACCCATTAAATACATAGGTTCGTCTACAGTCTGAAAGAAGTTACATAAAAAGGAACGTCTTTCTTTTTAGTTTTCCACCAATTCAATCCTTTTCTCCCTACTCAAAGTAGAATCCTCCATCAAAAATTGGTGAACCCACCCCACAACCTCTTGATTATCAACCAATCCAATATGCGTATCCGTTGTTATTTTTTCAAGATAAGTATGGACATTTTCTGGGAAAATTAACCGTGACGACAAAGCACTGCCAAGTGGAACGATACTATCGGTTTTTTTACCACTTCCATCATCGCCTGCAATCGAAAGGACAGCTAATTGTGGATTTAACTTTGAGCGATTGCGGATATACGATTTCAACTCATCTGTTTGAAAAGGAACCTCTTTAAAATCAAGATTTACTTGATTGTCCTCAGGATCGAGCTCATTAAAAGGAGCACCTAAAACAACCATTTTGCGTAAGTGAGGAACGTCTTCTTTTTGGTCATACTCCTCAGCGTAATCCGTTAGTGCTAACCCGCCATTCGAAAAACCAATCGCATCAAATTGCTGAAATTGATACGTTTTTTTCAAATGAGTGAGTAATTTTTGAAGCCCTTTGCTCCAATCCTCGATAGGCGCATTATTTTCTTCAAACCCAATAGATACAATTGGATGCTTAGCATCTTTAGTGAGGGTTCCTTGATAATCTAGTTGACCATCCCCATCAATTGTTACTTTTAATGTTTCAGTTGAAGGGTCAGGTAAGTCGTTTAATTTTTGAATAAAAGCATCAAATGAATCTTCATTGCCTCCACTTCCATGAATGACAACGATTGGAATTTCATTTTCCAGTGCTAGTTTTGGTAAGGTGCTTTTTTTAGGAGTGGCTGTGCAAGCACTTGTAAAAATTAAAAGTAGGATAAAAAAAGTGAGTAATTTTTTCATTGATAAGAACTCCTTTAATAGAGGATTGTTAAAATTGTATCATGTGCTATTTTTATTTACTAGTTACATTCTTTAAAAGTATAGTAAACTAAAGAGAGAGAGATACAAAGAAAGGAAGTTTAGAGATGAAATTTAACTCAAAAGCAGAAGAAAAATATTACTATGAACGAGTGGCACCAGAAGCTGATTTTTTAGAGTGGTACGCCAATGAAGACTTGCCTCAATATGAAAAACCTTCTGTTACAGTCGATAATGTGATGCTTTGCTATGATAAAGAAGCGCATCAACTTAAAATGCTATTAATCAAAAGAATAGCCAACCCTTTTAGAAATTGTTGGGCACTGCCAGGAGGTTTTGTTGACAAACAAGAAGCGACCACAGCAACCTGTCTAAGAGAAACAAGAGAAGAAACTGGAATTGAATTAACAAAAGAGGCTATTTATGAAATAGGTTCATTTAGCCAACCTAATCGTGATCCACGTGGCTGGACCATTACCATTAGCTACTTAGCCCTTTTGCCAACAATGCCTACTGCAACAGCAGGAGATGATGCAAAAGAAGCCCAGTGGTTTGATGTGTCCCTTCAAGGCGAACAGTTGCTGCTGAGTTTAAATGAGCAAAAAATGACGATTGATTTAACGAATACAAAATCTGATAAGACCCCTTTAGCCTTTGACCATGAGGCGATTATTCGTAGTGGTTTTAAAAAATTATTTTTAATGGAAAAACCCCCTCACTTGGAAACTTTATTTGGCAAAACACATTCACTAGAAGTGCTAAAAAATAAGTTGAAAAAATAGATAGATAAGTTAAATAAAATAAATTTACACATAATGACTAGGTTATTTTGGTGTAAGTTTATTTTTTTTGTGAAATACATAACAACACATTTAGGTTTAATGACTATATTTTTATAGAATAAATTTTTATTATAAACTCAAGGGATAAAAGGTGCAAAATCAATTTAATTCGGTTAGAATGAATTTAAATTAATATGAGAAAATTATTAAAGATTACATACGAATAATCTGTTTAGTCAATATACAGCCTGTGTAAACGATAAATTTATTTTAAAAGGGGCGATAATTTTGAATAATAAAAAGTTTAGTATTGTTATTTTCATGATAGTAACTTTAGTGATTTTTTATTTACAAGATATTGTGAAAGCAGTTACTTTAAATGAAGAAATAAAGACAGATGAAACAATTTTATCCACCCAACCAGATTCTAATTGTCCGATTGACTCAACAGCCCCCACATCCAATTCCGCCTCTGACGCAATAAGCGATGCACCGCCGTTAGAATTTAGTAATAATCAAAAAAACGATGAACTAGTTAGAAGCGAACCGATAATTACTGAAAGCAATGCCAATCAAATCAGTCCACGTCTTCTAGATTTAGATGTTGGAACAAGTACACTAACCGGAAACTATACAACAGGAGCTTGTGGACAAGGTGTAACGACGATTAATTACAAATATGTTCCATTAGTAGCAGTTGGATTGAATACGGTTCCAATCCTAGCCGTTCAAATTCCTTCTGAAATGGCAACACAATTAGTTGGAAACACAGCTAAGCAAGCATTGTTTTTAAAAAATTTAACTGGGAATGTGACGTATCCAACCCAGTCTATTTTAGGGGGGACAAGTACTGCAGCTATTCAAGCGACAGACAAAGGCTTTACGTTAACTTACAATGAAAGCCTTTCAGCGGTAGTGATTACATTTCCAAAAACAAGTTTAAGTTTAGGGCTGTTGATTGAGTGGTCTGTAAATATGTCAATTGATACCGTTGCTTTATATAAAAATGGAATTGTCGTCCCACCAGCAATCAACGGCACCAATTATCCAATCAAAGGGACGATGACATCTGCTTCGCAAGGAATTAATTTAACGATAGGTTTAGGAAATACAAAAGCAGGAAGCATCAACACCCCTTCAATGGGATTAGGAAGCTGTCCAATACTTGCTATTAAGCCTCCTGTAATCAACGACACAATGCAACATGGGAATAAAAGTATTACAGGAACGATTAACCAAACAAAAGACCCAGCTTACACCTACACAGCTGATATTACGCTATCTGCGCCAGATGGCAGTCACGCACCTATTGTTACAACAGGCGTTTTAGTAGATAGCAGTGGGAACTTTTCAACAAATGCAACAAACGCCTATGAATACGGGGATACTGTGACGGCAGTTCTCAACGCAAAAGCTATTACAGGAACCGATCAATATCAAAGTACTATCAGCAATACAGCAACTGTAAAATGGCCTATTGTAGCGCCAACATTAACTAGCCCTACAGTTGGAAATACTCAAATTACAGGAACCGCCATTCAAACTGTTACAACGGGTTTGTATCAAGTTGCAGTAACGGTAAACAATCAAACAACCATTGTACCACTAAATGCAAATGGAACCTTTGCTTTGACAGGAGTGACTCCATTGAAAGGAGGTGATCAAGTTAGCGTTGTTACTCAAGGAATCAGTAGTCGAACAGCTAGCAAAGTGTTAATCACTAGCACCAGCGTTTCAAGTACAGTTGCCTTTGTAACCCCACAATTAACTGTAACTCAAGTGGTTGAAAAATGGTCAAAAGATGGGACGTGGATTCCAGCTACATCTGCTGTCACCAACCAACAAGTACGTTTCACAATGAAAGTCCAATTACAAAATAACAATGCCATTTGGGACAATCAACTTTTACTAAATTGGATTCCTAGTGGACTAACCAATCTAACGAATCCACAAGTGAGTAAAGTTAGTTCAACAGGTGTTTCAACTGTAATTGGCATTCCAGTCGTTGTTCCACAAAGTTCCAGTCCATCTGGTACAGCGTATCAGTTCCAAAATGTACTTGTTGGAAATAATTTGGTAACCGCCAATGAGGCGCTTATCCTTCAATACACTGCAACGGTTGCGCCAAACGCCGCCAATACCACGTTAGGAAATAGTTTTTTTGTGAATGGAACAAATGGTGGAGGGACGGCGATTGTACAACAATCAACGGTTGCCAATTTACCCATTGGAGAGGGAACACTGCGTTTAGTTAGCGTGCCTAGTCAGATTAGTTTCGGTACCGTATCCGTGCCAACTGACACAAAAATTTACAATCCAACTTCTGTTACAAATGCACTTTCAGTTGCCGATGGACGCGTCCAAAAAGCCCAGTGGCATTTATATGTTCGTGAAACTCAGCCCTTAACAGCTGGAATCAATGTGTTGAATCAAGTGTTAATTTACAGTAAAGCAGGTCAAGACATTCCATTAAATCAAAGCAACCAAGAAATCTACACCGCTACATCAACCGACGATAATGCAACCGTAATCCAATGGCCAAAAGGTGAGGGGATTCGACTGAAAATAGGCCCGAATCCGAATATTAAATCAGGTCAAAGCTATCAAGGAAAACTGGAATGGAATCTATCTGACGCACCGATTTAAAAAGTCAAAGCAAGGCTCAAAGGGGAAAATAAAAAAGAGAGAAGGAATAAAAAATGAAAATGACAAAAACAGCAATTCTTAGTTTGGCTACCTTTGCTACAGTAACACTTGGAGGCACTCCAGTTTTAGCAGCAACGGTTGGAGTGATGAATTCAAATACAGATATTATTTTCCAAGCAGAGACATCTATTACAGATCCTACCAATCCACTTATTCCAGGTACTCCTGTTACCCCTAATCCTTCTGATCCACATGAACCTGGAACAGCAGGGCCTCTAAGTATCGATTATGTTTCTAACTTTCATTTTGGGACAGCAACGATTGATGATGCTGACAAGATTTATTATGCCCAACTTGATTCGGTTGTAGATAAAACAACGGGATTGCCTTTGCAAGTACCAAACTATGTACAAGTAACAGATAAACGCGGAAATAATGCAGGTTGGAAATTACTTGTAAAACAAAATGGACAGTTTAAAACAACAGATACAAATAAAACGCCATTAGATAACGCGCAACTACATTTAAGCGCCGGAACCCCACTATCCGTAGTTCCAATTTTATTTAGTCCCACCACAACAGCCGTTAATCTTGATCCAACAGGAGCCGCGTCTTCAACAGTGATGACAGCCATTGCAAACAAAGGTTTTGGAACATGGACTTCTTCTTTTGGTGCTGATAACGTAGGTGGTTTGACAGGTGTTTCATTGAATATCCCAATGGTAAGTACAAAAGTATCAAATGTACAATATAAAACAACGCTAACTTGGAACCTTGAAGATAGCCCGAACTAAACAATTAGCCAAAGGGAATAAATCAATTTTAGATACGATTGCCCTTTGGCTTTTTTACTAATTTAATTGAAAAGAGGAGTAGAGATGAAACGATTTAGCTACTTATTTATAGTAATAATCAGCTTACTAGTTGTGCTACCCAAACTAGCCTATGCAAATGAAATGAACTTTTCTGTTAAAGCAATTTTACCTGAAAATCAACGAGATAATACCCATACTTATTTTGATTTAAATGTTGTACCAGGCACGACTCAAGTAGTGGAAGTAGAGCTTAAAAATGAAACGGATAAAGACGTAACTGTTCAAACAGTTGCAAATACAGCGATAACAAACGATAATGGAATTGTTGAATACACAAATGAAAAACCAAAACTGGATAAAAGTTTAGTTACCCCTTTTAGTAAACTAGCGTCGGTTCAATCGGAAATTACAATACCTAAACAAAGCAGTCTTCGTCTACCTATCACATTAAAAATTCCAGAAAAATCATTTGATGGGGTTATTCTAGGCGGATTGTATTTTAAAGAAAAAGAAACCGACCAAGAAACAAAAAAAAGTAAAGACGATGTGCAAATTGAAAATAAATTCTCTTATACGATTGGCGTGTTACTAGCAGAATCACCAGAAATGGTACTACCAGATTTAGTTTTAAATGACGTGAAAGCCACTCAAAAAGTAGGGCGGAATGTAATCACAGCGAACCTGCAAAACCCAAAAGCTGCATTACTCAGTAACTTAACAGTTGACGCCAAAGTTTATGAAGCAGATAGCAATCAATTGCTTCACGAGGAAAAACAAACAAGCTTACGAATGGCTCCAAATTCAAATTTCAATTACAGTGTTTCTTGGGGAAATGAAGCATTTCAAACAGGAGACTACCGCATCGAAATTGACGCTACAGATGGCAATCAAAATTGGCATTTAAAAAAGAACTTTAAAATCAAAGCGAAGGAAGCAAAAGAATACAATAATACAGCTGTTCATATTGCTCAAAAATCAACACCGTGGATTTACTGGTTAATGGGTGGTATTATTATCGCTTTACTAATTGTGATTGCATTCCTAATTTTGAAAAATAAGAGAAAAAACTCAAACTAGAAGGGAAGAAAAAGAATGCACTTAGGAGAAAAAACAAAAGAGCTCCTAACCAACTATTTTCCAACGTATCAAACACGCACTAAACAGTTACAAGCCATTAAAGAAACGGAACGATATTTTAACCAATTAAAGCGAAAAGAATCACTAGCAAATCCAACTGAAACAGGGGATTTCTATTCTTTAATCACTAAAAAAAGTCCGGCGTTTAAAGCGGATGTACCAGTTGCAATTGGAGCATCTCGCTTTTTAGTTCCTTGGTGGTTTCAACTGTTAAAAAGCGAAATCAAGCAACACAAATTGCAGCAAAAAACCTATTCCATTGAATCCTTTGGTGCAATTGGAGATGGTGTGACAGATTCAACAAAAGCCTTTCGCAAAGCCTTAAAAAAAGGCAATCGTAAAATTATTATTCCACCAGGAACCTACCTCACTAGAGAAGTGCGGATGCCTTCCAATACGACTTTGATAGGTAGCGGGGTTGATCAAACCATCATCAAATTACATCCTAATGCCCCAATTGGTGAACGAGTAGTCCGTAATAAAAATAGATTACGAGGCAATCATCATTTAGTCATCAAAAATATGACATTAGACTGGAACGTAGAACGTTTAGGAAACACTGAAATGACTGCAAAAGGGGGAACCGCCTCTAGTTGTTTAACCTTTGCACATGTAACCTACGGCGTGATTCAAACTATCAAAACATTAAACGCTGGACTGCATGGAATTGATTTGACTGCTGCCTATTATAGCTACCGAGGAGATGGAACCCGTTCAAGACTAGGAAGTAAGTATATTTGGGCAGATGAAATTGAAGCCGTTGGTTTTGGCGACGATGGCATCACAACTCATCATAGTGACTATCTGCTTATCAGCAATTCTTATCTACATCATCCAAGTGGTAAAGCCCATCAAAAAGGTTTTTCTAATTCAAATGGGATAGAAATCGACGACGGTTCTAGTCATGTCATCTTAGTGAATAATCGAACGCAAGCGTGCTTTGGGGGAATTGAAATCAAAGCCCATGAAGATAGTTCAGCTGCAAATGACGTTCAAATTATTGGGCATTACTCTTCTTTCGACAACCGTTCATATAATTTCAGACATATTGGACACCATCAAGGAGAGGACAGCCCTTCAAAAACAGCGAAAGGTATTAGAGGGACTTTTTTAGTATCTATCGAGCCTCAATTTACCCCATTGTATCAAGAATCGAGTCCTAGAAATTTAGTGATTTCAGCTTATCAAGGAGTGGTTATCAATCACTTTGTAGGGACGAACCAACATTCATCTTTAGAAAAAAGAGTCGGCATTGCCGTTCAATACCGAGCAAGGGATGTGTTGATAGCTCACCATGTCTTAATGGGCTATCAAACAAAAGACACACCACTTTATATAGGCAAAGGAATTCAATCGGTTACTATTAAAAAAGACAATTAAAACCCAACCAAAAGCTAGAAGTGTCTCTATCTTTTGGTTGGGTTTTAGGTTTTAGTTTGCAAGTCTTCAAGTGTTAGTATCCGGTAAGCTTTTTTTGGAACGTCGTCTAAACTAGCAACAATGTTCGTTGCACAAACCGTTACAGGAGTTGGTTTGAGGGGAATGAAAAAACATTTCAACAGTGGAATTTTTAAAAAGAAAAAGAGTAAATTTGCAAGCGTTAAGGAAGAAGGCCGACCTTTTCCATATAAAAGACCAGGTCGAACGACCGTTAAAGGAAACGGAAGTCGCTTTAAGTAATTTTCAGCAAGCTGTTTATTTTCAAGGTATTTTTTTGGTATAAATGGACTGCCAGCATTTGCAGATAAAAAAACAAATCGTTCAATTGCTGTATTTTTACTAGCATTTCCAACAATCATCGCTGCATCTAAAATCATTTTTTGATAAGTAAGTCCTTTTTTAGGCTGTTCTTTGAGAATGGCCACAAGATGAATAACGATATCGAATTGACTAATAATCTTTTCTAATTGATTGGTAGCAAAAAGATCACAGGTAATCCAATCGATTGGCGCGTCGGATAGCTCTTTTGATAAATGGGTTGGCTTGCCATGTTTAGAAAGGCTGGCTACCGTAAAGTCCTTCTTTAAGGCTGCCAAACAAAGTTCTTGCCCTAAAAAACCACTTCCACCAATAATCAGTATTTTTTTGTTAGTTGGCATTTTTACACCTCCATTAACGAATAGATTAGTTACGTTTAAGTATAACAAATTGATTAAATAAAGAAACTAAAAAGCTTTTAAATTAAGGGGAGGCATCCATTAACAAAAAAAGAAATTAAAATAAATTGACCTTTAGAATAGAACGTGCTAAAATACAATTTATCAACATCAATACTTTAACGCGTTGAAGAGTTACAGTAGAATCTAAATCTTAGTTCAGAAAATTGGTGGACGCTGCGAACCAATCGGGATTTTTATTTGAAGTACAAACTTGGAGCATCTTTAGGAAACTAAAGACGGAGAGGTCCGTTACACCAATGAAGCGAGAAATGAGTCATTCATTTCTAAACTGGGTGGTACCGCGAATAATCAAATTCGTCCCTGTTGTAAGAAATTACAGCAGGGGCTTTTTAGTGTAAAAAAATGGAACGAGTAAAACGTATAAAAAACGTTTCACGAAAGGGGTCTGTAAAATGGGAAGTTTAAGGTGTACCAATGGAGGATTAACAAGTTATCGTTTGACTAAATAATTCATAGGAAAAACAAAAAAATTATTTAGGAGCGATACAAGATGAAAACAAAACAAAGTTTTAAACAAGCGTTAGGAATACTGGTTTTAATTTTACTGATTATTGGGGTAAGTGTGATTAAGTTTGGCGTGGCACCTCAAACGCCTTTAATTATATCCATTGGATTATTAATCTTATGGGGAAGAATCAAAAAACATTCTTGGGACGATATCCACAAAGGAATTCAAGAAGGAATTTCCACGGGTCTTGTGCCGATGATTATCTTTATCTTAATTGGAGCCTTGATTGGTGTTTGGATTGCGGCAGGAATTATTCCTTCAATGATGGTGTTTGGGTTTAAAATTTTAAATCCAAGTATCTTTGTCCCATCAGTTTTTATTATTTGTGCCATTGTTGGAACGTCAATAGGGAGTGCTTTTACAACGGTGTCAACCGTTGGGATTGCCTTACTAGGAATGGGAACCACAATGGGCTTTAATCCAGCTTTAGTAGCAGGAGCAATTGTTTCAGGAGCTGTATTTGGCGATAAAATGTCGCCTTTATCAGACAGTACGAATTTATCAGCAGCAGTTTCAGGTGTGGATTTATTCCGTCACATTAAAAATCTAATGTGGACAACGATTCCAGCACTGCTAATTGCCTTAGTTTTATTCTTTATCTTAGGAAACGGTCAACAGCATGCAGATACAGCGGATATTACGAAACTTGTTCAAACGTTAAAAGCGAACTTCTCAGTTAGTTTCTTTGCCTTAATCCCAATTCTTGTCATGTTCTTTTGTTCATGGCGGAAAATCCCAGCAATTCCAACACTACTTCTAAGCATCATTGTAGCCGTTGTCATGTTCTTCATTGAAAAACCAATGACCAAGTTTAGTGAATTATCGTCTATTTTACAAGATGGCTTTGTTTCTCAAACGGGAGATGCTAGCATTGATGCTTTGCTAACACGTGGTGGGGTTCAAAGTATGATGTGGTCCATCTCTCTTATTATTTTAGCCTTAGCCTTGGGTGGACTTTTAGTGGAATTTAAAATCATTGATTCAGTAATGAAACCTTTATCCACTTCATTGAACTCAACTGGTAAATTAATTTTAGCAACCGCACTTTCTTGTATTGGAGTGAATCTGTTAGTTGGAGAACAATACCTGTCGATTATCTTACCAGGTAAAGCCTTTAAAAAATCATTTGATGATGCAGGGTTGCACCCATTAGCGATGTCGAGAGTGTTAGAAGACGCGGGAGCGGTCGTTAATTCGCTTGTTCCATGGAGTGTTAGTGGGGTATTTATTGCAGGAGCTTTGAGTATTCCAACCGTCGATTACTTGCCATTTGCATTTTTCTGCTTGCTTTGTCCAGTGATTACCGTTTTCTGTGGGTTCACAGGAATTGGCATTCAAAAACAAAAAGTGAAAAAAGCATCAATCGAGGAAACCGTTGTAAACCAATAAAAAAGTAGCAGTCGTCGTTTAGTTTCTAAACGACGACTTTTTTTGAGAACAATAAAAACATTGTGATATACTTAATAAAGTTAAAAGAAAAGGAGTGGGAAAATGGAACAGCCTATCCGTAAAAAAGGAATTTTGATTGCCAATTTAGGAACACCTGATAAACCAGAAAAAAAAGAAGTACGTGCCTTTTTGAAACGTTTCTTAGGGGATTCTCGTGTCATTGACACGCCACGCTGGCTGTGGTTGCCGCTTTTACATGGTATTATTTTAAACACACGACCTAAAAAGTCGGCCTTACTTTATAAAGAAATATGGCGAGAAGCAGGCTCTCCCTTACTTATTTACACCAAAGCTCAAGCAGAATTATTGCAAAATCTAGTACCCAATCAAGTTGTGCGTTTTGCTATGTCTTATAGCCATCCAGATATCCCAAGCGTTTTAGCCGAAATGGAAGCAGAAGGCGTAACCGATTTGACGGTTATTCCACTATACCCACAATACTCAACAACAACGACGGCTTCAATTTACGACTCGATTGCAACATACTATTTGAAAAATCAGAAAATCCCGACGATTCATTTTGTAAGTGATTATAGCGATCATCCGCTGTATATTCAATTAGTAGCAAGCCAAATTAAAGAAGCTTTAAAAGAACACGACATTGATCAATTACTCTTTTCTTATCATGGCATCCCGGTTTCCTATGTAGAAAAAGGCGATGATTATCCGATTAAATGTCAACAGACCACTAAAGCTGTGATGCAGTTGGTGGGAGACATTCCTTATATTGAAACCTATCAATCGAAATTTGGTCCTTCCGAATGGCTAACGCCAGCAACTGATGCGACTTTAAAAGCATTGCCGAGTAAAGGGATTAAACGAGTAATGGTGATTACACCAGGCTTCGTTTCAGACTGTCTAGAGACAATTGAAGAAATAGAATCTGAAAATTATGGTTATTTTATGGAAAACGGAGGAAGTGAGTTTCATTACATTCATCCTTTTAATGAAGACCCTAGATTTGCGGAATTAATAAAAACCTTAGCAGTAGAGCAACAATCGAATGAGATTGAAAAGGAAAGCTTGTAATCACAATCAGAACATGGTATATTACTTACATGCGATGAGTTGACTCAATCAGATAACTTTTAGTTATTCCGCTGCGGCGGCTAGTGATTGAACAAAGGCAGGGCATATGTACTTCGAGTACAACTACAAGATGTAGATGTTTGGACCCCTCTGTTTTGTGGAATTCACGGGACCTATTTATGCAAATAAATACTGTCGAAGAAGCACTGACTTTTGTCAGTGCTTTTTTTATGTCATCATTTAAGTAAAAAATAAAACAAAAAAGCATTGAAAATTTTTTCAATGCTTTCCTATTTTTTCTTGGCGAATCAATTCCAGTAAGCCTGGGAATTTGTTGTTTAATTCTGTTTTTTGAACAGAGTAATAGTGGGCAGTTCCTGATTTTTCACAATGAATCAAGCCAGCTTCTCTTAAAATTTTAATATGATGTGACAACGTTGATTTTGCAATTGGATAATCTTCTTTTTTCAAACCCTTTCCATCTGTATCTAACAGGCACATCACAATATTTAATCGAAGGGGATCACCCAAAGCTTGAAAAATATGAAGCAAGTCCGACTCTTTAGTGGGTTCAATAGCTGTAGGTTGATTTTTCATATAGTCACTTTATCATATTTTAGGAAAAAGTGATAGTAAATTTCATTCTTTTAAATTAGTCACTTGCAAATGAATAGTAAACTATGATATGATGCTTTTAGTTCGAAAAAAATCGAACAATATAAATAAGGGAGTAATGTGAGAATGATTCATATCCAAGCAAAGATGACTCTAAAACCAGAAGCAAAAGCTGAATTCTTAAAAGAGATTAAGTTGTTGGTGAATGCTTCAAAAAAAGAAGCAGGAAACCATCAATATGAGCTAGTTGCAGTTGTAGGTGAAGAAAATGAATTTAAGATGTTAGAAACTTGGGAAGATCAAGCTACAATTGAGGCACACAACCAAAGTGAACATTTTAAAACGTTTCAACAACAAGCAGCAAGCTGGTTAGCTGCTCCTTTAAGCATCACATTACTAACTGAATTAAAACCAAACTGAAAGAAGGAATAAATTGTGTCAGAAAAAATGTTAACAAACGATTTTAATACTATTTTAGCGGGTCGCCGTTCAATCCGAAATTACGATCCTGCTGTTAAAATATCAAAAGAAGAAATGAATGCAATCTTAACAGAAGCAACGTTAGCACCCTCATCAGTGAATATGCAACCATGGCGCTTTGTAGTTGTCGAAAGTGACGAAGGAAAAGCAACGTTAAAACCAATCATTCGTTTTAATACCTTACAAAATGATACGTCATCCGCGATGATTTTAATCTTTGGCGATCGAAACTGTTTTGATTTTGGTGAAGAAATTTACGGAACGGCAGTTGAACGTGGTTTAATGCCGCAAGAAGTAAAAGACCGTCAAATCGCAGCGTTAACGAATCACTACAATACCATTTCAGATGATAAATTAAAAGAAATTTTATTAATTGATGGCGGAATTGTTGCAATGCAATTGATGCTTGTTGCCCGTAAATACGGATATGATACAAATCCAATCGGTGGTTTTGAAGAAGATCAGTTAGCTGAAGCTTTTGGATTAGATGCAAATCGTTATGTACCAGTGATGGTATTGTCAATAGGAAAAGCAAATGAAGAAGGTTATGCTTCTGTTCGTTTGCCAATTGAAAAAATCACTGAATGGAAATAAAAAAGACTTACAAAAAAACTCCGTTAAGGAGTTTTTTTCATAGGTAAAAATATGGTAAGATAGAAAGCGAAACAATGAGATTATTGGAGGAAATTATGAATAAAAGTTGGCTATTAGTAATTTTAGGTGCAATTTTAGAAATTGGCTGGGTAACAGGTCTGGCACATGCCACTAACATAGGTGAATGGGCTATTACGATTATGAGCGTTATTTTAAGTTATGGTTTGTTTACGATGGCTGCAAAAGAGTTGCCAATGGGTACGTTATACGCTGTTTATACAGGGCTTGGAACAGTAGGAACGATTTTAACAGGAATTTGGCTATTTGATGAAGCGATCTATCCTTTAAAAGCCTTTTTAATGATTTCATTATTGATAGGAATTGTTGGACTGAAAATGGTTGAAACAAAAAAAGAGGCATAAGGAGTGGGGACATTTGGATTGGTTGGCATTATTTGTTGCAGGCTTAATTGAAATTATTGGAGTCATAAATTTAAAAAGATTGGCTATTGGTAAAAAAAATGCGATTTTCTTTGCTGTTATTTTAATGGGCATTAGTTTAGTGTTGCTGTCATATGCTCTTCAAACGATTCCGATGGGAACAGGTTATGGAATTTGGACAGGAATTGGCACGGTAGGAACGACGATTGTAGGGATTTTATTTTATCGTGATTCAAAAAGTGCGTTGCGTTTATTTTTTATTGGCATTATTTTAGTTTCGACGATTGGATTAAAATTAATCAGTTGATTGACTAACGAATTAGGATCAGTAAATAGAGAACAAAATCGGTGGAGTTGAGTGTAACTTCATCCATCAAAGTTTAGCCTAATAAAAAAAGCTAGAAATACTGTTTTTAATCAGTATTTCTAGCTTTTTTTTTTATTGGACTTTTATTGAATTAGAAAATTAAATAAAATTTGTAAAATAAGAAAAAATAAAAAATTAAATTCAATTATTCAAACTAAAAGGTTCGTAATTCTAATTTTTAATAGTATGCATATATATAACATAAGTATTTTGAAGTGTCATATAATACACTATGAAAGAAGCTCGTACAAAGAAATGTTTAAATAAAGAGAGGTAAGTCTATTTTAAAATGCAGATACACCACTGCACATCAAGAAATTTAGTCCTCCTATTTTAAGTTGGTTGTTTAAACATGGATTGAAACTGCGTATGTTTGAAGTTGAACAAAATGAATCTATACCAAATACATTTAAACTAAAATAATTAAATAATAAACCACTTCTATCAGAAATAAAAAAGATCACTATTCTTATAGATAACAACGATTTCTTTTCTTGAAAATATAACAGAGGTGATAAAATGTCGTATGGAAAAATTGTTTCAAAACTCCGAAAAAATAAAAATTATTCTTTAGAAAATGCCTGTAGAAATACAATGACAAAATCTTTTTTATCTAAATATGAACGGGAAAAAGTAAATATTTCAGTAACGAAATTTTTTAAACTATTAGATAACTTAAATGTCGAATACGATGAGATTGACTATATAAAAAACGGGTACCGCTTGTCTTCTAAAAGAAGATTGGAAGAACGCATCATTGCAGCTTTTCAACAAATTGATTTAGTTGAATTAGAAAAATTAAACGATGAGTTGGTTACGGCACTAGAAACAACGGAAGATATTTTCTTTTTACACAATCATTTGCTCGTATATTCTTTGATTTGTCGGGTAAAGAACGAAAAAATTAATGAAGAAAAAGTGTTGCCGATTAAGTATTATCTTTTTAATACTCAATATTGGGGCTATTATGAATTGCGACTTTTCACTAATATGATGTTTATTTACGATTTAGAAACATTGGAATTCTTAATTGAAAAAGCCTTAAAGGAAGTTTATCTATACCGTGATTTAAATGCAAATCAAGATGACTTAGCGCGAATGTTAATCAATATGGTACTGTGTTGTTTTAATCATAACAATATTAGAAAAGCACAAAAGTATTTAAAGACAATTGAATCAATTGGAGTAAAAGAGACCGCTTTTTTTGAAAAAGTAACGATTGAATTTTTAAATGGAATCTTTCTCATTAAAACAGGTCATAAAATCGCAGGAGAAGAAATGTGTATCTTTTCACTTGAAGTCTTTAAGCGCTTAGGAATGAAAGAGTACGCGAGCTACTATAAAAATTATTTGGAAAAAATTTAGCAAAAAAGCTTCCTTAAAATTAAGGAAGCAACGGATTAATTAAAATAGGGATTGGTTTTTTGTTCGTATCCGATAGTGGTGTCATCACCGTGCCCAGCGTATACGATTGTTTCTGGTGGTAATGAGAATAGTTCAGTTCTAATGCCTTTAAGTAGCTGATCTAGATTCCCTGTTGGCAAGTCAGGTCGCCCAACACTGCCTTTAAATAAAGCATCTCCAGCAATGACGAAATCCCCAAAGAGAAAACTAACACTACCAAATGAATGTCCTGGTGTCGGTACAACTTTAAAATGCAGTTTGCCAAAATCATACTCTTTATATAACGTAAATTCAAATTCTGCAGGTCGAGCAGTAACTGGAACGGACATAAATTGTGCTGATAGATTCATTTCAGGATCACTCAACCAAGCTTGTTCTGATTCATGAACATAGACAGGAATTGAAAAGGCATCCCGTACTTGATCGACAGCGCCAATATGATCATGGTGAGTATGAGTCAATAAAATAGCTTGAGGAATCACCTTTAATGTTTGAATGGTTGCAATGATTCTTTCCGCTTCAGAACCAGGATCGATAATCAAAGCATCTGTGCCATCGGCTATAATATAACAATTTTCTTGTAATGCACCATTAGGTATTTTTTCGATATGAATCATGACGTATCCCTCCTAAAAAAAGTCTTGCTTCGATTATAACGGAAAAAAGAATAAGAAGAAAGAACTGAACTAAAAAAGCCACTAAAAAAGTATCTTTTTAGCGACTATGTTTAGACTATAAATGCACGTCGTCATCTACAGCTTTAAACATTTGTTTATAACGTTCTTCGTCTTCTTGATTATCACGAACAACTTTTGCTACAGTGAAAGAAGAAGAAATAATTCCAACGGTTCCCATTAAGTAATAGCCTTTTACCATCAACGGTTCTTTTAGCGTATAAAGACCAATTGTAATCAAGATAATAAAGAAAATAAATGATCCCCATGCGAGTAAAGTAAAAGCTGGTGTATTGCGGTATGTTTTCTTTTTCATTGCGCACCTCCTTATGAATTAAGTATACTTCATTTTAATAACGAATGGTATCTATAGAACTATTTTTAAAATTCCCAAAAAAAGTCCAATTAAGAAAAATCTTAATTGGACGGGTGTGTTTATTTTTTTAAATATTGACGCATGTGTTCTGTAATTCCGGTTAAAACAATCGCCGCTGGATCATCGGTACTTTCAATTTTCATTGTTGAACCATCGGTTGGCAACTGTTGATTGAATCGTTTTTCATATTCTGAAATGGATAATTTTTTACGTTTATCTAACAAATCTTGATGGCCTTTAGCGTTAATATAATCTTGGAAGTTTTCTTGGAGTGTCCCACTAAAGAACTCGGCCACAGCACCAGAGCCATAACTAAAGAATCCTAAACGATCTCCGGCTTTCAATGATGTTTGGTGATCGAGTAAAGAAATCACACTTAAATACAGAGAGCCTGTGTAGATATTGCCGATTTGGCGACTGTACAGCGTACTTAAACGATAATTTTCCAATAAGCGTTCTTGATCCTCACTAGAAACGGAATCAATCACTGTATTTAATGCTTTACGTCCCATTTTTGTATAAGGTAGGTGGAAGCAAATTGCAGTAAAGTCAGCTAATGAATCATTAAATTTACGTTGATGTTCAGCCCAGATTGTTTCAAAAAATTGAATGTATTGTTCAGTTGAATATTTACCATTTACAACGGCTGTTTCTGAGTAAACAGGACGCCAGAAATCCATAATATCCCCTGTTAAAAAGACATTGTCATCTTCTAAGGCAATCACGCGAGGGTCTTTTGTAATCAAGACAGCGACGGCACCAGCTCCTTGAGTGGATTCACCAGGTGTATCTAATCCGTAACGAGCGATATCAGAACCCATAACCAAAACCTTGCTTTCAGGATGGTTTGCAACGTATTCCTTTGCCATCTGAATGCCTGCAGTTGCGCCATAACAAGCTTCTTTAATTTCAATTGAGCGCGCAAATGGATTTAAGCCAAGTAAGCGATGGATATAAACTGCGCCAGCTTTTGATTGATCGATTCCTGATTCTGTTCCTAGAATAATCAAATCAATTTTTTCTTTATCGACGTCATCTAATAGCGATAGGGCCGCATTAGCTGCCATTGTTACAGCGTCTTGCGTAACGGGCGGAAATGCCATTTTATCTTGTCCAATGCCGATGGTAAATTTATCTGGATCAATTCCTCTTGCATGAGCAAGCTCAACCATGTCAACATAAAAAGCAGGTGTATAAAAACTAATTTTATCGATTCCTATCTTCATTATCATTACCTTTTTCTATTATATATTTTTGATTCACACTACCAGTTTATTAAAAATAACTTTAAAAGACAACCGAAAGAAGAAAATTTCATCATAAATTAGTAAAATCTTTAAAAAAAAGCTCTTTTTTTCATTTTAGAATGCGTTTTCATTAGTTAACCTAAAGGTTTTAATAAATTTTTAAAGGGCCGCATTCAACAAGTTGTTTTGACTATCAATAATGGTATAATAAAGGCAAAATGTTTTCAAAGGAGAGGGCTATGAAAGAAGTTGTAATTGTAAGTGCGGTTCGAACACCAATTGGAAGATTCGGTGGTAGCTTAAAAGATAGCTCAGCTGTTGAACTAGGTAAAATTGTGGTGGAAAATGCATTAAAGAGAGCCAATATAGAAACATCAGATATTCAACAAGTTATTTTTGGAAATGTATTACAAGCAGGGCTAGGACAAAATCCCGCTAGACAAATTGCAATTCATGCAGGGATTCCTTTTGAAGTTCCTGCAATGACGATTAATGAAGTGTGCGGTTCCGGTTTAAAAGCTGTGATGTTAGGCAGACAAGCAATTCAACTTGGCGAAGCAGAAGTCGTTGTGGTTGGCGGAACTGAAAACATGTCACAGGCACCCTTTTTAATGGAGAATCATCGCTTTGGTCACAAATTTGGCAACGATCAAGTGGTTGACAGTATGATTAATGATGGATTATCTGACGCCTTTGGTCAGTACCACATGGGAATTACTGCAGAAAATGTAGCTGAACAATTTCAAGTTAGCCGTAAGGAACAAGATGCTTTTGCTTATCACTCACAAATGAAAGCTAAACAAGCAGAAGAACAAGGTTTCTTTCAAGAAGAAATAGTTCCCGTTTTACTAAAAAATGGCACTTTAATGGAAAAAGATGAAACGATTCGTTATGATACATCAATGGAAAAATTAGAACGTTTGAAGCCCGCCTTTAAAAAAGACGGCACCGTCACAGCTGGAAATGCTTCTGGAATCAATGACGGTGCTTCGGCATTAGTGTTAATGTCCAAAGAACGAGCAGAAGCGAAAGGAATTCCTTATTTAGCAACCATCAAAGCAACCGCTGAAATTGGAATTGATCCTGCGATTATGGGATACGCTCCCTATTATGCAGTCAAAGAAGCTGTTAAAAAAAGCGACTATAGCTTATCAGAAATTGATTTATTCCAATTGAATGAAGCATTCGCCTCACAATCAGTAGCTGTTGTAAAAGATTTAAAAATTGATCCAGCAAAAACCAATATATACGGTGGAGCAATCGCCTTAGGGCACCCCATTGGCGCGTCAGGTGCGCGAGTATTGACGACCTTATTATACGAATTGAAACAAACGAAGCAACAAACGGGTGTGGCATCATTATGTATTGGTGGCGGATTAGGCGTTGCCATGGTTGTTGAACGTCACTAAACTAGTTGAAAGAGGGGAATTGAAATGGATTCAACTATTTCAAAATTTTATCAAAAAAGTCGCCAAGAGCGCATTAAGCTGTTAGCTGAAAAGGGATTTTTAACTGAAAATGGCGAACAATTATTTATGGAAGAGCAGCTACTAGATGCAACAATTGCAGACAATATGATTGAAAATCAACTAAGCCAATTTCCATTGCCAATAGGTGTGGCGTTAAATTTTTTAGTTGATCAAAAAGATGTGATTGTGCCGATGGTGACGGAAGAACCTTCTGTAATTGCAGCCAGCAGCAATGGCGCAAAAATGATTCGAAGTGGCGGTGGATTTACCACTGAAATTCATGAGCGCGCGATGATTGGACAATTGATTTTTAAAGACGTGCTAGATATCGAAGCTGCTGCAAAAATGATTCGAGATAAAGAACAAGAAATTATTGAAATCGCGTCCTGTGCCCATCCTTCTATTGTGAAGCGAGGTGGTGGCGTAAAGCGTGTTGAGACAAGAATCATTAAAAATGAAGCGTTGGAGCCTGAATACTTAACGGTGCATCTAATTGTAGATGTTCAAGAAGCGATGGGAGCCAATACAATCAATACAATTTTAGAAGCAACAGTTGAACCGATTTCCAATTGGATTAAAGGAAGTACCTTGATGCAAATCCTAAGCAACTATGGAGATGCTTCATTGGTGACCGCTAAATGTGAGATACCAGTAACCGGACTAGCAACTGGAGAATACAGCGGAGCAGAAGTTGCTAAACGGATTTCAGAAGCAACTTATTATGCTCAGTTGGATCCTTACCGAGCAGCTACTCATAATAAAGGCATCATGAATGGAATTGACGCAGTAGTAATGGCGTCAGGGAATGACACAAGAGCCATTGAAGCAGGAGCCCATGCCTATGCGAGTCGAACAGGGCGTTATAAAGGAATGTCTAATTGGTTTATGAATGAAGCGGGAAATTTAGCAGGAGAATTGACCCTGCCCATGCCGGTAGGAACCGTTGGTGGCGCTATTAGTGTCTTGCCACTTGTGAAAGCAAATCAAGAATTGCTGCAAATTCATCAGGCGACAGAGCTAGCAAGTATTATTGTTTCAGTTGGATTAGCGCAAAATTTAGCCGCATTAAAAGCGTTAGTAACAGAAGGAATCCAAAGAGGGCATATGTCACTACAAGCAAAGGCACTGGCAATCCACGCAGGCGCAACTGGTGATGAAATCGAACAAGTAGTAGCAGAATTACGGAAAGCACCTCAAATGAACCTAGCTACTGCACAAGCTATTTTAAAAAAAATAAACTAAAGAAAAAAACCTTCTCAAAGTTGAGAAGGTTTTTTCTTTAGAATTTGTAAGGTGTTAATTTATATTGTTTGATATCTTCTTTAATGCCAGTAACAATATTGTCATTGCCATTCATAATCGCACAAGCCATTGCTAAGAAGTAGAATTCTTCTGCTTCTTTTTTATTGCCTTTTTTCAATAAGTTAAAGCCTTTTTCATAGTACAAGAAATCAAGCATGTAGTATGATTTGTCTTTTTGCAACAAGTCAATTCCGATGTCAGATAAACTAATAGCTTTATCGTAGATTTCAATTTTTGAATAGAATTTAGCTGCATTGTAATAAATTTTCAATAATTTAGTAAAGTTATCTGCTTCAACTTTGTTTAATTCTTGAATATCATCAATTGATTTATCGAAATAAACTTTAGCTTTTTTGATGTCATTTTTTGAATCATAAGCAATCCCAATTGAATTTGTAACTAAAACATCCACAAAATCAAGATTAGAAGAACGTTCTAAGATTAATTCTAAATTAAAGTAATGCAAAGCTTCTTCAAACTCGTTAAAACCAATTAAGCGAGTGATTCCAACATAGTAGTAATAAAGTTTTTTATCGTGAATATTATCTAGTTCATCTTCGTTGATGCTACTTACTAATAAATCATAAGCTTCTTTATGTTGCAATTGATTGCAAAGAGTATCTACTTTTTTAAATAGGTTGTAATTTGTATTTGAATCTCCTTCAACGATACAAACATCGTTGATTTCTGCGCCTAAACGATCACAAATTTTGCTTAAAATATTCATCGTTGGAATATTATTGTGATTCTCAATTTTACTGATAGTAACTTGAGTACAGATGCCTTCTGCTAATTGACTTTGTGTTAATTTTTTTTCGATTCTTAATTTTTTAACTTTATCTCCTAAGATAATCATTATAAAAAATTCCCTTCTATAGTTGATTTTTATTAATAAATGTTATATTATAGAGTTAGTAAAACGAATGTTTTGCTATTTTCTATTTTTATTTTTCCAAAAAGCAAAGATTATTTTTTTTGGGAGGGAGGAATAAATATGTTATTTGAAGAATTAGTGAGTTTAGCAGAAGGTTCAATTTCAACCTACGGCAATATCAGCTATATATAGTTCAATTAACTTTGAATTTATTCCAAAAACTTCTGTGTGTATTATTAACATCGAAGTTTTTTTATTATAATAATCAATTACTGTTCAATATTATAGCATAAACGTTAGCTATTTGTGTTGGAATTTTAATCTTATTATCATTGTGAATCCAACTATTAGATAGAATAATATCCATAAATAATATAATAACTAAAAATGATAAACTACAGAAATGTGAAAAATAGATCAACCTTAGTAAGGGAAGCCTAAAAAAGAAAAACTGATTTATATAAAAAATGAATAATTAAGACCCGTTTAATTATTGGAAATGCTTATTTTAAAACAATCCTATATTTTTTTGTTGAATAAAGTGGGTTTTATTCATTTTTTGTATACATAAAAATAATGATTATCTTTATATATATCTATAATAAAACATGTGAGTGTATTCACTATTTTTCTATTTAGCTTAGTGTAGAATTTGTGAACAAAATGTGTCGTTAAATAAAAGAATAATTAAAAAATAGCGAATATGAATAAAATGAGAGCGAATTTGATGACGTTTTTGATGTTTAATAGCTAGTTTGATTATCAAATTATAACAAATGTAGTTGCGCTCGTTAAAGAAAAAAATGCGTATTCATTTTTTTGTAGAATGAACACATTCTTGTTCCGAAAAAGTTTCTTTCAGAAGAAAAACAGAGAAGGTAATTTAATGGAAAGCTTAGTTTAAGCTGTTTACAAACAATCAGATGAAAGGATGTTCAGAACTTAAGAACAAAAGTGAATGACAAAATATAAAAGTAAAGTATATTGATTTATGCTTGTTTTTTTTTATCTTAACAAGTTGTTAATAAAAAAGGATAAATGGCGTATCAAGGAGTTAGTTGTGCTAAATATTAGATAGAGTTTAAATGAGAATGAAGCGCGGTTGTTCATTTTTTTTTAATAATGATGGAATCAGTAAGAAAGTAGCTTCAATTAAACTAAGCGTATGTAAATGATTGTATGAGTAGTGGGATTATTCCAATGAATCAGAAGGAATTTAACCTTATTTACGTCGAAACAACTATTCGAACTAGCATTTTTTTGAGTAATCATCTATAATTTAAATATAAAAGTATAGTCTAATTTTAGGAGTGATTGGAATGGAGCACAAGGATTTAAACGATTTTCCAACTGATTTTTTATGGGGGAGTGCAAGCGCAGCCTATCAAGTTGAAGGCGCATGGAATAGTGATGGGAAAGGGGAGTCTGTTTGGGATGTTTATGCGAAAGTTCCAGGAGCTACCTTTCAAGATACTAATGGAGACGTTGCAGTGGATCATTACCACCGTTATAAGGAAGACGTCAAGTTAATGGCAGAACAAGGTTTGAAAGCCTACCGTTTTTCGATTGCGTGGAGCAGAATTTTACCAAGTGGAACAGGAGAAATCAATGAAGCAGGATTGGATTTTTACGATCGTTTAATTGATGAACTACTTTCTTACCAAATTACACCGGTCGTGACTTTGTATCATTGGGATATTCCACAAGCTTTAATGGAGCGTTATGGTGGTTGGGAAAGTCGAGAGGTCATTGAAGATTTCAACAATTATGCGGTTATTCTATTTAAGCGATACGGGGATCGAGTAAAACATTGGGTAACCTTAAATGAACAAAATGTTTTTGTGGGACAAGGTTATAAAACGGGAACTCATCCGCCTGCTGTTCGTGATGAAAAACGATTTTACGAAGTCAATCACATAGCTAATGTGGCGAATGCTAAGGTAATCCAATCGTTTAGAGAGTTAGCGATTGAAGATGCATTAATTGGACCAAGTTTTGCTTATACGCCAGTTTATCCAAAATCGCCGAATCCAAAGGATATTTTAGCTGCTGAAAATGCAGAAGAACTATTGTCTCATTTTTGGATGGATGTTTATGCTTGGGGAGAATATCCAAGAGTGGTGATGAATCATTTAGTCAAAGAAGGAATTGCTCCAACTATTTTGCCAGGAGATTTAGAGCTGTTAAAAGCAGCAACGCCTGATTTTATGGGATTAAACTATTATCAAACGGCAACTGTAGAGTACAATCCATTAAATGGAGGCATTGGGGAAGCAAAACCGAATTTTACTGGAAAAAAAGGAAGCAGTAAAGACAGTGGCATTCCAGGTTTATTTAAAACAACTGCAAATCCGTTTACTGAAACAACAGATTGGGATTGGACCATTGACCCAGAAGGACTGCATGTAGCGTTGCGTCGTATTGAAAATCGCTATCAATTGCCAATTTTAATTACTGAAAATGGTTTAGGAGCCTTTGATAAGCTTGAATCAGATGATAAAATCAATGATGAATACCGTATCGATTATTTAAAACGCCATGTAAAAGCTATTCAAGAATCAATTACCGATGGCGTTACAGTATTAGGGTACTGCACATGGAGCTATACAGATTTATTGAGTTGGTTAAATGGATACCAAAAACGTTATGGAATGGTTTATATTGATCGTGACGAGCACGATGAAAAAACGTTACGCCGTATTCCAAAAGAAAGTTATTATTGGTATCAACGCGTGATAGCTTCAAATGGGAAAAATTTAGAATAAGCACTGCTAGGCCTGTTTCTTTGAGGAACAGGTCTTTTTTTTAATGATTTATGGAACAAATAAAAAATGACGGTTCCTTTAAAAAAAGGTATACTAGAACTATAAAAGATAGGGGGAATTAAAATGAGTTCACTGATAGGTGCATATTTCTTTATGTTTCTTGGACTATTTTATATCGCACTAATTGTAGGCATGTTTTTTATGTGGTATTTTATCATCAAAAAAGCAATTGTTAAAGGCATTAATGAATCAAAATTAGTTAAAAATAGTCTAGAGCATGATCGGGAAATTTATTTATTAAAACAAGAATTAAAAGGGTTAAAAACAGCACAACAGCTTACAGATACACCTAAAGAAGAACAAGTTGAAAAGGTAGAGGAAATAAGCATAAAAGAAGAGGTGCCAAAAGAAGAAATTGGAGAAAAAGGAGATCGTGAGTATGATGAATCGTCAAACTGAATATCTATTAACGCTGATAGGAGCTATTCTTAATGCTTTATTTGCTTTTGTAGTGATACTCATTACAGGTTTAGCAGGAATTGGAATGTCCTCTCAAATGAATCAAATGTACGATACGGATTATTATAATACAAGCTATTATGATGGATCTGAGGGAGCCTTTATAGTCGGAATTTTGATTGTAGTAGTCATTTGGTTAGTTGCAACCTCTATCTTTGGTTTTATTGCGGCTTTTAAACTAAAAAAAGGCCGTTTAGGCTGGGGAATAGCGATTTTAGTTCTAGGAGGTCTTTCAATTACCTCCATTCACGGGATTTTGTGGGTGATTGCAGGAATTATGACGTTAACTAGAACGAATAAAATCAATGAAAATCCAGACTTACTGACAGACGATTTGTCTCATTTAAAAAAATTATACGATGAGGGTATGATTACTAAAGATGAATACGAAAAGAAAAAGAATGAATGGCTTAATTTTTAAAAAGACGATCAGAATCGTATGTTGATTCTGATCGTTTTTTAGCTTATTAACGAATAGAGCTAAATAAAAATAGTTCTAAAAAAGTGTAAATAGTTGCGATTATTAGCAGGGTTCTATAATATAATAAGGGTAAAATAAGCTTTAGAATATCATTATTGAAATGAGGAATGACAGTGTGTTCTACAACTACGGATACCGAAATTGTAAAGGGGATTCGAAATCAACAATATCAAGTTTATTTTCAACCTAAAGTGAGTCGTAACCAATTAGAAACAGTGGGTGTCGAAGCGTTAATTAGGTTGAAGGTAGGAAATCGTATTTTAACCCCAAATCTTTTTTTCTCATTTCTAACGGCAGAAGATAGCCGAAAGTTACAAAATTATTTGATTCAAGAAATTGTGATGTTGTTAAATACAAATCCCTTTTTTGAGAAGCGAACGATTGCTGTCAATATTCCATCTAGTGATGTGACAGATGATACTTATATAGAAGGACTTTGCCATTATTTGCAAGCCCATTTACATGCGCCAGAACGTTTAGAGCTTGAAATTGTCGAACGACCAGAGATACAAAATTTAGAGCGAGCCCATCAAAATTTAGTTAAATTAAAAGCTTTAGGAATCAAAATTAGTTTAGATGATTTCGGGCAAGGTTCCTGCTCGTTGCAATATTTACACTCCTTACCGGTTGATTGCTTAAAAATAGATCAAGCATTCATTCGCTCTACAGAATTAAAGGCCATGAAAATTATTGAATCAACAATCAAATTGGCTCACAGTTTGAATTTATCAGTGGTGGCAGAAGGCGTAGAAACACTAACTCAATTAAAACAAGTTCACGAGCTAGGTTGCGATGTATTTCAAGGATATCTATTTGATTGCCCGTTAAGTCTTCGTGAACTAACAACTAAAACTAGAAAAAGCGCAAGGTTCTCTTAAAAGAACCTTGCGCTTTTTTGATTAAATGCCGCTTTTTTTTAAAGATTCTTTCTTATATAGTAGGAACCAAGAAAGCGTTCCACACAAAGCGATACCGAATCCAAAGCAAAGTAAATGATTAAGCCAGAAAAAACGAGTAAGCTGCAGATTGTAAAAATCAGCATACAGCCAGTTGCTTACAAGAATATAAGGAACGTAGACACTAGCAATTACAATAAGTGGTTTTTTTAGCGCTGTAATTAAAATAAATTTTCGGCCATTTTCTAAAGAAAGTTTCTTATAGGAATAGAGTGACAATGCCACGAATCCAATAATTCCCATACTATAAACTAAGTAATACCAAATTGGCAGTTGCTCTATTTGAATTGGTGGGTGTTTAAATAAAGTAAAAAGCCAGAAATCATTTGCAATTGTCGAAAAAAAACCATGGTGATAATAGTCCCATTTATTGAGAAGAGTACGAAAGGTATCCATAAAAAAGCCAATACTAATTGAAAAACCAACACTGACAAAAAACAGAAAGAAAGCATCCCCAATGACGATCGCAAAAAACATCATAATGGAAAAAATAAAAATATAAAATAGGACGCTTAATAATTGGTTAGGGAATAAATCAACGAAGGAGGCATTGAAAAAGGCTGTAGGGATTTTCAAATAAAGCAAGCTCATAAAAAGTATTTTTCCAATGATTAAACTACTAAAAAGAGTAGAAAAGCCAAAAAATAGTTTTGTTAAAAAGAGCTCTTTTTTCGAAAAACGACTAGCAAATAAGAAGTGATCAAAATTTGACATTTTATCAAAAAAGAACAATCCGAAACTTAATAGTGCAACAGCACTCCATAAAATAAGAGTAGGTTCATGAATAAAGGTTGTAAAAATTTTATTTGAAGACTGTCCCATCGTATAAAATAAGGAAAAATCATAATCTTTTATCGTTTCTGAGCCTTCAGATAATTTGATTTGTTCCAGTGTTGATTGATAGTTTTTATTCCATGTAGTCACCTGACTAAGTCCGCTATATAAATAGCTTCCAACTACTGTTGCAAAAAACAAACTCAATAATTTCCAATGGTGCTTCCAAAGTAAGGTGTGCAAATCTTTGTTCATTTAGCATTCCTCCTGATTCATCATTTGGTAATCTGGATCTTTGGTTGATTGACTACGGATAATATCTTCAATCGAAACAGGAAGTCGTTCAAATAAGACAGGTTTCGTTTCTTTAATGTTTTCTTCTAATTCTTGAGGCAGTTCTTCAAATAAGTAAGTTAAAACACGTCCTTCAACAGATAAAAGTGTAGCGTTTTCTCTGATAATAGAAGGAATCTCTTTTGTTACAAAAACAAATTGAACTTTAATAGCAGTTGAACGTAATCTTTCTAAATAAAAATCTTTCACTAAAGAACCTTGTTTTAAGACTAAAATACGATCGGCAATTGATTCTAATTCTTGAAGTTGATGAGAAGCAATTAAAATACTAACCTGAGTGGATGTAGCCTGCTTTAAAATAAAACCTAATGCCCGCTTGCGCTGAATTGTATCTAGTCCATCTAAAGGTTCATCTAAAAAAAGGTAAGTGGCTCCAGTAGCAAAAGCACTAATCAAACGAACCATTGTTTTTGTCCCTTTCGATAATTTTCCATAACGTTCATCTAATGTCAGTTTAATTTTTTTTAATTCTCGTTGAAATAAATCGTGATTAAAACGAGGATAAGCAAGTTGGTAGTAAGCGCTGATTTCTTTTAATTTTAATGAATCAAAATAGGCAATCGAATCTTGTAGTAAAAAAACATGTTCTTTTTGTTCAGTAAAGTGTTCAATTTCCTGACCATCAATTAAAACTGCTCCAGTATCTTTTTGGTAAAGTCCAACCATTGTTTTAAATAAACTTGATTTTCCATTTCCGTTGCGGCCAATCAGCCCCGTGATTTCCCCTGTTTTTAAAGTGAATGTAATAGCGCTTAATGAAAATGAGGGACTAATCTTTTTTGATAAATGTTGGATGTCCATAGGGTCTACTCCTTTTTTAGTTTTTGATAGTTGTCTTCAATCCACTTGGTTAATGTTTCTTTGGGAATTTCCAAGTAGAGTGCTTCTAAACAAAATTCTTCCAATTGTTTTTGAAGTTTTAATTCTAATTCCTTATTTAAGGGAGTTGCTTGTCGTTCCGCTATATACGTTCCTTTGCCTCGTAACGTTTCAATCACGCCTTGACGTTCTAATTCCTGATAAGCTTTACTGATTGTATTTGGATTTACTAAAATAGTTCCAGCCATTTCACGTACAGAAGGAAGCTTATCACCAGGCAATAATACTTTTGCCAAACATTGTTGTTTAATTGCTGATATGATTTGTTCATAGTAAGGATGAGGGCTGCGGGGATCGATTTTAATCATAGTCAGACTCCTTTTGTGCATTCGTTATTTGTATTATGTGTACTATTATAACTAGTACACTTAGTGATGTAAAGAAATTTTAAAAAAATTTAAGTAATGATATAGAAGAATTGAGTTTATAATAGGGGCTAGAGGTGAGGAAAATGCGGAAAATTCTTCTAGTAATGGCATTATTAAGTTTAGTTATTATAGGTGGAGCAGTTCTGGTAACAGCGACAAAAAAAGAGAGTTTCGCCGCAAGCCCTACACATTTAAAGATAGGACGCTACAAGTTGAAAGAAAATGGCTTAGCGCTGGACACGAATGAACCAGAAAAGTTAGCACCAGATCTTGATAACCCAAATAGTGGAGATAAAACCCCTGAGTTAACGAAAAAAATTGAAAACTTGATTCAATCAAAAGAATTTAACGGAACGTTACTCGTCATAAAAAATGGGAAAGTCTTGTTAAACAAAGGCTACGGATATGCGAATAAAGAAACGAATCAATTAAATACTTTTCAATCCCTTTATTATATAGGCTCAATTGAAAAAAGCATTACGGCAACAGCGATTATGAAACTAGTAGACGAAGAGAAAATAAAATTAACCGATCCCATCAAAAAGTATTACCCTACCATTAACGACAACGGCGTCATCACAGTCAAACAATTATTAACCCATACATCAGGAATTGTCGGAATGAAAAAAACAGGGCAACAAGTGACCCACAATGGCGCAGTTCAAGAGGTGTTAGATCAACTAAAAATTGTCAATAACGGCCACTGGCACTATACCGATGATGATTATATTTTATTAGCAGGAATCATTGAACGTGCTTCAGGTACAGATTATAGCACCTACGTGACTAAGAACATTATCGAAAAAGCCAATTTATCCCATACCGGTTTTTACGATAGCTTTGATACGGCCCTCTTTCATACGGTAGCTTACCAAAAAGTAGGAAATCAAGCCTATCAGCCACTTCCTATCACCAAAGGAAGCCTGTCTGAAGAATTTGGAGCTGGAAATATGTACATGACAGCAGGCGATTTAGTTAAATTCAACCAAGCGTTAGTGGATGGGAAATTAATCAGTAAAACAAGTTTAGATCAAATGCAAACGCCAGGATCATCAGAATCTTCCTACGGTTTTGGCATGTACCTTGGAGAAAAAACAAAATATAGCCACGGTGTGCTTGGTGGATATCATAGTTTAATATTGATTTCAAAGGATGGCAACGATGGCGTTGTTGTGATGGCAAATGAAAAAACGCCCTTTGATATTCTTCAAACAGCGGGTGCTATTTTAAAAGAAGCAGACAAAGTAGAAACCATCGATTAAAAAAGAGGTTAAAATCACAAAAAAAAGTGATTTTAACCTCTTTTTTTTATAAATACATAAAAAAATAAAAAAAGTTGATTTAAATGCTTGCAATTTAGTTCAAAAAGGAGTAAATTTATTCATGGATATAGAATATCTCTAATGGATAGAAGATGTATCTGATTAGAGACATTATTTTAAAGCTGAAAAGAGGCGAAATCATGAAGCTGACAAAAGGCTTGGAACAAGCTGTCTGTGTGATTGCGTTATTAGCAACCCAAGATCAAGAGATACCCGTTTCTTCACACATTATCAATTATCGGTTACAAGGCTCACCAACCTATTTGAAAAAATTAATGCGCAAGTTGGTAGTCAATAATCTTGTAACATCAGTATCAGGTATCAATGGTGGATTTTCACTGGCGAAAGCACCTGAAAAAATAACGATATTGGAAATTATTGAAGCGTTAGAAGGACCTGTGATCACGTATCCAAATACAGGTTTAATCAACATGGTATTTCAAGATATGCAGCCTGTTGCCAATCAAGGAGATTTGGTATTAATGGATGTATTTCACGAAGCGGACAAGTATTACTCGGATTATTTAGGGAAGCAGACAGTTGAAGAGTTGATCCAAGAAACGTTAGGTCTTCGTGAAATTCCAGTTTTAAACTGGAACGATTTAGCTGAAAAAAAAGGGTTACTAAGAAAGGTGTTGAAAAACGTCAATGGAAATGATGAAAAATGAATGGAAAAAACTTGCCGGCAATAAATTATTACTAATCTCATTTGTCGTGATTATGTTTATTCCTATCTTATACGCAGGATTCTTCTTGAAATCAGTGTGGGATCCATATGGTAAAACAGGTGAATTACCTGTTGCAGTTGTAAACTTAGATGAATCAGTCGACTATCAAGGGAAAACATTAGATGTCGGGGATCAACTAGTTGAGAATTTAAAGAAAAATGATTTATTAGATTGGCATTTCGTTTCAGAAAAAGCCGCTAAAGAAGGTATTAAAGATCGTAAGTACTATATGGTCGTGACGTTACCAAAGAATTTTTCTAAAAATGCTTCAACACTATTAGACAAAGAACCAAAGAAAATGAATATCACTTATGAAACAAATGGCTCATTAAACTATATCGGTGAAGTTATTGGCGAGACGGCGGCTAAGCAATTAAAAAGCGAAGTTTCAGCTAACGTAACAAAAGCCTATGCAGAATCCATTTTCGGTCAAATTGAAAAAGTTGGAGACGGCTTTACACAAGCGGCAGATGGTTCTAAAAAACTAGATGACGGAACAAAACAATTAACTGATGGAAACAAACAAATCACAGAAAACTTACAAAAATTAGCATCAAGTACCGTAACCTTCAGCGAAGGTGCAGAAAAACTAGAAGTCGGTTTAAATCAATATACAGACGGTGTGGCTCAACTTGATTCAGGAGCAACCAAATTAAATGATGGAATCGGACAATTAGCTTCTAACGTTGGACCCCTTCAAGCAGGTGTCGGTCAATTAAGCGACGGTTCACAAACCTTAGCAAATGGCGTTGGCGCTTATACAGCAGGTGTGGGTCAGTTAGCCGATGGAAGCAATCAATTAGTTGCAAACAATGGCAAATTACAAGCAGGTGTTGCACAATTAAACGGTGGTGTTGATCAACTAGCAAATGGTGTTCAAGAAATGTCTAACAAAATTGACCCCAAAAAACTAGCTGAATTATCTCAATTGATTAAAGTATTGCCTAAATTAAATGATGGTATTGATGAATTGCAAACTCAATTAGCAAATAGTGGAACAATTGATCAATCAAAAATTGAAGAAGATTTAACAACTATTGGAACAAACTTAGGCGGAATTAAAGAAGATTTAACAACTATTGAAACAAACTTAGGTGAAATTAAAGAAGATTTAACAAACAAAGATGGAATTAGAGACGATTTAACAAACTTAGGTAATCAAATCCAAGAAAATCCAACAAAAACAGTAACAGCCATTCAAAAAACAGCAGCTTATCAAAGTTTATCAGATGCTGAAAAACAAGAATTAGATAATGCAGTTAAAACTGAATTAGGTACGCAAGCACAAACGCAAGGAGCAACAGCAACAGCGATTGGTGAAAAAGCAACAGCAATTGGTGGAAAAGCAACAGCAATTGGTGAAAAAGCAACAGCAATTGGTGGAAAAGCAGCAGCAGCAGGGGAAGCTACTCAAGCAACTGGAGCAGATATTCAAACATTAGCAGCAGGCCTAACTGCCCAATTAAGTCAATTAAAAGCAGGGGTCGATAAATTAGCAGCAGTTTCAAATGTAGCTTTACCAGGTGCTACATCTGCAACGCAAGGTTTAATTGATATTAAAACGGCTTTAGATCAACAACTAGCACCAGGTTTAGGTCAAATCCAAAATGGATTAAAAGGTGATACTGGTTTGGTTTCAGGAATCAATGCTTACACAAATGGTGTAGCATCCCTTAAATCAGGAAGCCAACAATTAACAGCAAACTCTAGCGCTCTTAACAGTGGAGCCAACGCTCTAAACGGCGGAATCGGTCAAATTTCTGGTAAATTACCAGACTTAATCAGTGGCGTGACTCAACTAAATGACGGCTCAAGTCAATTAGCACAAGGAACAGCTAAATTAACTGAAAACTCTCCACAATTAAATAGCGGGATTGGTCAATTAGCTGATGGGTCAACACAAATCCAATCAGGCTCAAGCCAATTAGCTGACGGTTCAGGTACATTAGGTACTGGTTTAGGAACCCTAAAAGACGGTACAAAAGAATTATCATCTAAATTAAAAGATGGTGCTAAAGAAGTAAACGGAATTACAGCAACAGATAAAACCTTCGATATGCTTGCGAGTCCAGATAAATTGACTCATAAAGAATACAGCCATGTTGAAAACTACGGTGCAGCTCTTGCTCCATACGTTTTATCATTAGCTTTATATGTTGGAGCGTTAGTCTTCAACTTTATCTTCCCAATCCGTAAAATTTCAATGACAGGTCAATCAAGCTTCTCATGGTGGTTAAGCAAATTCTCAATCGGTTTAGTTGCAGCAGTTGCAATGGCAGTGGTTGAAGCAGGCTTAATCCTAGCATTAGGCTTACATGTTGAGTCTGTAGCACAATTTATGACAATGGCAATCGTAACCTCAATTGCTTACATGTTCTTGATTATGACGTTAGCCATGACATTTGATAACCCAGGACGTTTCATCGGAATGGTCTTATTAATTGTTCAACTTGGTGGAGCTGGTGGTACATTCCCAATTCCATTAACAAATAACTTCTTCAAAGCGATTCACCCATACTTGCCAATGTCTCATTCAATTTATGGATTTAGAGAAGCAATCAGTGGTGGATTAGGACAAGGTGTCTTTGTAAGTAGCGCATTGATCTTGTTGGCAATCTTCGTTGTCTTCAGTGGATTATTATTCCTTTCAATGAACTGGTTACAAAAAAGACATTTAGAGGATGTCTCACAACTTGATGACAATCAAAAATTACAAGCTTTAGAAGACTAAACTTGAAACAAGATAAAACCTAAATGGTTTTATCTTGTTTTTTTGTTATACTAAAAAGAAATGGGGCTAAAAGGAGGAATCAAATGTTACATCATCTTGATTTATACGTCAAAGATTTGCCGAAGCAAACAGCCTTTTGGAGCCAATTTTTAAAAGCCTTAGGGTATCAAGAATACCAAAATTGGGCTACGGGGATCAGCTGGAAAAAAGAAAACTTTTATTTTGTGATTTCAATTGGAGAGCGTAAAATGATTGAAACGCCTTACGTAAAAGGTGGGATCGGTTTGAACCATGTCGCATTTGCAACTGAAACAAAAAAACAAGTAGATACTTTAAGAAAACAGATACCGTCCTTTGGTGGAACGCTTTTGTACGATGATGAGTATCCATTTGCAGGCGGGCCTCATCACTATGCCTTGTATTTCCAAGATCCAGAAGGAATGAAGATGGAATTGGTCGCTATTGAAAGTTGAAGGGAGAATAAAATGAAGTATGTATCGATTAGAGAGAATCCGGCGTATGCGGAGAAAGCCATTTGCTACTTTCAAGAAAAGTGGGGAAGTGAAGAGACGAATTTGTTGTACGAAGACTGCATTACCTCTTGTCTCACATCACCATCAAAGTTGCCACAATGGTATTTATTGCTAAAAGACGAGACGATTGTAGGGTGTGCAGGATTGATTCCAAATGATTTTATTAGTCGGATGGACTTATATCCATGGCTCTGCGGGCTATATATTGAAGAAGAATTTCGTGGAAATAACTATGGAGAATGGTTGATTGAGTATGTTAAGACTGAAACTAAAAAATTAGGGTTTGAAACATTGTATTTATGTACAGACCATACCTCTTACTATGAAAAGTATCAATTTGACTATGTAGGAGTAGGTTACCATCCTTGGGGCGAAAGTAGCCGTATTTACCAAACGAAACTTGTAGAATAAAAAGAAGCGCTACTCTAGAACAGAGAGGCGCTTTTTAACTTTCATTTTCTATTTGGTTAGCGACAACACGTTGAAGCGCGTAAATTTTTTCTTCGGCATCGTCATAAAGATCTAGCGTATCGTTGCTTGTTAAAGTAAAAATAAGTTGATAGCCATAGTGATCTTCAAAAATAAGTTTAGAACTACTTTGTTTTAATAAATGCCCTTCAATGGGGAGGTTATTTAAAAAGAATTCCATTTTGGGTGAAATCTCTAAAATTGTTTCGGTTGACTGATTGATAAAATGACCTTTCCAAGATCCGATAAATTTAGATTTAGTTGAAAGCGTAGGAGCTTGAACTTTTTGATTTTTTAAAAAGAATGAGCCGGTAATTCCTGCAAGCATAGATAAACCAAGAATAACTTGTAAATGTTTCTTTTTTGCCATGATGTCACCTTCCCGTTACAAAGATAAGTACCTCTTTCTATTATAATCTAATTGATGAGAAAATAGAAGTTATCTAATGAATATTATTATAATAAAACGAAGAGGGACTATCGTTTTCTTTTTATTTTTTTGTTAAAAATTGAATGGAAAACTACTATTTTTTGAATATCGTGATCAATTTTCGATAAAATACTAAAAAAGTGGATTTTAATGCAAAAAAAGATTGATTCTTTCGTAAAAAAGAGGGAAAATGATAAGTATGTTAAAAAAAAATGAGAAAAAGGATGTGACGCAATGAAAGTGATTAAATTCGGCGGGAGTTCTTTAGCTTCGGCAACCCAATTAAAAAAAGTATTTCAGATTGTAAAAGAGGATTCGCAACGTAAGGTGGTTGTCGTATCTGCTCCAGGTAAACGCTCAAAAGCTGATGACAAAGTAACGGATTTATTAATTGATTGCGGCACAAAAGCACTTTTGAATGAAGCCTATCAACCTGTTTTAGTCAAAATAATCTCGCGTTATGAAGAAATGGCGGTTGATTTGAACTTAGATTTAGCAATTATTGATGAAATTAAAAGGGATTTAGAAACACTTGCATTAGGGGATAAATCTCAGCCAGACTATTTTTTAGATGCTTTTAAGGCAAGCGGAGAGAACAATAACGCAAAATTAATTGCAGCCTACTTCAACCATGAAGGGCTTGAAGCTACCTATGTAAATCCGATGGAAGCCGGTTTATTTGTCACAGATGAGCCAGGAAATGCACAAGTGCTTCCAGAATCCTATGAGCGTTTGTATGAATTAAGAAAGCAAGCAGGTGTTTTAATTGTTCCGGGTTTTTTTGGCTATACAAAAGAAGGCAAATTAATTACATTTTCCCGTGGCGGTTCAGATATCACGGGGGCTATTTTAGCCAATGGACTGCAAGCAGAGCTCTACGAAAATTTTACCGATGTAGACGCAATTTATGCAGCAAATCCTAATGTCGTAGACAAACCTCAAGAAATTGAGACACTAACGTATAAAGAAATGCGTGAACTTTCTTACGCTGGATTTTCCGTGTTTCACGACGAAGCTCTTTACCCAGCTTTTAAGGCGGGCGTACCGGTTCAAATTAAAAACACGAATAACCCACATGCAGTTGGAACTAGAATTGCCACCACACGAGAAAAAAGCTCAGGAGCTGTCGTTGGAATTGCCAGCTCACCAGGATTTAGCAGTATTTATATTGAAAAATATTTGATGAATAGAGAAATTGGTTTTGGACGAAAAATGCTCGAAATTCTTGAAGATGCCGGTTTAAGCTATGAACACACTCCTTCTGGCATTGATGATTTGACAGTAATTCTTCGTAGCAATCAGCTTTCAGAAAGTCAGGAAAATGAGTTGTTAAATCGATTAAAAGAAGATTTACATGCTGATAAAGTTGTGATTCAACATAACTTAGCCTTAATGATGGTTGTGGGAGAAGAGATGCGCTGTAATGTAGGAACGATGGCAAAAGCATCAGAGGCATTAGCGGAACATGGAATCAATATTGAAATGATCAATCAAGGGTCTTCAGAAGTCAGCATGATGTTTGGCGTTCAAGAAGTAGATGAAGACAAGGCACTAAAAGCACTTTACCAAGCATTTTTCAACTAGAAAAACGACCGACAGATAAAAAATTCTTTTATCTGTCGGTCGTTTTATGCTTTTAACGTTTTTAACAGGCGGAGTCCATTTAAAATAACCAAAATGGTACTTCCTTCATGTCCTACAACTCCAAGTGGCAAATTAATCATTTGGAATAAATTGGATAAAATTAATAAGGAGATAACAGAAATTGAAAAAATCATATTTTGCAACGTAACTTTTTTTAGTTTTTCAGAAAGCTGATAACTATAAGTCAATTTATCCAGTTGATTTTTCATGAGTACAACGTCAGCCACATCCATTGCAATATCTGTACCATTTCCCATGGCAATTCCAATTGAAGCATTTGCCAAAGCAGGGGCGTCATTGATGCCATCGCCTACCATACCAATCGTTCCATAGTGTTCCTTAAGTTCTTTGATGATGGCAGTTTTATCTTCTGGTAAGCAATTCGCCTTAATTTCATCAATTCCCAATTCTGTTCCAATCGTTTTTCCAGTCTGCTCATTATCACCAGTCAACATAACGGTGTGAATACCTTGCTTTTTAAAGAAGGCAATCATCTCTTTTGCATCTGCTTTTGCTACATCAAGAAGTCCAATATAGCCTACGATTTGATGGTCGCAACTAATATACGTAACGGTTTTTCCTTCTAACTGCAAAGCTTCGGCTGTTGATAAAAAAGGTCGATTGAGATTTTGCTCATTAAAAATAAACTCTTTTTTCCCAATTCGCCACAATTGATTATAAGCAACACACTCTAGACCGTGTCCAGTAATATCTTTAACAACGATACCCTCTAAAGTCTCAGTCGTTTGATCGTTGAATTTTGTTACAATGGCTTTTGCTAATGGATGAGTAGACGTTTTTTCAAGAGCCACACAAACATTTAAGAGCTTTTGAGTGTCTATTTGTTCATCAAAAAAGGAATCTGTTACAACAGGAATGCCTTTTGTTAAGGTTCCGGTTTTATCAAAGGCAATCGCTTTTAGTTGGCTAAAATTTTCTAAATACGCGCCTCCTTTAAATAAAATCCCGCGTTTTGCACCATTTGAAATGGCTGCTAGGGTAGCGGGTGTTGCGGATGCAACTAAAGCACAAGGTGACGCAACAACTAATAGCACCATGCCGCGATAAAAAGATTCGTTCCAACCCCATTGGAAAATAAAATAGAAGACCGCAATCATAATCGGCACAAAAATCAAAACAATTTTTACATAGATATTTTCAATGCGTTCAATCATTGTAGCTGTTTTTGAAGGGGTGTTCTGAGCTTCGTTTACTAATCGAATAATTTTAGCAAAAAGAGTGTCGTCTGCAATTTTAGTGACATTCATTGTCAGCGCATCATTTAAATTAATCGTTCCGCCAAACAATTCAGCGCCAGTGTCTTTAGAGACCGGAATAGGCTCACCAGTAATGGCTGCTTCATCAATTAAAGCATTGTCCGTCTTTAATAGACCATCAATTGGAATACTGCCTCCTTTTGGTACAAATAAGGTATCGCCAATTGTTAACTCATTAATAGAAACCTCCAGAAATGAACCATCGGGTTGGACTTTAAGGGCGGTTTCTGGCTGCATGTGCATTAAACTGGCAATGGCCTTTGAACTTTTTTCAGTTGCGTATTCTTCTAGCGAACCGCTTAATGAAAAAATAAAGATCAATAAAGCCCCTTCCATCCAATAACCAATAATCGACGCACCGATGGCAGCCAAGACCATTAAAATATCAACATTTAAGTGTTTGTTGACCCAAGTATCTTGAATGCCTTCTACAGCTTGTTTAAATCCTCCAATGACAAATGAAGTTAGAAAAATAATGATGGCAGTAGTTTCGAAATGATTTAGTTTGAATAGCCATCCTACTAAAATAAGAATCCCGCTAAGGATAGTCGCAGTCATGGCTTTGTTGTTCTTAATAAAAGTCATTAAAAATTCCTCCTAAACTATTTTTTGATAAACCAAGCATACCAAAATCAAAAACTAAATGATAATCATTCTAATTAGTTGATAGTGATAATTACTATCAATGTCTATATTTAAGACAAAAGATTATCTCTTAATGAGAACGGATATCAATTAAGTGAGAGGAAGAGTCTATTTTAGATAAATGTAATGAAATTAAATTTCATTTAGTTGTGGTTTCTAACTTATTTTAAAATACTGGAACTAACAAAAATTCTTATTTTAATAGATTTTATTTATTTTTAATGAAATAAAGTTTCATGAATAGCTTGAAATTTTATTTCAAAAGAGTTATGATAAGTTCAAGTAAGAAAAAGATTTTTTAAGGAGGGAGAATATGTTAGGTATTTCCATCTTTTTAGGTGAAGAGTTGACAGAGGAAACAGAGCAGTATCTTTATAAAATGAATGAAAGCGGATTCTCTGGAATCTTCTCATCTCTTCATATTCCAGAAGACAATGTCAGCCATTATCGTAAGCGCTTAGCAAAACTAAGTTCGTTCGCTAAAAAACTGAACATGGAGTTAATGGTGGATATTTCTGGTGAAGCCTTAACGAAGATCGGCTTATCCTTTGATCGACCAACTGAAATTTTAGCAACTGGTATTACAGGGTTACGAATGGATTATGCAATCTCCAATAAAACCATCGCAGCTGTTAGCAATCATTTAAAAGTAGCTCTTAACGCGAGTACCATTAGTGAACAAGACGTTCGTGAATTAAGGGAATTTGGAGCAAATTTTGAAAATATGGAAGCTTGGCACAACTATTATCCACGACCAGAAACAGGCTTAGACATGCCGACATTTCTTGAAAAGAATAACTGGCTAAAAAATTTGGGTTTTAGGATAATGGCTTTTGTACCCGGTGATGGAAAATTAAGAGGGCCACTCTTTCAACAGTTGCCAACTTTAGAAGATCATCGTTTTAAGCATCCGCTAGCATGTAGCATTGAATTGACTAAAACAGGATCGGTAGATGATATTTATATTGGAGATCCTTCCATAATAGATGAAACAAGAGAACAGTTTAAAGCCTACTATCAAGAACAGGTGCTTATTTTAAAGTATACGCAAGTGAGCCGCAATCCCATTTATTTAGATTTAATTACTGGAAATCATTGGAACCGAATGGATCCAGCTAGAGACGTTCTACGAAGTGCAGAAGCACGATTTAAGCCAAGAGTAGAGATCAAACCAGAAGAAAATCTTCAACTCCGCTCAAAAGGAAGTATCACAATTGATAACGAATTATATGGGCGCTATATGGGAGAGATTCAAATTACCAAACTAGATTTAAAAGCAGACGAAAAAGTGAATACGATTGCAAAAGTTGTAGAGACTGATTTAGATTTAATCGATTGGTGTCTTGCAGGTCAGCAATTTAAACTAAAACCAATGAATTGAAAGTAGGAAATAAAATGAATTTAGAGAAATTAACCACAGAGACAAGAAACGAAGAAACCATGCGATTGGATGAACTTTCTACTGCAGAAGTTGCTCGTATTATGAACCAAGAAGACCAAAAAGTAGCCGTAGCTGTTGAAAAAGAATTGCCAAGTATCACGACAGTCATTGATAACATTATTAAATCATTTAAAGCAGGCGGACGCTTAATTTACATGGGAGCTGGAACAAGTGGTCGTTTAGGCGTACTAGATGCAGCCGAATGTGTACCAACCTTTAGTGCAGATCCATCAATGGTTCAAGGGTTAATAGCGGGTGGAATGGAAGCCATGACGGTAGCTGTTGAAGGCGCAGAGGATTCAAAAGAGTTTGGAGAATCTGATTTAAAAGCAATTTCCCTAACCGCTGAGGATATGGTAATCGGAATTGCTGCCAGTGGACGGACGCCATATGTGATTGGTGGGTTAGAGTACGCAACTAAAGTAGGTGCTACAACGGCAACACTTTCATGTAATAAAGAAGCTGAAATTAGCCAATATGCGACTTATCCAATTGAAGTGGATGCAGGTCCTGAAATTTTAACCGGTTCAACACGCTTAAAATCAGGAACCGCGCAAAAATTAGTTCTGAATATGCTATCAACCATCTCGATGATTGGGATTGGCAAAGTGTATCAAAATTTAATGGTAGATGTAAAACCAACGAATGAAAAATTAGAAGAACGATCAAAACGAATCATCATGCAAGCCACTGAATGTAGCTATGAAAAAGCTAGTCTTACATTTATTGAAGCAGACCAGCAGGTGAAATTAGCAATTGTAATGATTTTGACAGATAGCACGAAAGAAGAGGCAACTGAAAAATTAACAAAAGCAAATGGCTTTATTCGCAAAACGATTTAACCACTTTAGAAAGAAAAGGGGAATAGAAAATGGCTGAATTAAAAGAAGAGCGTTTGGCAAGAGAGATTTATGAAAAAGTTGGTGGAATGGGGAACGTCAATAAAATTATTCATTGTATGACTCGTGTACGAATGTCATTAAATGATGAAGAGAAGGTTGACTTAGTTGGATTAAAAGCAATTGATGGCGTAATGGGCGTTGTTGAAGATGATACATTACAAGTCATTGTTGGCCCTGGAACGGTGAATAAAGTAGCCAATAAAATGGTAGACATGGCAGGCGTTCGATTAGGTGATCCAATCATGATTCAAGAAAAGAATCAAGCTGTCAAAGAAAATAAAACAGGCTTAGAAGCAGCTGAAGAACTAGCTCGTGAAACGAAAGCTAAACAGAAAAAGAAAAACAACACACCTTTTAAAAGAGCTTTAAAATCAATCTCAAATATTTTTGTTCCGATGATTCCAGCATTTGTTGGTGCAGGTATTATTGGCGGAATAGCAGCTGTTTTATCCAATATGATGGTTGCAGGAACGATTAGTGGTGACAATTGGGCAAATAGTATCCTTGTGTTAAACATTATTAAAAACGGTTTGTTTACGTACTTGCAAATTTATGTTGGGATCAATGCAGCTAGAGAATTTGGTGCAACTGAAGCGTTAGGTGGAATTGTTGGTGGAATCGTTTATCTAAGCGGTATGACACCTGAAGCACCATTGCCTAATATCTTAACCGGTGGGACACTTTCACCTGGGCAAGGTGGGATTATTGGTGTCATTCTAGCAGTTTGGTTGATTGCTTTACTTGAAAAACGTTTGCATAAAGTAATTCCAGAAGCAATTGATATTATCGTAACCCCAACGATTGCGTTATTGACGATTGGCTTATTGACGATTTTCTTAATTATGCCTGTTGCAGGAGCAATCTCAACAGCGCTAGTAGGTGCAATTAACTGGGTCTTAACCATTGGTGGCGCATTTGCAGGTTTTGTTTTAGGTGCTTTATTCTTACCGATGGTGATGTTTGGTTTGCATCAAGTCTTAACCCCAATTCATATTGAAATGATTAGTTCAACTGGAATGACGTTACTATTGCCTATTTTAGCTATGGCTGGTGGCGGTCAAGTTGGAGCAGCCTGCGCACTGTGGTTGAAATGTAAAAAGAACAAGCAATTGACCAACATGATTAAAGGCGCATTGCCAGTAGGTATTTTAGGAATTGGTGAGCCATTGATTTACGGCGTGACGTTACCACTAGGGAGACCTTTTGTAACCGCTTGTATTGGTGGCGGTATCGGTGGAGCTGTAATTGGCGCTTTAGGTGGAATTGGCGCAATTGCCATTGGTCCAAGTGGAGTAGCTTTAATTCCTCTTATTGCAAATGGACAATGGATTGGCTATATTCTAGGCTTGTTAGCAGCTTACGCAGGTGGATTTATTGCTACGTATTTCTTTGGTGTCCCAAAAGAAGCAATGGAACCAACTGAACTATAAAATTAGGATTGTTTCTCTAATAAATTAATGATAGGATAAATGAATAAACTTAAAAGACATGTGAATGTAAGGTTCAGATGTCTTTTAAAGTTAAAAAGAGAGGGATTTTATGCAACCTAATATTCTATTTGTTATCCAAGAAAAACTTGCTTCATTACCTAAATCAGAACAAAAAATTGGCGAAGCAATTTTAAAGGATCCCCAAAAAATTATCCAAATGAATGCGACTCAATTAGGGAAATCAGCCAATTCAAGTCCAGCTGCAATCATTCGTTTTTGCCATTCAATCGGTCTAAAAGGCTTTACCGAATTAAAGCTCCAATTGTCGGCTGAATCAAAAATGATTGAAGAAAAGCTATACACCGAGATATTACCAGACGAAGAATTTGAACAAATGAAGAAAAAATTATTATTAACAACTGAACATGTTTTAAGAGAAACCAGTAAATTACTAGAGACCGCTCAAGTGGAAGAAGTAACCAAAGCCTTCAATCAAAGCCCCATTATCTATACCTATGGGCTAGGAGCCTCTCATTTAGTGGCGCTAGATATCCAACAAAAGTACAGTCGAATTGGCAAACATGTCATGAGCACGCTAGATACACATTCCTTGGTGGCTTCAATGTCAACAGCTCCAAAAGAGGCGATTTTCTTTGGTATTTCCAATAGCGGAGAAACAAAAGAAGTCATTCAATTGATGAAGGCAGCTCAAAAATTTGGCCTTCAAACCATTTCATTAACAGAGCTAGGCGAGAATTCCTTAAAGAAATTGTCGACGATTTCCTTACAAACAGGCATTAGTGGTGAAGCACCTTTAAGAAGTGCCGCTACCAGTTCCCTACTAACACAACTATACGCAATCGATTTGCTTTTCTATGATTTTGCTACTAAAAATTATGAAACCATTTTAGAGCGATTAGAAAAATCGAAAGCGGGAATTAAATTATTGAATTAAAAAAACGAACTGACAGTCATTTCTGACTGCTGGTTCGTTTTTACTTACTTATTTAAATAAGACCATATACCCAATCAAAATCGCACCTAAAATAATACGATAGTACCCAAAGGCTTTAAAGTCATTTTGTTTGATATAGCTCATTAAGAATTTAATTGCGATAATAGAGACGATAAAGGCCACAATCATGCCGGTAAACAGAATAGCATATTCCATACCAGTAAAGTGGAACCCGAATTTCACAAGTTTTAGTAAACTTGCACCAAACATAACTGGAATTGATAAGAAGAATGAAAATTCAGCAGCAATGTAACGGGATGTTCCTAAAATAATTGCACCGATAATGGTCGCACCAGAACGAGAAGTTCCAGGAATTAAAGCCAATACTTGGAAAACACCAATCAATAAAGCTGTTTTATAAGTCAATTGATTGAAGGTAGTAATTGCTGACTTTCTGTTCTTATTCCAATTTTCAATAACAATAAATAAAATACCATAAATAATCAACGTGAATGCAACGGTTTGAAAGTTATAGAACTTAGCTTCTAACATATCGTCAAACTTTAACCCAATAACAGCAGCAGGTAATACAGCTACGATTACTTTAAACCAAAGGGAGAAGGTATCTGATTTTTCCTCCTTTGTTTTTTTAGGGGAAAAAGGATTTAACTTGTGAAAATAGAGGACAACAACTGCTAAAATAGCTCCTAATTGAATCACAACAAAAAACATTTCTTTAAAGGCTGCAGAAGTATCTAACTTAATAAATTCATCCACTAAAATCATATGACCTGTACTACTAATCGGTAACCATTCAGTAATTCCCTCAACGATTCCTAAAAGTACGGCTTTTAGAATTTCAATCATACGTGATATATCTTCCTTTCAAAATTATTTCCTATTTTAAAATAGGCTCAGTAACTATTAGTATAAGCTTTTTTTGTAAATATTCCTAATGAAATAATGAATATTTATAGATTTTTAAGAAATCCTAAACCTTAAAAAAACCGTAAATTATTTCCCCGGAAATAATTCATAAAAAAATCGTTTGCCTCTAAAGACAAACGATTCTTTGTTTAACGATAATTTTTAATTGCAAGATAAACCATAATGCAGCTAAATCCTTGAATAATAAAGAATGCGCCTAAAATTAAACCAATCCCAATTCCAATCAAAATGGGACTAAAGAAAGAAATAATGGCTACAATCACAGCAATAACACCTAAAGTTAAAATCCAAGTCCAGCCTGGGAAATTCTTCATTGCAACAGCAGTCATTAAACGCATGATACCTGAGAATAACACCCAAATAGCAAATAATAAGACCAAAGTTTTTTGAGCGATTGCCGTATCGAATAAAATAAAGCCACCGGCTACAAGAGAAGCAATCCCATCAAATAAAACCCAATTCGAAATATTCCAGACTCTGCGTTCTTGAATATAAGAAAAGATTTCAATCACACCATTTGCAGCTAACAATAACCCAATTAAGATAATAGCTGTTTTCAGAGAACCGCTTGGGTTGAAAATAAACCAAAAACCTAAGACGATCATTAAGATGCCACTTAGTAATAATAAGGTTTTAAAAAAATTCTTCATGTGTTTTCGCCTCCTAGTTAATTAAGTACTTAATAAGCATACTATAAGAAGCAAAAAAATTCTTCTCATAACCCTTAAATAGCTACTCAACAGGTTTTTGTGTTGCCTTTAGTCCCTTTTCGTAAAAGAAAAGCGTGATTAAGTAACAAACCGCAATTCCAAATAAAATAACTCCACCAGTCATTCTTAAAACAAACACAATGTCTGTTAAATGAGGCGCAATCGATTTACCTGTAATCGTTTCTAGTAAAGAAAGGATAGGAATTTTAAAGAAATAACAAAAACTAATAAACAATAAAAACAAAAGACTTTGTTGAAAAATACTGCCTAATTTTCCCCATCGGTTTTTCACTAATAAGCTATTATCTTTAAGCCCTGTCGTTTCAGTATAGGCTACTTTATTAAGCAAAGAGCTATTAAGATTACTAAAAAACCCAATTAAAAATCCACTAATGGGAATGCAATAAGGAATAAAAATCAGTCCAGCTCCGATTAACAAAGCAATGCCACAAAGCGTTACTTTTTCAACTTTTGGAAATAACCTCAAAACTTTCCCACCTACAAATAACGAACTGATAATCCCTAACCCATAAGCTAAGTAGATAAATGAATAGAGATAGACTCCTTTTTGTAAAGAGAAAAGATAAAAGGTTCCAAATAAAATAAAGAAGTTGGTGATCATTCCCTGTAAAAACCAAACCAGTAAACGTAACGAGGTAAGCTAAATTCAAAAGCAGAGTGTTGAATTAAATAAAAAACTCCGATTAAAAGAATGACAATCAAGGTGATTAAAATCAAGCTAAAATGATTGTCCGTTAAGACTCTTAATGATTTTACAGCAAAGGTTATTCCCGTTAAAACTAAAAATAAAAGAAAGAACCGGCTATCAAAGGAGGTACTAGGCATGTTTCCATGATCGTAATGAGGCAAATCTCTTAATAAAAAGAAACTGACTAAAAAGGCGATGCCATATAAACCAAAGGCTAATTCAGGAAGATTTACTTTTACTAAAAAAATAAATAGGGGCATGAATAAGAGCATGGTTAAAAAAGCGAGTCCGTAATCTTTGCCAGAAAAAGACCGATGAAATAACCGGCGTTCATGGTATTGAATCGTTAAATAAAGAGGTAGTAAAAGGCTGCATGATAAGCCAAGTAAAATAGCCGATAAATCTAACCATAAAGCATTTACAAAAACCAATACCCCTAAGAAAGAGCCAACAGAAGCCAGAAGTAAGAAGAAGAGCAGTAATTCTCTAGTGGAGACCTTTTTTCCAAAAGAACGAACCAAAAAAGTGCCAGTTAAATTACACACATAAAAGATAATTAATGGAAACCAACCGTTTAAAAAAGTAGGATAATGATTGCCAATTAGTAAGTATAAAAAATAAGGTAAAAATAAAGTTGTATTCACCACAGCGTAAGTAAAAAAAAGCAACTTGTTTTTCATTGAGAAAATCCTTCCTAAGTCCTAAATTTAATCACTTCTAATGCTAAATCAAATTGATTTAAAAAGCAATTAAGGAATTGTTAAATTGCTCGCTTTTTGATTCTCAACACTGGTCACTTTATGGTATGATAAAGCGTAAGCCTAGACGAATTAGTTAAAATTTAAACAAATGAAGTGAGGGATTTAGATGTTTGGATTATTTAAGAAAAAAGAAGCGCAAAAAGAAGTCTCAGAATTAAAAGGGAAATTGTTTTCACCAGCAAATGGCGAAGTGATTGCAATTGATAAGGTTAGTGATCCTGTCTTTTCACAAAAAATGATGGGAGACGGTTATGCAGTAATTCCAACTGACGGAAAAATTTACTCTCCAGTAAATGGCAAAGTGTTAAGCGTTTTTCCAACGAAACACGCTGTGGGAATTTTGATGGATAATGGCGTAGAAATTTTGTTGCACATGGGGTTAGATACAGTTGAATTAAATGGAGCGCCATTTGATACAGTCGTGACAGAAGGACAACTAATTACGCCAGAAACATTGATTTCAATTGTTGACTTGGAGCAATTAAAAGCATCAGGTAAAGACAATGCCATGGTCGTTGTTATTACGAATATGGAAAAAGTAGCCGACTATCATCTTACCGTTACTGGTGAAGCAAAAGCGAGCACAGAAGTTGCTTCGTATACAGTTGCCTAGTTTAAAAGGAAAACTTGTTATCCTAAGATAGCAAGTTTTTTTTGATTTCTTCACTTTTGAATGTTTTATTAAAAGCAAATATGCTATGATAATACATAGCCTCATTACATAAGAAAAGCGTCAGAAAGGAGCAGGCTAATGGAACAACTTCATAAAACCAAAGCGATTCAAAAGGCCATCATACAAAAACAATATAGTGTCTATTACCAACCTAAAATTGAAAAACAAACTAGAAAAATCATTGGAGCAGAAGCCTTAATGCGCTTAAAAGTTGAATCCGATATTGTTTTTCCATTTGAATTTATAAATGAGGTAATTCATTTAGGAAAAATGGCTGAGATGCAAGCGTATCTGTTCAAAGAAGTTGTTGAAAAACTCAATTCTGAAACGCTTATCCATAAAGAATTCTCTATTTCAGTGAATATGAATGCAGAAGACTTGGTAAATGAACCTTATATTGAAGAGATTAGCAAGAAGTTAAAGAAAGAACTGCTTAATCCAACCCAACTTGAATTAGAAATTACTGAAAAAAAAGAAATTGTAAACTTGATGAAGGCACAAAAAAATGTGACTAAATTAAAAGAACTTGAGATCAAATTGAGTTTAGATGATTTTGGAAAAGGCTACAGCTCATTAGCCTATTTAAAAGCTTTTCCCATCGATACGTTAAAGATTGATCAATCTTTTATTCAAGAGGCATTGGTCAGTTGGAAGACGCAAGAAATCATTCGTGCAATCATCCAATTAAGCCACAACCTCAACATTAAAGTCGTTGCAGAAGGTGTTGAAACAATCGAACAATTGCAGTTTCTGGATGATTTAGGTTGCGATATTTACCAAGGATTTTATTTTGATGCAGCGATTCCCTTCAGTCAATTAAAAGAAAAATGGTTGGAAGATAAGAAAGGCAATAGCTTAATTAACTAATAAGAAAGACTCCCTTCACACATGTGAAGGGAGTCTTTTTGGATTACTCAGGTCGAGTAATCGTGTATTCTTTTTTGAGAGTAGCGTATTGATTCCCTGCTAAACGCGCCACAGGTTGTAATTTATCGGATAAAATATAGTCACGCTCTTGATCAAATACAGATTCCTTAAAGTAAAAATCAGTAACGTTTATCAAAAAAAGATCGGTAATCACTTGTCCATCCTCATTGGTTACCGGGATGTGCTGATGCAAAGTAGCTTCAAAACGAATGTTAGCTTCAGCGATACTTGGCACAGCTACCGTTTTACTAGGGGTCGTAGTAAGAGAGGTTAAGGCGAGTTCGCTCTCATCAAAAGCAAGCGAAGCAGCCGTCTGGTTCATTTCAGTGACAAGCGTTTCATCCACAATATGAACCACCAACTCTTTAGTCTCTAAAATATTTCGCGCAGAGTCCTTGCATTTGCCATCTCTTCTTAAAATAGCGATAGAAAGCAAGGGCAACTCGTTAGAAACACCACTAAAAAAGCTAAAGGGAGCAATATTTAACACACCCGCATCCTTTGATTGGGTTGTTAGCCACGCAATGGGTCGCGGAATCACACTGCCACTTAAAAATTTGTACTGCTGCTTCTTTGAAAGATCTTGGCTACGATAATGAATCATTTTAGTGCTCCGTTACTTGCAAGCCATTCCTTAGCAGCAGTGACTTCTTCATAGGTCAGTTGATGTCCTTGTTTGGTCCAGAGAACGTCGGTTTGTCCGTGTCGCATTTGAAAAGCATCGACAAGAGCGCTCGTTGCCTCTTGGGGAACAATAGGGTCGTTAATTCCAGCCGAAAACCAAACACTTTTTTTAGCTAAGTCAAAATCAGCTTCGTGTTTTCCAAGAGACATCCCGTGAAAGAAAATCCCTCGATTTGGACTCTCCATTCGTTCCAACAAAAGATGCGCACCAATATTAGCCCCGTTAGAATAACCTACAACTACCCAATCTGAAAGAGCAATATTGTGGGTATTAGAGAATTCAACTAAAAAGGCAAGCAGATAATCAGTTTGGATCTCTAAGTCAACTAAATCAAATTGTCCTTCAGCAAACCGACGGAAGAAACGATTTGCCCCTGCTTCAGAAACCCTTCCACGTAAAGATAAAACGGCTGAGTCTGGAGACAAGGCACTAGCCAAATCAATTAAAGAGTGCTCATCTCCCCCCGTTCCATGAAGCAACAGTAGAGGTGGAGCAGTTTGAAGGCCTTCTTGATAAATATATTCCATCTTAATCTCTCCTTGTTGTATCAAATGGGCGTACCATTCTTTCAATTTCTGCACGTTCAGCTTCTAAAAATGGCGGCAATGATAATTTTTCCCCCATCGTTTCATAAGGCTCATCTTGCATAAAGCCAGGACCATCGGTTGCAAACTCAAATAAAATATGCGGACCTACTCGAACGTAAAGGGACTCAAAGTAAAAACGATCGACGTAACCTGATTGAGGCAAACTATAATCTTGAATCCGACTAATCCAATCTTCAAGAGCAGCACGATCTTCAACTCGAAAAGCGACATGATGCACATTGCCAAACCCTTCCATTGCTTGTGGTAAATCGTCACGATGCTCCACAATCACTTGACCGCCATTTCCACCTTCACCAACTTCAAATAAATAGGCATTGTCTTCTTGAGCAATTTCCTTCATTTTCATCACTTCAACAAGCATTAAACGCATTGCATCAAGAGAAGAAACTGTAAGAAAAATTGGTCCTAAGCCAACAATAGCGTAATCATAGGGAACAGGACCTTTTTGCCAAGGAATTCCTGCAGGAACACCAGGATTGTGTTCATCAGAAATCAATTGATACAGCTGACCATCAAAATCGACAAATTGAATGCTTTTATTGCCAAATTGAGAGGTAAGACCCGTATGAGTCACGTTATGTTGATCAAAACGCGCTAACCAGTAGTCTAACGCTTGATCACTTGGAACACGAAAAGAAGTTTTTGAAATACTGTTTGTTCCTTTTGTTCCCTTTGGAATCCCAGGGAAATCAAAAAAAGTCATATCAGTTCCGGCGCTTCCTCGATCATCTGCAAAAAAAGTATGGTATGTTTGAATATCATCTTGATTTACCGTTTTCTTTACTAAACGCATCCCTAATACCTCAGTGAAAAAATGGTAATTTTTTTCAGCGCTGCTTGTCATTGCTGTTACATGGTGTATTCCTTTTAATTCGTTCATTTTATTTCCTCCAGTTGAGCCTCAATGGCTGTTCTATTTTTTTCTAAAAATGGGGGTAACGCTAAATGGGTTCCTAATTCTTCAAGGGATTCATCTAATTGAAAGCCAGGAGAGAGAGTAGCTAATTCAATTCTTAAGCCACTAGGCTCTTTAATATACAAACTTTTAAAGTAACCACGATCGACGTATTCTTCAACAGTCCATTGATCCGTTAATGCTTGTTGATAGAAGCCTTCGAGTTCATCGTTGCTGTCAACTCCATAGGCGATGTGGTCAATTGTTCCACGACCAAAGCGAGTTCGATCTTTTGACTGACTGGCAAGGACGGTTGTTTGATCCAAATGTTGCTCCGTAAAAAAAGTGTCATTTTCTTGTTTTAGATTTAAATAATCAGAAAGAAAGCGTTGCGTTTCTTTAAATTGATCTGCAACAATGCTTACTTTAGCAATCCGAATAATTTGCTTGTTAGCAGGAATAGAAGTGTGCTTTGTAGCCTTGTGGGGCGCAATTTGTTCCTCCATTTCAACTAAGGCGATTTTAAAACCATCGTTGTCTTCTACTAAAAGCTCATGGTTTTTAAGCGTTGTTGAAATGTTAAAGTCAGCAAAGCGACGTTGCCAATACTCTAGACTGTGAGAAGGGACAGCTAATGAAACCGTCGAAAAATAACTTTTTTTGTCGACACGATGGCCTAGCTTAGGAATTTCAAAAAAAGTCAGCAAGGTTCCAGGTGTTCCTTCGTAATCTCCATAAAATAAATGACGCATCGTTGTATTTTCTTGGTTTACTGTATTTTTTACAAGACGTAAACCTAAAACAGTTGCGTAAAAGTCAAAATTTTCAGTGGCATTTTTTGTAAATGCTGAAATGTGATGAAGTTGGTTGATCATAAAAGAACCTCCTTTTTATCTGATAAATAGAGTATACCTTATTTACTTACAAAAAGGAAGTGAATTGTTTTTTGTATGTAAAAAAACACTGAAAACCAAGAGGTTTCAGTGTTTTATAAAAAAGGAAATTTTTTTAAACGTAGACACAAACACATTCAGGAGCGTAAACGTCCTTTTGAACAAGACTTAATAATCCAGTCTGAGGGTCACGTTCAAATAAGGTTAAGTTGTCAGATTCTTGATGACCTACAACCACAAACTCATCTCTTGCAGTTAAATTGAAATCACGAGGGATTTGACCTTCTGTACCAATCAACTGGATTTGTTTTAGTGAAATACCGTCATTTTGAACTTCGTAAACAACGATTGAATCATGTCCGCGATTGGATGCATAAAGGAATTTTCCATCTTTTGATAGGCGAATAGCAGCGCCACCGTTAAAATCAGTGAAATTTTCAGGAATTGTCGGCACGGTTTCTAATTCTTTAAAACGACCAGTCGCAGCATCATAACTTAAGACAACGACAACGCTTGCTAATTCACCAAAAAGATAAGCTACTTTTCCATTTGGATGGAAAACAAGATGACGAGGACCAGTTCCAGGAGCAGCTTTAAAGCGCGCCACTTCAGTTAGCTTTCCTTCGGTTGAAACGCTGTAAGTATAAACTTCATCAGTTCCTAAATCGCAAGCGACAACATAGTGTTGATCTGGAGTTAAGTCGGCATAATGAGCATGAGGCGTTTGTTGATTTTCATGAACACTTGAACCTTGATGAGTCACTGTATCCAGCAACGTTAAAGTGCCATCAGCAGCTGTTTGCAAGACAGCAATTTCGCCTTTGTGGTAGTTAGCCGTATATAAGAAGTTTCTAGTTGCATCTACTCCAACGTAACAAGGCGGAGCGCCTTCAGCAGTAACCCCATTGACGAAAACAAATTCGCCGTTTTCATTTTTACGGTAAGATGCCATGCCGCCTTTTCCGTCGATTTTTACAACAGGATAAAGCGTCTTGTAGTCAGGGGATAAGCCAAGATAAGTTGGACTATCCGCCTTAGCGACAACGGTTAAATTTTCTAATTGTTTTTTCTCAGTATCTAATGTAATTTGATAAACACCTTCACTAGCGCGTTTGGTGTAAGTTCCTAAATAAATAGTCTCTTTCATGTTTGAATTCCTCCCAATGTTTGCGTATTCATCTGAACTCTTTTAGTATAGCATAAAATTTTGAAAGGGTTAACAATTTATTGGAGAAGGCGTATGAAAAAAACACACGTTGAAACAGACGATTTCAACGTGTGTAAATGATTATAAGAAAGGCATTCCTTTTTTTAAATGCGTAACTGCTTCAAAAATCCGTTCATTTGACGCCGTATCTTTATGCTCAATCAGTAAATTTGCTTTTTGTTGATTGGCTTTGCTCATTTTAAAGTTATCAGAGGCAATACGCTCAAGAATACAAATCAAATCATCTGCATTTACGGTTACTTCACCCGGCAATTCATTTTGGTACGCCTGCTGCAATTGAAGGGAATCTTTTTGTTGGTAAAAATTATTTTCAAATTGATAAAAGACAACCGGTTTAGTTAAGAAGCTAAAATCAAAGGCTTCTGAAGCATAATCAGTAATCATCAGTTTGCTTTCTTTGATTAAAGTCATAGGATCCTCCATACGTTGCAAACGAACAGTGCAATTTAAGGCCTCAAATTCTGTTACATATGTTTCAAAAGCATGAGGTAAAGCGATGACAAATTCAAGCTTATGACGAGCTAAAAACTCTTGCATGTCAGTGCTAGCAATCAAAGTCAAATAATTTTTAGCAAGGACATCGATAAACTCAGTTTGGAAATGCAAACCTGTTTCATGATCGATAGGGTAAAAGAGCAATTGCTGCTTCATTTCAGGCGTTTCCTTATTATCAAAAAGACGATCATAGCGTGACAAGCCTGTAATAGCTACTTCTTTATCAGTATAGCCTAAAACATCTTGTACGAGTCGTTTTTCATTTTTAGAACTCACCAAAAATAAATCTGTTTCAAATTGAAGGGAGATGCGACCTAGCGTCTTGGTCTCATCTTGCAAGCCAACGATGCCGTTTTGCAAGTACACTTTTTTAGCGCGAACAAAGTTTAATAAAGGCTTGGTTCTGGTTGGATAAATGTCGTAAGGGGCGAAGGCTGTCAACAAAGTCTCGCTCATCAATAAGTGCCAAATGTATTCTTTAGATTTGTATTTTAACAAATGGTCTTCACCAAATGGCTGAAGCTTTTGATACGCATCAGAAGCTGGATCAATGACATAATAAACTTCCTTTTCAGGATGCTGCTGGCGTAAGTAACGATAAAAATCAAAACCGTTAGAAGACGCTTGCGTAGGTTTTTCGCCCACAATCCAAATTTTTCGACGTAAATAAAAAGGACGAATAAACCAAAAAGTCCATAACAACTCTTTAAAGTAATCAAACACTTCTTTTTCAAAACGAGTCGAACAAATGCTTAGCCCTTGGTATTGCGTACTAAACTTAGGTGAAAAGGCAAACGTGGTATGGCCGTATGAAAAATAAGTGTGCTTATAAATTTTTTGTGAATGCATTTTTTCAGGATTTGCAACGCGAACAATCGTCGGGTCAAAAAGTCCATTCAAGTACACCTCAAAATAGAGATCAAATTCTTCGTCTGCTAAGTCATTTAAAAGCAACTCCATTGCAAAATCTTTTACATCAATTAAAAGATCATATCCATAACGGTACAAATGTGTCCCAGCTTCTAATTCTTCAAGCATATGATTTGAATGAATCACATGGGTTAAGCCTGATTTACGACCCACCATAACTGTATCAATCCGGTTGATGGCAATGGCTTTTGATACAATTTCTCCAGAAATTGCTATTTTATGTTTCTTCGTTTTAATCTGAGTAATATGGCTATCTTGAATATAACGAATGCTTCGAACCGGAATATTTACAGTAAAGCAAAACCCATTTGTTTTACGACTAATATAAGGATAGATATAGTCTTCACGATCTTTAAATTGAGTAATTCCATAGGAATCAAAGTAATCAAATAAATCAAGTGAAAGAGGTTCTTGTTTTTCAATCCACTCACCATCGATAAAATAGCTTATCTCAAAATAAAATTCAAAATGGGCACGTTCCCCAGTTGATAATACTTGATGGATAAACGCTATTAAATTAAAACGGAAAGAAAAGGTATCCGTTTGGCTGACGATGGTTTCAAAGGTATAGCGCTTTCCAGTTTCTCTATGTAAAATAAAGAATTCTTTAAAATAAACCGGATGTTCTTTCGACAGTGAAACACTCGTGACAATGTCTTCTTCCTGTTTACTGATAGAAAACGTGGGGTGGGTAAGACTTGGTTCATTAGCTTTCTTTTTTAATAATAAGTGAGAATCTCTAATTGATGTTCTCAATGACATAATAGTTTCCTCCGATATCGATTTGCTACCTAATTATCCAATGTTAATAATACCAGTATCCAGAACCTGTGGCAAATAAATCTAGGGAATGTAAAGGAACTGTAATGTGACTAGAAAACCGATTTTCTTAATAGAAGCTCGTAGTTGAGTGCCCCTGCCTAACAAATCTATTCATTCTATGCTAAAATAAAAGGAACTAAAACGATTTATAGAAAGAAGGAAACACATCATGTTAACCGGAACCGTAACGAGTATTGGCCCGCAAGCCATCAGTCAAAAAGATCCTATTATTATTTTATTTGGAGAAGAAGCAACAGAAGATATTCGAGAAGTTTCAGTCATCCAAGCTTTTCCATCAGATAAAGAAGCGATTACTTTAGAAGTAGGCCAAAAGGTAGCCTTTGACGACACTGTGTACACGATTACTGCGGTAGGCAGTTTAGCTTCTGATAATTTAAACAGCATTGGACATATTACTTTGAGCTTTACAGAAGTACCAACAGAGGACATGCTTGGAAATGGAATCTACTTAACCCCATTCGCCTTGCCAGAGATAAAAGAAGGAACGACGATTCATTACTATCAAGATTAACATTACAATCAAAAAGGGGGGCTGGAATTAATGGAAAATCCAGAAGAAACAGGAGTGAACCGTAAACCCTTTTCGTGGTTTTGGAAATGGTTTTTAAATAATAAATTCGTAACGGTTTTATTAGTCAATTTATTGATTTTACTTAATGTCTTTACGCTTTCTAAGATGAGTTATCTTTTTGAACCCATTGGCAGCTTTTTTAGTGTTGTTGGGTTGCCAATTATTTTAGCCGGTATTTTATACTATTTAATTAACCCATTGATTGATTGGCTGGAAAAACATCATGTATCCAGAAATTTAGGCATCACGATTGTCTTTATTTTAATTATTGGATTGATTGTTTGGGGGATCGCTATTTTAATTCCGTTGATGCAAAAACAAACAATGAGCTTTATTGAGAACTGGCCTGATTATTGGAAAAAAATCAACACTGAGATAGATGGTCTATTAAACAGTGATTTATTTTCACAAATTCAAGCTCAAATCAGTTCAGTCAATCAAGATTTTCTTTCATCAACAACAGGAAAAGTAAATGGCGTGGTGAACTCAACTTTTTCAAGTATTGGGAGTATTGTTGGAACAGTGACCAACATTATTGTGGCGTTAGTAACAATGCCATTTATCTTGTTTTACTTGTTAAAAGATGGCAAGCGCTTGCCACATTTTTTAATGCCATTAGTTCCAAGTAAAATGCGAGACACGACCTATAACGTTTTAAAAGAAATGAATACCCAAATCAGTCAATATATTCGCGGTCAGTTAACAGTAGCCTTTTTTGTAGCGCTGATGTTTGTCGTTGGGTATGCTATTAGTGGTTTGGAGTACGCAGTGACGTTAGGAATTTTAGCAGGCTTTTTAAATTTGATTCCCTATTTGGGTTCATTTTTAGCGATGGTTCCAGCCGTTATTATTGGCTTGGTTGATTCACCAGGAATGTTAATTAAAGTCTTAATTGTTTTTGCAATTGAGCAAACGATTGAAAGTCGCGTGATTTCTCCACAGGTTTTGGGGAGCAATTTAGACATCCATCCGGTAACGATTATTATCGTGTTATTGACGTCAGGGAAATTATTTGGTGTCGTAGGGGTTATTTTAGGAATTCCTGGATACGCTGTTTTAAAAGTCTTAATCACCTATTTATTCGACTGGTACAAGGAAGTCTCTGGATTGTACAAGCACGATCACAACCCAGCACCCGACCCAGCCGCAAAAGAACCTGAAAAGTCTACGTAAAATGCGTTCAATCAATCAAAAGAGTTTGTTCATAAAATGTGAACAAACTCTTTTTGATGTTGTAAGAATTTGCTAAGAATTGCAAGGGATTCTTTTTTTTAAAGAGAGAGTCTTATATAATATAGGAATCGAATTCTAGCCAATTTTTGGAATAAATGCATTCTAGAAGTTCTGGTTTCTAATAGAAATAGCAATAAAAATAAGGTATGATTAGATAAATGCTTAAAACAAGGAGATTTTTGAAAAGATGACTGATAACATTGAAAGAAAAAGAGAGTCTAAAATAGATTACGGCATTATTTTATCGGTTATGTTGTTGTGTGTCATCAGTATCGCAACAATTTATTCAACGACCGTAATCGCTCAAGACAACGGTCTAAAACCAACCATCATGCATATTGCGTGGTATGTTGTTGGTGCAGCAGCAATTGCTGTTATTATGCAGTTTGATTCGGAGCAGTTATGGAAGCTCGCCCCCATTGCGTATTGGGGCGGTATTATTTTACTGGTTCTTGTTCTCTTCTTATACGATCGAGATACCGAAAAAGTAACCGGTGCAAAGAGTTGGTTCAAGATTGGTCCTTTAACCTTTCAACCATCAGAAGTCATGAAAGTTGCGTTTATCTTAATGATGGCGCGAGTGGTAACAAAGCACAATAGCGAGTATGCCAGGCATCAGGTTTCAACGGATTTTCTATTATTAGGGAAAATGTTGTTGACGTCATTAGTCCCATTAGTGTTAGTTCAATTGCAAAATGATTTAGGAACGACGCTTGTATTTTTAGCGATTATTGGTGGAATGGTCTTAATGTCAGGGGTTACTTGGCGTATTATTGCGCCTCTGTTTATTGCTGCTTTTGGGATATTTGGCGGAGCATTGTGGCTCGTAATGAACGATAGACCCTTCTTACTAAAAATGGGGTTTCATGAATATCAATTTGACCGAATTGATTCATGGTTAGATCCGTATCACGATGCAGCAGACGCAGCATACCAGCTTGTTCAAAGTATGAAGGCAATTGGTTCTGGGAAGGTATTTGGTAAAGGCTACGGCATTTTTGAAGTCTATGTACCTGTCCGAGAGTCAGACATGATTTTCTCAACAGTTGCTGAAAATTTTGGTTTCATTGGCAGCTGTTTATTGATTTTTATTTATTTCCTATTAATTTATCAAATGATTCGCATTTGTTTTGACACAAAAAATGAATTTTATGCCTACATTGCGACGGGTGTGATTATGATGATTTTGTTCCACGTATTGGAAAATATTGGAATGAGTATCGGGCTGTTGCCATTAACAGGAATTCCGCTACCTTTTATTTCTCAAGGTGGAACGGCGTTACTTGGCAATATGATGGGCATCGGTTTGATTATGTCGATGCGGTATCATTATAAGAGTTACATGTTCTCAGATGAAGAACGAGAATTTTAAAATAAGTACAATGAAATGCACCCTCATGTTATACTAAATAAAATGACAAACGGGAGGAACCAAATAATGATTCAATTTTACGAACACCCAAGATGCTCAACTTGTAAAAAAGCCAGAGCATGGTTAAATCAAAACGAAATCGCTTATCAGCCAATCAATTTATTAGAAACACCCCCAACAAAAGCGGAGTTAAAGACTTGGATTGAGCAGTCAGGCTTGCCAATACGTCGCTTTTTTAATACAAGTGGTGGGAAATACCGTGAGTTAGGTTTAAAAGATAAATTGGATGAGATGGATTTAGAAGAAGCTTGCGAATTACTGGCTTCAGATGGAATGTTGATCAAACGTCCGTTAACAACCGATGGAAAAAAATTGACCTTAGGTTTCAAAGAAGCAGATTACGAAGCAAATTGGAAATAGAGTGGAGCGATAATTCATGACAATCAGATATAGCGACAATGGACTTTGGGTTCAAAAAGCAGGAAATGAATATACTTTAGGGTTGTCTATTAAAGGACAAGACGATTTAGGTGAAGTGATGTTCGTTGATTTAACAGATACAGCAGCTAAAATCGAAAAAAACGAAACCTTAATCGGTGTGGAAGCAGCAAAAGCAGTAACAGAATTAACCGCGCCTTTTGCGGGTAAATTAGTTAAAAAAAATGAAGGCTTGTCTGAAAATCCAGAAGCTTTAAATAGTACCGACTTTAGTGAGAACTGGATTGCTGTATTAAGTGACGTAGATGAAACGGAATTTAATGCCCTATCTGAAAAAGAACCACAAATAGGTTGACAGATAACTTTCCATTCTGCTACACTAAGAACAATTCAAATAACAAAGCAATGATAAGAAGAGTAAGTTTTGACACGCATTTAATAAGAGAGCCTCGGTAGCTGAAAAGAGGAAATGTACGTAGAACTGAAGATGGTCTTTGAGCAGAGTAGATGAGCGAATAATCGTAAATCTATTACGGGTGCACCCGTTACAGTGCCACAGTATAACGAGTTGCATGAAAGCTCAAGTACTGATTGAGGTTGATTTAGTGATGAATCAATAAACCAAGGTGGTAACACGAAACGTCAAAACTTTCGTCCTTGAATCAAGTGAAACTTGATTTAGGGATGGGAGTTTTTTTATTTTTCCATAAGTAAAAAAGAGGAAAGGTCGGTTAAGGACATGATTGAATTAAAAGCAATTAAAAAATCGTTTCAAACAAAAAATGGAACAATCAATGCAGTAAATGGCGTTGATTTAGCAATTAAAAGCGGCGAAATTTATGGAGTCGTTGGGTATTCTGGGGCTGGGAAAAGCACGCTTATCCGCATGTTTAACGGATTAGAAACGCCAACAACAGGAACCGTTTCAGTGGATGGGCAAGTGATTTCAAGCCTAAAAGGCGGAGCGCTACGTAAAGCACGTCAAAATATCGGCATGGTTTTCCAGCATTTCAATTTATTATGGTCAAGAACCGTGATTGAAAACATCATGTTTCCTCTTGAAATCGCACAATTCCCAAAAGCATTACGCTTAAAAAAAGCCAAAGAGCTGATTCAGCTTGTCGGTTTAGAAGGCCGTGAAAATGCTTATCCTGCTCAATTATCTGGTGGCCAAAAGCAACGTGTGGGAATTGCGCGGGCACTTGCGAATGATCCTAGTTTGCTCCTTTGTGACGAGGCTACAAGTGCTTTAGATCCACAAACAACGGATGAAGTGTTAGATTTATTATTAGATATCAACAAACGACTAAACCTAACAATTGTACTGATTACTCACGAAATGCATGTGATTCGCAAAATCTGTGATCAAGTGGCTGTGATGGAAGACGGGAAAATTGTTGAACAAGGAAACGTGTTAGATATTTTTACAAAACCAAAAGAAGCTGTGACCAAGCGCTTCATTCAACAAGACAGCAATCCAGATCTTGGAGATACCAATTTAGTGGTCGAGGAGTTAGTACAGCAATATCCAGAAGGAAAGGTTGTTCGTCTAACCTTCCACGGAGAGCAAGCAAAATTGCCAATCATTTCAAAGGTTGTCAAAGAAGATGGCATTGATTTGAGCATTATTCAAGGCAGTATCCAACAGACACAAGAAGGTGCCATCGGTTCTCTTTACGTTCAATTAACAGGAGAGTCGCTTAAAATTGACGATGCAATTAAAAATTTACGAACATTACGTGTTGAAGTTGAGGTGATTACAAATGCAGAATCTTAAAATAGGAACCGTTGATTTTTCACAAGTAGATCCAGAAAAAATCAAAGGTGCGACACTTCAAACCTTAGGAATGACAGCAGGTTCTTTGATATTGGTCTTTGTATTAGGTATTTTACTAGGCTTGCTACTCTATCAAACAAGTGGAAAAAGCAACCCGTTGGCGCGACTATTGTATTGGGTCGTTGCGATCTTAGTCAATGTGTTCCGTTCAATTCCTTTTATTATTTTAATTGTTTTATTATTGCCTTTCACCAAAGCACTTGTAGGAAGCATTATCGGACCAACCGCTGCGTTACCTGCCCTAATTATTTCAGCAGCTCCATTCTATGCACGGATGGTGGAAATTGGTTTTAGAGAAATTGATAAAGGTGTCATTGAAGCAGCAGAAGCAATGGGAGCCAATAAATTTCAAATTATTTACAAAGTACTATTGCCAGAAAGTTTACCAGCCATCGTTTCAGGCTTAACCGTAACCGCCATTTCTTTAGTGGGCTATACTGCAATGGCGGGTGTGATTGGAGCAGGTGGTTTAGGAAATCTAGCTTACCTAGAAGGCTTCCAACGCAATCAAACCGCAGTGACAATTGTAGCCACACTAGTGATTTTAATTATCGTCTTTTGTATTCAAGCGATTGGCGATATTGCAGTAAAACGTATTGACAAACGATAATAAAAAAATGAGAATGTGGGGGAATTTATTATGAAAAAATCGAAAATTTTTGGAATCATTTTAACATTAGGTTTAGTAGGAACACTAGCAGCTTGTGGAAATGGCGGCAAAGACAGTAAAAAAAGCGACGAAGATACCTTGAAAATTGGGGCAAGTAACGTCCCTCATGCTGAAATTTTAGAACATGTGAAACCAATTCTTGAAAAAGAAGGGGTTAAATTGGATATTAAGACCTATACGGATTATGTGATTCCAAATAAAGCCTTAGCAGACGGGGAAATTGATGCGAACTATTTCCAACATATTCCTTATTTTAAAAATCAAGTCAAAGAAAACAATTACAAATTTGAAAATGCTGGAGAGATTCATATTGAACCTCTTGGCTTGTATTCAAAACGCGTGAAAGAGTTAAAAGATGTTAAAGAAGGCTCAACCGTAATTGTAAGCAATTCACAAACCGATTGGGGTCGAGTGATCAGCATTTTACAAGATGCCGGTCTCGTAAAAGTTAAAAAAGGTGTGGATATTACAACAGCAACCTTTGACGATATCGCTGAAAACCCTAAAAAGCTAAAATTCACATATGAAAGTGACCCTGCATTAATGACAACATTCCTAGACAATGACGAAGGAGACTTGATTGCAATCAACTCTAACTTTGCTGTTGATGCCGGATTAGATCCATTAAAAGACGCAGTTGCTCTTGAAAAAACAAGTTCACCTTATGCAAATATTATTGCAGTTCGCTCTGAAGATAAAGACGATCCACGTATCAAAAAACTAGTAGAAGTATTGAAATCAGAAGATGTGAAAAAATGGATTTTAGACAAGTGGAAAGGTGCCGTTGTACCGGTTGACTAATGAATAAAAAATGAGAAAGTAGGCTTTTAAAGCGTACTTTCTTTTTTATTGCGTTCCAATTATGTTAAACTTAACTGAATGATTTAGGAAAAAGGAGCGTACTTATGAACTTACAAACCATCCATCATGTCGCAATTATTGTGTCGGATTACCAACGATCAAAAGAATTTTATGTAGAAAAACTAGGCTTTAAAATTATCCGCGAAAACCATCGAAAAGAACGCAACGATGTGAAATTAGATTTAAAATTAGGCGCGAGCGAGCTAGAAATCTTTGCAATGCCAAACAGTCCAAAACGGGTATCACAGCCAGAAGCATGCGGCTTACGACATTTAGCCTTTAAGGTTGAGGAAATCGAGGAAACGATTGCAGAATTAACGGCTTTAGGAATTCCTTGTGAACCGATTCGAATTGATGACTATACAGGTGAAAAAATGACCTTTTTCTTTGATCCAGACGGCTTGCCGTTGGAGTTGCATGAGTAGACCAATCCTTAAAAAAAAAATCACCCCAACAAGCAACTAACTGGGGTGATTTTTTATGTGAAAATGAGCTAGTCGTTTTTTTGAATTACTTGATTAATCGCGTTACTAAAAGTGTCTATATTCGATTTTTTAGAAGTTGTTGTAACGACATCAACCTCTTTTGGTTTCTTTGGCCATCTGCCTGAATCAGCAGTTACAAATAAATGCACTTTAGAAAAATTTGCTTCTTTTTTTATGAAGTGCACTGCTTTTTCTGGCAAATCACTACTTTGAACCGTGGTTATAAGGAGGATGCGATCCCAATCTTTTTGTTTGACGTTGTCAATCGTGGAAATATCTTGCACTTGAATAAAAAGTGGTTGTCCTTCAAACGTATCTTTTACTTTAGCCATTACCGAATCTTTAAAATGACTTTGTTGAGTGAGAATCAACACCTTCGACTGGGCCTTTTCCTTTTGATTAATCGTGTAACTATTGGCGAACCCTTGTGTTCTGATAATCCGATAAGCTACGGCACTTGCACCAAATAATAGAACGCATACACCAACTGTGATTAAACTTATTTTTACTGATTTTTTCATAATTTTTCCTCTTTTCTGTGTTTTATTCATAACGTAAAGCTTCTGTTGGATCTAATTTTGCACCTTTGCTTGCTGGATAAAGTGCAAATAAAATACCTAATGTGAGTGTAATGCCTAGTGTCACTGCTATATTTACCAAACTAATGTGAATCATCTGGCTAAAACCAATTTGATTTTGAATGATGGGATTGGCTAGCAAACTTAATCCTATAGCAATTCCGGCAGAAAGAATGTTAGACGCAATCATAATGTAAAGGGCTTCACTGATAAACAAATAGCGTATATGTTTCTTTTTATAACCGATCGCTCGTAAGACACCAATTTCTTTGGTACGTTCTACAACTCCGATATACAGCACAACGGCAATCATTACCCCTGCAACAATTAGTGATAGCCCTGCAATGAAAGCAATTAGATACACAATAATGGTTGTAAATTGAGTAATCATATCAAGAAAGGCAACGCCGTTAGTAATTTGATAATTTTTAAATGCAGGATCCTCACGGTATTTTTCAATTAAGGGCTCTACTTCATCGGGGGAAGTCGCAAAACCATCAACTGTATAGATGTCTTTTGTCAGTGAACCTGTTGTTAGTAATTTATCATAACTAGGTTGACTCATTAAAAATCCTTGAGACATACCTTCCGATTCAGGGTTAAGGACGCCACTTATTTGAGTGTCGATTTTAACTGTACCTGCCTGTGAATTTCTTGATGAAGCAACGATAGTAATTTTTTCCCCAACCAGTCCCTTAGTATTTCCTTTAGTTAATTCATCTGAATTGTCTAAATTCAAAATAGCTTTGGCAGCTTCTGATGGGAGTAGTATTCCTTCTTCCGATTTAGAAAACATATGACCTGCTAATAAATAGCCTTCATCTATTGAATATTGTTCATAACGTTTAGCCGATAACACAGCTTCTTGCGCGCTAGCAGGGGGGACTTTTTCTAATAAATGACCCTCGTATTCAAATTTAATCCCTGCAACAGAAGAGGTTTGATAGGTTTCTGTTATGTGCTCTTTGACATACATTGCTTCGAGTTTTTCAATTTCTTTTGCTGTTAAAGGTGTGGTTGGTCTAGGTGGACCGCTCGTGCCTTCTGCTCTAAAAAAAGCAGTTAGTTGATTTGGAGAGTAAGCATTATTGAACAAATCAGCCACTACTCGATTTACTCCATTTCCTAATCCTAAGGCGATTAAAATTGCAATAATTCCAATTGATGTCCCAAAAGCTACAAGGATATTTCTTAGTTTTCGATTCATAAAGTTTTTAAAACCCAGTTTTAAAATGGCCCAGATAGACAGTGTTGATTTTGTTTTTTTCTGTTCATTTAAAACAGGGATTTTCTTGTTTTTAATGAGCGCATCGGTTGCTCTAGCATCCAGTACGCCGTCCTTTAAACGTAGAATTTTTGTCGCTTCATTGAGATACGTTTCTTCATGGGTGACGATTATAACCGTTTTTCCATCAGCTGCTAATTCTTTTAAAAGAGTCATAATTTCATGGGCTGTTTTAGAATCAAGTGCGCCGGTAGGTTCATCTGCAAAAAGGATAGCTGGATTATTTGCTAACGCTCTGGCAATGGCTACTCGCTGTTTTTGACCGCCAGATAGCTGATTAGGTTTCTTTTTACTAAAGGGTCCTAGGCCGACTTTGTCTAACAAGCTTTGTGCACGTTGATTGCGCGCTTCATTAGATAAGGATTTATCTAAATAAAGTGGCATTTTGACATTTTCTAAAATACTCATATGTGGAACTAAATTGAAACTTTGAAAAATAAAGCCAATCGTATTTTTATGATAGTCATCTAACATTTTTTTAGAAAGTGGTTTTCCTGAAAGCAATACCTCTCCTTCATAGTCATTGTCTAAACCACTAATAATATTCAGCAACGTTGATTTTCCACTCCCGCTTGGTCCTAAAATAACAGCAAAATCACCAGCTTCAAAAGTAAAATTAATATTTTTTAAAACCGTCTCTACTCCTCCATTTTGGATAGGGTAGGACTTATTAATATTTTTCATTTCTAACATAACAGACACTCCTATCTAACGATTTTTAATTGCAAAGTAAGCTTTAAGCTTTGTATCAATGAAGAGAATACAAACTATGAAGAATAGATTCCAAATAAGAGATTCCAGACTAATAGAAAAGGGGACATTTGGTAAAATAGTTAATGTGTGGGAAAAACTAAAAGGGACATAATGGGATTGAACAAAGAGAAAGGTAAGAAAGAAAGTTAATGCGAATATAAGGCTACTTAAAAAGGCAAAAGGTTTAGAATGAATTAAGGGACTCAACCAATAAAAAGGAAGCAAAATATAACAGCTAAACATAGTTGCGAATAAGCACAAAAAGAGAAGCAACTGTGGGAGATATAAGAGACTTTGCCAATCGAAGTTAGCGGTTAGCAAGGTTTGAAAAATTAGTGAAAATAGAAATTGGATGCAAACGAATAAGACAATCCACATATAGATAATCAGAAATTTGGTAATTGTTTTTCTAAATTCGCTTAAAGGAGTGAATGAAACCAATGTTTTTGTTTTAGCATTTGTATCGAGTTTCATCACCTGCACCACACAAGAGAGCAGACTGCCTAAGGTAAATAAAATAGGGAGGACCAAACCATGTTCTAAGCCTCTATTTCCATTTTTTGATAATAATAAGCTGAAACTCACCAAATTTAAGCTTATTTGGACAAGTAAAATGGTAAGCCATTTTTGCTTTAATAACTGATAATAGAACAAAAAACTTGCTTTCATTTTCTCCACTCCTTTTGATAAAATTCAATCAAAGATTGTTGAGATTGTTCTCTAATGGACTCTATTTCAAGATGTTCTTTTATGACTCCGTCTTTGAGAATTAAGGCTTCATCACAGATTTGTTCAAATTCACCGATTAAATGCGTTGCAATAATGAAGCTGGCGTCTGGCGAGGTTTCTGAAAGAATCAAACGAACCAAATCGACTCTTGTTTCTAAGTCTAAATTGGCAAAAGGTTCATCTAGCAGATATAAAGGTACCTCTCTAGCTAAAATAAAACTTAATTTTACTTTCATTTGTTCTCCTAAAGACAAATTTTGATACGTTTCATTTTTTTCTAATCGAAAAGTTAAAATGAATCTTTTGAAAGAAGTAGCATCAAAATCAGGGAAAAGGGCACCGCCATAGTGACAAATTTCGCTAAGATGCCAATGAGGTGGAAAGGTTAAGTCTGAAGCTAAATAAGATGTTTTGGTTCTTAATAATGCAGTTGTTTTTATAGACCTGTCTGTGGGCAAGTGATTTTCAAAGTGAATAGATCCTTGTAATATGTCCCTTTGACCGCTTAACGCATTTAGTAAGGTTGTTTTACCTGCACCATTTGAACCAATCAAGAGGGCTAATTTACCTTTGTTTAATTTAAAACTAACGTCTTTTAGTACAGTACGGTTTCCTACTTTTTTTTGTACATGTTCGACAGATAGTAACTCTTTTTCTTTAGTCATGTGTTTCCTTCCTTTCTTTCTTTTTCATGAAGAAAAAGGGTTAATTCCTCATGAATTTGGTTATTGGAATAATCTAAGGATTTCATCTCTTGAAAGAAATGTGAGACATGGTGAGTTGCTAATTGTTTTTTTACACCCTCAAGCAAACTAAAATCACTTGTAACAAAATTTCCTTTGCCACGTTTACTCATTAACAATTCCTCCTCTTCTAAGACACTGTAAGCTCGTTGCACAGTATTAGGAGTCACACCTAACTCAAGGGATAGGACTCTTACTGAAGGAACCTGTTTACTTGTTGCCCATTGCTTTGTAACAATTTTTATTTTTACCCAATCTACAATTTGTAGGTAAATTGCTCGTTGATGGTCAAATTTCATTTTTTTACTCCTTTCCGTTTGACTGTATGAGTGTAGTCATACGCTTATCCATACTATAAAGTGAAAAAAAAAAGCCATTTATGTTAAAAACATAAATGGCTTTTACTTTTAGTACAGATATAATAAAAAATTGGATACTTCCCCTTGAAACTCTAAGGGTTCACATTTGTCACAAATTAAGGGGTATTTTTTAAAATAATTGGTTTTTTACTATTTTTAATAAACTGTTCTTCCAATAAAATTTTAAACTCTTTAGAAACATTGGCTTGGGATGTTCTACAAAATTTCGCTAATAACGCTTGAGAAAGGAAATCCGGCAAAATAATTTCCTCATCCTGATAGGTCCCCATCTCTCTTCCTAAAAAAAGCAATGCATTTTTTAACCGCTCTGTTGGTTTTTTTGCAACAATATCCATAATCGCGTAGTGTCTTTGGAAGATTTCAGCAACAATTCCTAATAATAAATCAGTTAATGTGGGGTGCATGGATAACGCTGTTAGTAGAAATTCTTTATCAATCACTAGAATTTCAGCGTTTGTCAAAGCGCTTATTTTTATTTTTTTTTGCTCATCATAGTGTACAGATTGTGCAAAGGAGCGAATTCCTACAAAATCAAAAGGTGTTACGAAGGTCGTAATTTGAGTGTTTTCGTCTTGCTTATGTACTTCAACTGCTAAATAACCATCCAGTACAACGAAAACAGTTTGCTTTTGACTGTCTTGTTTTAACAGACAAGTATCTTTTTTAATCGAATGCTTTTGAACAGATTTTTCATAAGACGGAACCTGTTTGAGAAACGTAATAATCGCGTCAATGGGTCCTTTTTTAGAGGGGAGTCTTTTCATTATTGTGTCAGCTCCTTAGAGTTAGAATTTAGTTTATTATAGCAGAAAAAATAAGTATTTTTGAAAATGAAAAGAAAAAGGGGCACAATAAAAAAATTAAGGACCTAATAAAGAGAGCAGAACGATTGAATCGCTTTAGGAGCCATTAAAAATCGTAACGTGGATAAGTTGACTGTTTAAATAAAAAAAACTAGCATAGAAAAACTATACTAGTGAGGTTGCTTTTTAACGACGTGCTCGTTCAATAAAATCATTAAACAACCCTTGCATTTTCTCATCGGTTGCCTGCATCAATTCAGGGTGCCATTGGACAGCCACAATACTTTGCGTAGGATCTTTTGCTTCATAAGCTTCCACCAAACCATCCGTGCTCCATGCAGTTGCGACAAAATCAGTAGCCAACTCTTTGATTGCTTGGTGATGGTAAGAATTGACCAACACAGAAGTTCCTAGCAATGAAGCTAAATGACTTTTAGAATCGATACTAACGGAATGACTGCCAACAGTCGGAATACTGGGTTGTAAATGCTGGACGCTCCATTGAGGGTATTCTGATAAGTCTTGATAAAGTGTTCCACCTTGCACACTGTTTAAAATTTGAATGCCTCGGCAAACCGCAAAAATAGGTTTTTTTTGTTTTAAGGATTCTTCAATCAAGGCTTTTTCAAAGAAATCACGACGAGGTTCAGTTTCCTGTAGTTTAAGGCTAGGTTCTGCTCCGTAAAAGGAAGGAGCGACGTCTTGCCCACCAGCTAATAAGAGTCCATCGATTTGGTTAATATAGGCTTTGGCGTCTGCTGGGTTTCCAATTGGGAAAACCAATGGCAAACCATTTGCCTGTTGAACGCCGTCAACAAAACCTTGAGGCGTATAAGTCACAAGATTATCATGAAAGACATCCGCATGTTTTGTTAATAAATTTCCTGCTATTCCAATAATTGGCTTCATTTCATAATCCCCACTTTCTATAAGATAGTATTTTACACTATTTCAAAAAGAATTGCTAATTAATAGTAAGCATGAGAATCTAATGATAACAGCACTTACTTGATAAAAATTCTAAATTGATAGGATATTCGCTTGTTTTTCAAGACTTTTTTAGTGTATTTGATTGCGAAAGGTTCTCAATTGGGCTAAAATAGAGGAAGGTCAAAGAAGACACTCACACAGATAGTTTGTGTAGAAATAGATAGCAAAGGGGATACAAAAATGGCAGTTTTAGAAATTAAAAATCTACATGTGTCAATTGAAGACAAAGAAATTTTAAAAGGTGTTAATTTAACAATGAAAACTGGGGAAATCCATGCCATCATGGGACCAAATGGAACAGGTAAATCAACTTTATCTGCAGCCATTATGGGTCACCCTAGCTATGAAGTAACAGAAGGCGAAATTCTATTAGACGGCGAAAATGTCTTAGAAATGGAAGTAGACGAACGTGCTCGCGCGGGTCTTTTCTTAGCGATGCAATACCCAAGTGAAATCGCTGGAATCACAAATGCTGAATTTATGCGTGCTGCAATCAACGCACGACGTGAGGAAGACAATAAAATTTCAGTGATGGACTTTATCAAAAAATTAGACAGCAAAATGGCGATTTTAGATATGCCAGAAGAAATGGCTGAACGTTATTTAAACGAAGGCTTTTCAGGCGGAGAGAAAAAGCGCAATGAAATTTTACAATTAATGATGATCGAACCAACCTTTGCAATTTTAGATGAAATTGATTCAGGCTTAGATATCGATGCGCTTAAAGTGGTATCAAAAGGCGTGAATGCAATGCGTGGCGACAACTTTGGTTCATTGATTATTACCCATTACCAACGCCTGTTAAACTACATCACACCAGACGTAGTACACGTTATGATGAACGGAATTGTGGTTAAAACCGGTGGCGCAGAGCTTGCGAAACGTTTAGAAGCAGAAGGATACAAAGGAATTCGCGATGAGCTAGGAATTGACATCGTATTAGACGAAGACTAAGGAGGATTCAAGATGACAGAGAAAACTTTTAAAACCCATCTTGACGCCATCCGTGATTTTTCATTAAGTCACGCTGAGCCTGAATGGATGTTGGATTTACGTTTAAGTATGTTAGATAAAATAGATGGGCTAGAATTGCCATTTTTTGAAAGAGTAAAAATCAATCGTTGGCCGTTACTGGAAGACCCAACCATTGCTGCTGAAACAGAAGCAGTGATGTTAGCGAATGAATTTATTGATGACAAAAATGATGGACCTAAACTAATTCAAATTGGCCGTCAAACAGCTTTTGAGCAGTTGCCAATGGAATTAATTGAAAAAGGGGTTATTTTTACTGATATTTTCACAGCACTAGAAGAACACCCTGATTTAGTGAAAGAAGCGTATATGCAATACGCTGTTAAAGCAGATGAAGACAAATTAACGGCGTTTCATGCAGCCTTTATGAACAGTGGGATTTTCCTATACGTACCGAAAAACGTGGTGATTGAAGAGCCACTTGAAGCCTTATTTATCCAAAATAGTGAAGTCAAAGAAAACTTTGTGAAGCACGTATTGATTTTAGCTGACGTAAACAGTCAATTTAGCTATGTAGAAAAATACGAAACAATTGGAACTGAAAAAAACCTAGCCAATATCATTGTAGAAGTGGTAGCTAAACCAGGATCAAAGGTGAAATTCTCAGCTGTAGATCAACTAGGGGAAGCAACAACAACCTACTTTAACCGACGTGGTCATCTATTGAAAGATGCAACAATCGATTGGGCACTAGGCATTATGAACAATGGCGATATGGTTGCTGATTTTGATTCAGATTTGATTGGCGAAGGCAGTCACAGTGAAGTGAAAATCGTGGCAATCAGCATGGGCAAACAAATTCAAGGAATCGATACACGTGTGACCAACTACGGACGTCATTCTATTGGCCATATTCTGCAGCATGGTGTGATTCGTGACAAATCGACGTTAACCTTTAATGGTATCGGTCATATTATCAAAGGCGCAAAAGGAGCAGATGCTCAACAAGAAAGTCGTGTTTTGATGTTATCTGACAAGGCTCGTGGCGATGCGAACCCGATTCTTTTAATCGATGAAAATGATGTCACTGCTGGACATGCAGCCAGCGTTGGTCGTGTTGATCCAGAAGAAATGTATTATTTAATGAGTCGTGGACTTAAAAAGGTAGATGCTGAACGCCTAGTCATTCGTGGCTTCCTAGGTTCTGTTATTGCAGCAATTCCAGTAAAATCTGTGCGAGAGGAACTAGTAGACGTTATTGAAAGGAAGCTAAGCATATGATTGATGCCAAGGCCTTAAAAAAAGATTTTCCAATCCTTTTTCAAGAAATCAATGACGAACCACTGGTTTACCTTGATAATGCCGCAACGAGCCAAAAGCCACAGCAGGTTTTAGACGCGTTGAAGACGTATTACCAAAGAGACAATGCCAATGTACATCGAGGGGTTCATACGTTAGCAGAACGAGCAACTGCCAAGTACGAACTAGCCCGTCAAAAGGTCAAAACCTTTATTAACGCTAAAGAAACGGCAGAAGTTCTGTTTACAAGAGGAACAACAACCAGCTTAAATTGGGTCGCTAAAAGTTTTGGGGAAGCGAATGTCAACGAAGGTGATGAAATTGTGATTTCCTATATGGAACATCATTCGAATATCATCCCGTGGCAGCAGCTAGCTAAAAAACAAAAAGCAACTCTTAGATATATTGAGTTAACACCAACTGGTGAATTGGATCTAGCCAGTGCTAAAAAACTGATTACCGCAAAAACCAAAATCGTAGCGATCACCCACGTTTCTAACGTGTTAGGAGTAGTCAATCCGATTGCAGAATTAACTGAAATCGCTCATCAAGTAGGAGCGGTGATGGTTGTTGATGGCGCGCAATCAGTCCCACATATGGCAGTCGATGTGCAACAGTTAGATGTTGATTTCTACGCCTTTAGTGGCCATAAAATGCTAGCGCCAACCGGCATCGGTGTCTTATATGGCAAACGCAGCCTACTAGAAAAAATGGAGCCGATTGAATTTGGTGGGGAAATGATTGATTTTGTGTACCTTGAAGACAGTACATGGAAAGAGTTGCCTTGGAAATTCGAAGCAGGCACGCCGAATATAGCAGGAGCAATTGGCCTAGGTGCAGCGATTGATTATCTAACAGAAGTAGGCATGGAAGACATTCATCACTATGAACAAGAATTAGTGGCCTATGTAGTGCCAAAGCTTCAAGAAATTCCAGGAATTACGATTTATGGCCCAACTGATCCAGCGAAGCGAACAGGTGTGATTACCTTTAATCTTGAAGGCGTTCATCCTCATGATTTGGCAACGGCGATGGATATGGAAGGCGTAGCGGTAAGAGCGGGGCACCATTGCGCGCAACCGTTAATGAATTATTTAGAAGTCAATTCGACAGCAAGAGCAAGTTTTTATTTTTACAACACTAAAAGCGACGCCGATACATTTATCAAAGCCCTTTTAGCGACAAAGGAGTTTTTCACCAATGGCCCTTTCTAGATTAGACAACTTATACCGTCAAGTGATTTTGGATCATTCAAGTCATCCACATCATCACGGAATCTTAGATGCCTCAACCAATCAGATAGAATTAAACAACCCTACTTGTGGGGACGTGATTCAAATTCAGCTTGTAGTTGAGCAGGATATAGTCAAGGACATTCGTTTTTCAGGAAGCGGCTGCTCGATTAGTACGGCAAGCGCGAGTATGATGACAGATGCTGTGATTGGCAAAACCCGTGAAGAAGCCTTAGCGCTAGTAGACGATTTTTCAAAATTAGTACTAGGCGAAGAGCTGACCAATCCAGACGCACTAGGAGACGCCCAAATGCTAAGCGGCGTGGCAAAATTTCCAGCGAGAATTAAATGCGCAACCCTTGGCTGGAAGGCCTTAGAAAAAGCACTAACCGAAGGCAATCAAACTGAACTAAACAGTCATTTACATTGTGACTGATGAACCTTAAAAACAAAACAAAAGGAGTGAATCCAACATGAGTGGAGTACCAGAATTAGAAGATTACCAATTTGGTTTTCATGATGAGGTCACATCGGTCTTTACTACCGGAACCGGTTTAAGCGAAGACGTTGTTCGCGAGATTTCAAGAGTTAAAGATGAACCTGAATGGATGCTAGATTTCCGTTTAAAAGCCTTAGAAACCTTCAATAAAATGCACATGCAAACATGGGGACCGGATTTATCCGATATCGATTTCGATGCTATCACTTATTTCAGCCGTTCAAGTGATAAAGCCGCCCGTGACTGGGACGACGTACCTGAAAAAATCAAAGAAACCTTTGAAAAAATCGGAATTCCAGAAGCAGAGCAGAAATATTTAGCCGGCGCATCCGCTCAGTACGAATCAGAAGTGGTGTACCATAACATGAAGGAAGAATTTGAAAAATTAGGGATTGTCTTTACCGACACAGATTCAGCCTTAAAAGAGTACCCAGAATTGTTTAAAGAGTACTTTGCTAAGCTTGTACCACCAACAGATAATAAGCTAGCCGCATTAAACTCAGCGGTGTGGTCAGGTGGAACCTTTATCTATGTACCAAAAGGCGTTAAATGTGATGTTCCTTTACAAACCTATTTCCGAATCAACCAAGAAAACATGGGACAATTTGAACGTACCTTAATTATCGTGGATGAAGAAGCAAGCGTGCATTATGTAGAAGGCTGTACCGCACCAAGCTATACAACCAACAGCTTACACGCTGCCATCGTAGAAATTTTTGTTCGCAAAGATGCCTATTGTCGTTACACCACAATCCAAAACTGGTCAGACAATGTTTACAATCTTGTAACGAAGAGAGCCAAAGCCTTAGAAGGCGCAACAATGGAATGGATTGACGGAAACTTAGGCGCGAAAACAACGATGAAATACCCAAGTATCTTCCTAGATGGCCGTGGCGCACGTGGCACGATGTTGTCAATTGCCTTTGCAGGGGAAGGTCAAAACCAAGATACTGGTGCAAAAATGATTCATAACGCACCAAACACCTCAAGCTCAATCGTCTCAAAATCGATTGCTAAAGATGGCGGGGAAGTAAACTATCGCGGACAAGTAACCTTTGGCCGTAAGAGTGAAGGCTCGATTTCACATATCGAGTGCGATACGATTATTATGGATGACAAATCGAAATCAGATACCATTCCATTTAATGAAATTCGTAATAGCAACGTTTCTTTAGAGCATGAAGCGAAGGTTTCGAAGATTTCTGAGGAGCAGCTTTATTATTTAATGAGTCGTGGGTTGAGTGAACAAGAAGCGACTGAAATGATTATTATGGGCTTTGTGGAGCCGTTTACGAAGGAACTGCCGATGGAATATGCGGTGGAGTTGAATCGATTGATTCAGTATGAGATGGAAGGCAGTGTAGGATAAAATATTTTTTAGCGCTAGAAACGTTGATTTATCAATGCTTCTGGTGCTTCTTTTTTTTAAAAAGCAAACTAACTACAAAACTAACTACAATTTCTTTCAGAAAAGATATTTTTCCTTTTCAATAAAATGAGCAAATTAGTCAGCACTACGCTCCTTACGTTCGGGATAGAAGTAGTTATATACTTGTCGAGTCATCTTGGAATCTTTATGGCCAACAGGGTACATAATATTCTCTAAGTTATTAACTGCCATTGCGCATAAGGAGATTATCGTCTTCTGGATGATAATTCATAGCAGCCTCGTTTTCTTTCTTTGACTTTCTATTACTTAATTTGATATTGCCAATAGTCTCAACAGTTTTTTTTCAACTGAAATTTTTTATCGTTGTTCATTCGTAGGAGATTTATTCAAGGTATAGGAAATTTTTTTGAAAGAATATCATAGGGGATACTAGATGATTTTTGTTTACCTAGTATTTTTTCTTTTCCAATGGCAATTTCAGATTTTGAAATGTAAGGATTTTTATGGAGGAAAGAGTTCAATTTTACTTTTAAGTTCTAATAATAGTTCAGCTATTATTTTTGTTGTTGTTCGTATTGTTCATTGAGTACTTTCTTTTTACATATCATTTCTGAAATAATCATGTATGGTATACTTTTTTTATCTAATGAATCGATTGTTTATTATATTCTAGAATAGATACTATATAAGGTTTGAATATTTATGTTTAAGTTTGAATCTACTATGGTACAATATAATTGATATGTGTGAATTTTGCTTATGAGAGAGTCGTGAAAGAGAAGTTAATATGCAAAGAGATATGAAAACTCTAGTTGGTTTTACAGTTATGGTGTATAGCATATAATGATGTAAGTTTAACCCTAGAGTTATAATTAGAAATGAAGATATAAGGTACTTATTAATGAAATTTGTTAAATATAAAAATGGCGAATAGATTTTTGCTGATACAAAAAAATTATGAAAAATTGAAAGGGTTTATCTTTATGAGTAGCTATTATGAATTAATTCCTGATGCTTCTAATCTTATAGAAAGTCAACGGTCTGTTGGTTATACATTTGAAACGGCCATAGCTGATATAATTGATAATTCAGTTTCGGCACTTGCTGAAAAAGTAGATGTTTTTTTTGATAACCAACAAAAATATGTGCTTATTCTTGACGATGGGTATGGTATGTCAAAAAAAGAGTTATTACAAGCAATGAGATACGGATCTAAATCTGTATCAGATGTACGTGCTAAAGGAGACCTTGGTCGTTTTGGGCTTGGTCTGAAAATGGCCACATTTAGCCAGTGTAGAAAATTGACTGTGATTTCAATTAAGGAAGATGAAGTTTCTGGTGCTATATGGGATTTAGATGTAGTTAAAAGTAATATGGCTTGGACTGTTCAAGTTTTAGATGATAAGGAAATTGAAAATACAATTAAATTTGATGAATTAACAAAACTAAAATCTGGTACGATTGTTATTTGGGAAAAATTTGATAAATTAGAGCAACATGCTAATTTCATGGCTAATTTTGATGAAGTATTAGAGAGAACTGAAGATCATTTATCACTAGTATTTCACCGTTATTTACAAGAAAAAAAATTAATAATTACCTTTAACGATAGAGAAATTGATTTTGTTGATCCTTTTTTTACTGACAATAAAGCAACACAGCCCAAATCACCAGATGTGATCTTGGAGAGCATTCGTAACGTGAAAATTGATGTTAAACCCTATATCATTCCTTATCAAAAGCGATTGACACAAAAAGAAAGACATATGTTGAAAAAATATGAGCATAACCAGTTGAGCCCAGGATTATATATTTATAGAAATCGCAGATTAATCGCTTGGGGAAAATGGTTTAAACTTGTTCGTCCAAATGAATTAGCCAATTTAGCTAAAATTCAGATTGATATTCCTAATACAATAGATGATCTTTGGGAAATAGATGTGAAGAAGTCGCAATTAATCATTCCAAGGAGCCTTCGAACTCAACTTAGAAATATAATTACAAAAAGTATTGGAGAATCTGAAAAGGTATATAAACATCGTGGAATAAAACGAAATAAAGATAATCTTCAATATGTTTTTAATCGTATCGAGAAAGAAAGTAAAGTTAGCTATCATTTAAATATTGAAAACCCTTTAATAAAACAACTCCAAGATAATTTACAAGATTCAGATAATAGATTATTTTTGGCGTTATTGAAACAGATAGAAGAACATTTACCAATAGAAAGTATTCAGTATGATATGGCATCTGACCGAGAAATTGAGAAACAAAATGAGTCAGATGATAAGGTCTATGAAGAAATAATGTTGTTAATTAATAACCAAACAAGTAAGGAAAGTAAAAAATTATTATTAAATAGTCTGAAATATTCAGAAGTTTATTCAAAAAAAACAGCCTTATTGGCTAGAATTGAGAGTGAATTAAATGATTGATTATGAATTAGTAGAAAAACATTTTAATACCGCTAAGAATGCTGTTGAGAGTGAAAAAAAACAAACTCCAGAAGATATTGAAGCTCATCTAAAATTATTCAAACAAATTTTTGAAATGAATGAAGAAACATTCAAGGAGATGGTTGACAGAATTTTAGCTATTGTACCTACTAGTTTAGAACCAGCAATGATATTATCTGAACCAAGTCCAAAATGGTTTACGGAGACTCGTGCAGATCGTGGAAGCAAGAGGTTTGATGCGTATGAGAAGTATCTTCAAAATGTTGCAGGATATTCATCAAATGTTGTGACGACTATTAGTAACTCTATGGATACGATCATGAATAATATTGGTGATCCTAACTTTCAAGGTGATTTTTCGAAAAAGGGTCTAGTTATTGGTGATGTTCAATCTGGAAAAACTGGCAATTTTATTGCATTAATGAATAAGGCAGCAGATTCGGGCTACAACATGATTGTTATTACGACAGGAACAATCGAGAAGCTAAGACGACAAACTCAAGTACGTATAGAAGAAGGCTTCTTTGGTTATTTTACTGCAAGTCGTAAGAGAGAATCAAAAAGTCAAACTGTTAGAGATTTTGGTAATGATGAACAGACTTTAGCATTGACTAATGCTGATAAAGATTTTAATTGGCATTGGCTAGCGCTTTTCAGTATCAGCGTCTATTTTCTTAGCGTAGATACAAATTTGTCCATTAGAATCTTCTTTGGCAATTAAATATTGAAGGGTTCCAATTTCCATGGAGGTATCTGTAGCAGTTAATTTTACAGTGTTTCCTTTGGTTTTATAAGATAAAAAAAGCCGATGCTTTTAACAATGCCACGATGGGAACTGCAATAGGTGGTGGAGCTCAATTTAAATCTCCCCCAATTCTTAGGCACGGACTGAATGGAATTGTAATTTCTCATTATGCTAAAATAGGCCGAGATTGTGAACTATTTCAAAATGTAACAATTGCACAAGATGGACCTAATAAAAAAGCTGCTGAAATTGGAGATAATTGTTCTATTGGAGCAGGGGCAGTTATCTTAGCGGTAACGATAGGGGATAATGTTAAAATAGGAGCTAACGCAGTAGTGACAAAGGATGTACCTAGTAATTGTACAGTAGTTGGAAATCCAGGGAAAATCGTTTAAATGGATTAAGAATACTCGCTTTAGGCGAGTTTTTTTGACTTTAAAAGGTAGAATAGCTTACTATTCCTGATGGCGTTTTTATTAAAAAACCATACTATACTGCTTCTCCAAACGTCTAGAATTTCTTAGATTCTTTGTTATTGAAAAAAGAAATCAACCATCATCTATCTCCAAAAAGCTACATTTGTACTATTTAAAAATAGTCGGTATAATTTAAAAAAAGAACTTATTTGGAGGAAACAATGAACATCAGAAAATTAACCAATAAAGATAGGACAATTGCAGCTGAACTTTACGTCAAAACATTTAGCCAAGAACCTTGGAATGAAAAAAATAAAGTAGAGGATATCGTAGCGCATTTTCAACGTTTAACCCAGATGAACACGGAAAAATCCTTTATTTTAGAAAAAGATCAAATGATGATAGGAATCGCATTAGGTTTTACAAGATCGTGGTATAAAGGAAATCAGTACCACCTCGACACATTCTGTATAGATCCAGCTTTTCAAGGTAGAGGTTACGGAAAATTATTTATGAATAAAATCAAGAATGAGCTAGTGGCTGACGAAGTTCATACGATTATTTTAGACACGGATCGAGATATGCCAGCTGAAAAATTTTATCAATCCACGGGCTTCACTAAACTGGATGATTCGGTTTTATATGCGATTGATTTTTAAACAACTCCTCCCAATTGATTGTCAGAGATATGGCGAAAGAACATTAGCAAAAAATCGGATAGTGAAAGGTGCATAAACATGAAAAAGATCATAATGAATGAAATGGAGATTCGTTTAGTTAGATACAATCGCAAGTATTTACCAGCTATCGTAACGCTATTTAACAGCACCATTCAAAGGGTAAATAGTAAGGATTACAGTCAAGCTGAATTAAATGAGTGGCTTCAAAAAAAGCCTGACCTTGATTCGTGGCATGAGAAGTTAACAACTAGCTATTGTTTAGTGGCTATTAAAGACGAAACTTTAGTGGGATTTGGCAATATAACAAGCGAAGGGTATCTTGATTTATTCTATATTTCTTATACTATGATCCATCAAGGTGTAGGTCGCTTCGTTTTCAATGAATTAGAGAAGTATGCAGTGTTAGAAAAAGCGGCGTCTATCTATACAGATGCTTCAATAACAGCAGTTCCATTTTTTACGAAAATGGGTTTAGAAGTGATGAGAAAACAAGACAATCATCGAAATGGTGAAAACCTAATCAACTATCACATGGTAAAGAAATTAGTTGCGAGGTGAAACGCATTACTTTATTGAGGAGAGAAGACTAAGGATTGCAACAAAACGGTTAATACTTCTTTTAGAGATTGATTGTAACCTAGCCTAGAGTAAAAAAATTGGTCTAGCAGAAGTACAAGAGATACTGACTCATATTGTCTCTTACGATGAAATAGGGGATAGTTTGTTAAACCGTTTAGACGAACTCAATAATGGATACTTAAAAATTAGAATGTAACTGAACAAAAACCACCCAATTGTGAATTCCCCTCATTACTGCTACAATAAACAAATAAATACATCCACAAGAAATAATCTAAGCAATCAGAGGAGCAAACTAAAACGATGAGAAATATCAAACTAACAATTGAGTACGATGGAAAACGCTATTTAGGCTGGCAAAGGCTGGGAGATTCTGATAACACCATTCAAGGGAAAATCGAAGGTGTTTTAACCCAACTCACAGGAGAAAAAATTGAAATTATCGGTTCAGGACGAACCGATGCTGGCGCCCACGCAAGGGGACAGGTGGCAAATTTTAAAACGGAGACAACCATGGAGCGAGAAAAAATGCTTGATTTTATGAACCGTTACTTACCACAAGACATTATCATAAAAAAAGTAGAAGACGTTCCTGAGCGCTTTCATGCGCGTTATAACACGACAGGTAAAAAGTACAGCTACTATGTTTGGAATGATGCCATTCCTTCTGCCTTTGAACGTTACTATAGCTTACACTATCCTCAACCGTTAGACATTGATAAAATGAATCAAGCTTGTAGCCTATTAGTAGGAAGCCATGATTTTCTTGGTTTTTCATCTCTTAAAAAAATGAAAAAATCAACGGTTAGAACCATTGACGAGCTTTCTATTCAAAGAGAAGGCAGCTTACTCCATTTCACTTTTGTAGGGGATGGCTTCTTGTACAATATGGTTCGAATTATCATGGGCACCCTTTTAGAAATTGGAGCAGGTACGCTGGAAGTAAGTGCAATTGAAGAGATATTTAAAAATAGAATTAGACAACATGCAGGTGAGACAGCTCCTTCTCATGGACTGTTTCTGGATGAAGTCTATTATCGTTAAGCTGAAAAAACCCTCAACTAAATAAGCAAAAAGGCTTTTCCTAAAAATAAACTCATTCATGGTTTTGTTTTTAGAGAAAAGCCTTTTTTGTAAGTAAGGGAGTTAAATCGACTGAATACACTGTAAAAAAGCAGTAGCAGATCTTGAAAAAAATGAATCCTTTTTCCAAACAATACTGATGGAGGCAGTCAACTCTGGCATTAATGGAATGAAGGTTAAATTCGTACCAGCGGTGTTGATAATGCCATCAATACAAAGTACACTAGCCACATCTTCTTTTACTAATAAAGAAGCATTATAGAGCAAATTATAGGTGCCCACTACATTTAAATGATCCAAATTTCCCCCTAACCACTCAGCTAATTGAGTATCCACAAAAGATTGATTAGAAACCAATAAAGGAACCGTTTCAATATCTTTAGGAGAAATCGTTTGTTTAGAAAACAAAGGACTAGCTGAATGAACCATTAACCCCCAACGATCCACCAAAGGCAACTGAATAAAATCATACTTCTGTTTTTCAACAGGATCAATCACCAATCCAAAATCCAGCACACCTTTGTCAATTTTTTCCAACACATCATCCGCATTCCCACTATAAAGTTCCAATTGAATATCAGGGTGTTCTTCCCTTAAGTGATAAAGAACTTTCCCAATCAACTGAAAGGCCAGCGTTTCACCTCCACCAATGGTTATTTTCCCACTAATACGATCCTTTTTAATTAAATTAGCAGTGGTTGAATCAACTAAAGAAAGAATTTCTTTCCCCTTGTTGACCAAATAAACACCATCCTCCGTTAACGTAATGAATCGATTGCCACGTTCAAATAACGTCACACCCAGTTCTTCCTCCAATTCCTTCAATTGTTTTGAAAGAGTAGGTTGAGAAAGATGGAGGACTTGTGCTGCTTGACTAATTGTTTTTTCCCTAGCTACGGTTAAAAAATAGTTTAAAACACGCAATTCCATTTAAAACACCTCCTATAGTTAAAAACAATAGCTAACTATTGTATATAAGTATTAGTTAAGTATAACGTAACCCATTACAATAAAGTAGTAAAATAATTTATGTTTAGGAGGGAAAGTATGCTTAAACCTACACTACAAGAAAAACTAATTGGCAAAGAAATACTACCAGAAACGACACTCTATAAAGAAATTCACACTGTAAAAGCAGACAATGAGCGCTTAGTGATGGAATTAAATAGCCACTATCATACCCCACAAGAAATACAGAACTATTTAAAAAAAATCACTGGTAAGGAAGTTGATGCTTCAGTTAACATTTCGCAACCCTTTTACAGTGATTTTGGCAAACACATCACCTTTAGCAAGGATATTTTCATCAATCAAAATGTGACCTTTGTCGATTTAGGCGGCATTACAATTGAGGATCAAGTATTGATTGGTCCATGCGCGCGCTTAATCACAGTCAATCACTTAACGGACCCAAAAAAACGCCGTGGACTTAGCGTAGCACCTATTCGGATCAAAAAGAACGCTTGGATTGGAGCGAACGTTACTATTTTACCGGGTATTACAGTGGGTGAAAATGCCATTATTGCAGCAGATTCTACGGTGACGAAAGATGTACCAGCAAATGTCATCGTAGCAGGAAGTCCAGCCAAAATAATGCGTGAAATAAATCGCTAATATTTTTTGAAAGTTTATTTATGAAGTGCAGAAAATAAGAATTTAAAGGAGAAAAACACAATGACCACAAAAGGAAAAGTCGTCATTATCACAGGAGCTTCATCTGGTATCGGAGAAGCAACCGCTAAGTTGCTAGCTAAAAAGGGCGCAAAACTTGTCTTAGCTGCCCGCAGAGAAAGGAACCTGATAAAACTTGTAGACGAAATTAAAGCCGATTCAGGTGAAGCTGTTTATTTCGTCACAGATGTTACAAAAGAGGAAGACAATCAGAATTTAGTAGCCTTTGCTAAAAAAACCTATGGAAAAATCGATGTGATTTTTCTAAATGCAGGCATTATGCCAAGCTCACCGCTATCTGCTCTTAAGGTCAAAGAATGGAACGAAATGATTGACATCAATATTAAAGGTGTCTTAAACGGAATTGCCGCAGTATTGCCGTTATTCATTGAACAAAAATCAGGACATGTTATTGCAACATCTTCGGTAGCAGGCTTGAAGGCCTATCCTGGCAGTGCTGTTTACGGAGCAACGAAGTGGGCAGTGCGAGACTTAATGGAAGTTTTACGAATAGAGTCCGCTCAAGAAGGAACGAATATTCGAACAGCAACGATTTACCCAGCAGCCATTCATACAGAATTATTAGACACAATTACAGATAAAGAGACAGCAAAGGGTATGACAGCATTGTACCAGCAACATGGAATCAGTCCAGATCGGGTGGCAAGTATTGTCGCATATGCCATTGATCAACCAGCAGATGTAAATGTAAGTGAATTTACAGTAGGACCAACAAGTCAGCCTTGGTAAAAAAATAAAGCCATTCAGTATAATAAACACCACGTTCTTGCTATAATAAGAAGAAAAGGGGGCGTTGGAATTGTCTGAGCACCGCATTTTCACTACGAGCTTTGCAAGTGTGTATCCGTTATATGTAAAAAAAGCAGAACGTAAAAATCGTACCAAAGAAGAAGTGGACACCCTGATTTTCTGGCTAACGGGGTATGATGAAACCACTTTAGAAAAGCAAATCCAAAAAGAAGTTGATTTTAAAACATTTTTTGACGAAGCACCGAAAATGAACCCACATACGGATTTAATCAAAGGCGTTGTCTGTGGCATTCGAGTAGAAGAAATCGAAGATCCTTTGATGCAAAAGATTCGCTATTTAGACAAGCTGATTGATGAATTGGCTAAAGGCAAAAAACTAGAAAAGATTTTGCGAAGTGAATAAGAAAATCGAATCAATGAAAGCACTCACCAGCAACCAATAGGGAGTGCTTTTTTGACTTTCATTTGCTTATCCGTAAGCCAAAGGTTATGATAAGAATAACAAGTTTATCAGAAAAACTGATAGAAAAGTGGGGGGATATCATGTTAAATACAATCAATCTAACCGAAGTGGCCTATCCAATGACAGATAACAGCGGCATCACGATTCCGCTAACGGATGAAACCATTAAAGAACGCAAGGACAAGCTTTTAACGCTCATGAAGCAAGAAAATTTAGATTCATTGGTCATTTACGGTGATCTTGAACATGGCGGGAATTTTTCTTATTTAACGGGTTTTGTGACGCGTTTTGAGGAAGGCGTTTTAATTTTACATGAAACTGGCGAAGCGGTTTTAATGCTAGGAAACGAAAATACAAAAATGGCCCAACATGCTAGAATTAGAGCCGATTTGATTCACTGTCCCTTCTTCTCATTACCGGATCAACCGATGGATGGCGAAGTAAAATTGGAAACTCTCTTTGAACAAGCAGGCTTAACAAAGGCAAGCAATGTGGGGGTTGTTGGTTGGAAAATGTTTACAGCAGTGTCTGAAAACAACCGCACACTCTTTGACGTCCCAAGCTATCTGCTTTCTGCCATTCAATCAGTCGTAACCAAGGGAACTATTGAAAACCGTTCCGATCTTTTTATTGATGCAGCCTATGGTGCCAAAACAACAAACAATGCCAATGAAATTGCCCATTACGAATTCGGTTCGTCACTTGCTTCAGACTGTGTGTTAGAAACAATTGAAGCCATCGAAGTTGGAAAATCAGAAATGGAATTAGGCACTTTTTTAACCAAATACGGTCAAAATCCAACCGTTGTTCCAATTGCAGCAACCGGCGAGCGTTTTGAACAAGCCAACCTATACCCATCCCCTAAACGTGTCCAGTTAGGCGATAAAATGTCGATTACAACCGGCTTTAAAGGTGGTTTAGCAAGTCGAGGCGGTTACGCAGTAAGCCAAGTTTCAGAGCTGCCGAGTGATCAACAGGAATACTTGGAACGCGTGGCGAAGCCTTACTATAACGCAGTAGTCAATTGGTTAGAAGCCATTGATATTGGCGTGGAAGGTCAAGAGCTTTACCAACTAATAGAAGAGGTTCTACCTAAGTCCCGCTTTGGCTGGCATTTAAATCCAGGACACTTAACAGCAGACGAAGAGTGGATGTCTTCTCCAATAAAAAAAGATTCCGCGATCCCACTGAAATCAGGAATGCTTTTCCAAATCGACATTATCCCATCGGTTAAAGGCTATGGCGGCGTTGGGTGTGAAAATGGCATTGCTCTTGCAGATGAAGCTTTGCGAAATGAAATCAAACAAGACTACCCTGATTTATGGGCACGAATCGTTGCAAGACGTAGCTATTTAAAAGAAGTCTTACACATCCAGCTACATGATTCAGTGTTGCCTCTTTCTAGTGGCGTAGCCTTTTACAACCCCTTCTTTTTAAATAAAACAGTGGCCTTTACCAAAGAAGAAAAGGATTAAAACTTAGCGCAATATGGAGTGAGCAAAATGATTACGATGAAACGAATTTACCTAGACTATCAAGAAACCGATGGCGAACGTATTTTAGTGGATCGCCTTTGGCCAAGAGGCGTATCGAAAGAACGAGCTCATCTTACGGAATGGGCAAAAGAAATTGCCCCCTCAACAGAATTACGCAAGTGGTATCACCAACATCTGGATCAATTTGAAGCTTTTAGCCAAGTGTATCAAAAGGAACTACTAACCAATCCAAAAGCGGTGGAAAAACTAGTAGAATTAACGAATAAAAGTCAAAAAGAGACCCTCACATTCGTCTATGGTGCAAAAAATCAACTAGAAAATCACGTGGTAGTCTTACTAAATGTATTAAAACAGAACTTTAAGGCAAACGTTCAAAAATCTTAAAAACAAGTTAGACCTTCTTAAAATAGAAGGGAGTCTAACTTGTTTTTTTTGCTCTCTAAAAAGGCACTTTCACTTGACCTAGAGTGAACTTCAAGGTGTAAACTAAGGCTGAAAAAGTTAGTACAAAATGTGTAAGGTGTAAATGAACTAACAGAAAAGAGGAAATGAAAATGAACGTTAAAACCGTTGGAAAAACAGGTATCACAGTTTCAGAACTTGCTTTTGGCACCATGTCCTTTGGCTCCACTGCCGACAAAGCAGAGTCAGAAAAAATGTTTCACGCTGCTGTTGAAAAAGGCATTAATTTTTTTGATTCAGCGAATGTTTACGGCAATGGTCAAGCAGAATTATTTCTAGGAGAATTTATTAAAAAAGAACGCCAAAAATACGTGGTAACGTCAAAGGTCTATTGGCCAACATCAGAAGATCCTAATGGAAAAGGTCTCTCTAAAAAGAATCTCTTCAAAAGCCTTGATGACACCCTATTACGCTTAGGAACCGACTATCTTGATTTTTATTTTGTTCATGATTTTGATCACAATACCCCAATGGAAACCACCCTTGAAGCCTTAGATCAACTTGTGAAAGCAGGAAAGATTCTGCATCCCGCAGTCAGCAATTGGTCAGCTTGGCAAATTGAAAAAGCCCTAGGAATTCAAGCAAAGAACGGCTATTCCCCCTTTGAATTGATGGAACCCATGTACAATTTAGTGAAGCGTCAAGCCGAAGTAGAGCTTTTACCAATGGCTCAAGCTGAAAAAATGGGAGTGATTAGCTATAGTCCACTAGGTGGTGGCTTACTAACAGGAAAATACGGTGAAACCAAGCGACCTGTCCGTGGGCGACTTGTGGAAGATCAGCGCTACGCACAGCGTTATGGAGAAAAAACAAACTTTAAAATCGCAGCTGAATTTACGCAGTTTGCCAAAAAATTAGGCGTACATCCCGCACCTTTAGCGATTGCATGGGTAAACTATCATCAGGGAATCACAGCACCGATTATTGGCGCAAGAAACATGGAGCAGTTAGCAGTTAGTTTAGAAGCCGTTAATTTTGAAATGACCGAAGAATTTTATCAAGAATTATCAAAACTATCGCCAAGCCCACAACCAGCAACGGATCGTGGCGAAATCTTAACAGGCAATTGGAAATAAAAAGAACTCATTGTGAGTTCTTTTTTTTAAGGCGAAATAAGTTGACAACTAGAAAATAAACCTGTATTCTAAAAACATACCGAATGAATGTTTTTTTAGAAAGGGACAGAAAAATGGCAAAAAAATACAATACCGAAGAAACCATCAAATTGATTTTAGATACAGCGACACGCTTATTCACCGAAAAAGGCTATGAGAAAACAACGATTCAAGACATTGTTAACGAGCTAGATGGCTTATCTAGAGGGGCAATTTATCACCATTTTGCATCAAAAGAGGCAATTGTTGATGGCGTTATCAAACGCTTATTGCCAGAAAAAAAATACATCGAAGCCATTTCCAATCGTCAAGATTTAAACGGTTTAGAAAAAATTCAGCATTTATTTTTAGAAACCTTATTTAACGAAGAAGTAGGCGCGTCCTTTTCATTGACCTATTCGTTATTTAATAATCCTAAATTTTTTATGATGTACATGATGAACTGTAATGAATTCATTGCACCCCAAGTAGAAGTTTACCTTAATGAAGGCAATCAAGACGGCTCTCTAAACATTCAATACCCTAAACAAATTAGCGAAATCGTGGTGTTGCTACTCAGCACATGGTTTATCGTTTCACTTTATCCAAACACAGTAGAAACCTTCTGGGAGAAGCTTGGCGCATCAAAATATGTATTAGACGGAATTGGCTTACCTATTTTAAGCGATGATTTGATTGAAAATATCAAAAAAATAATGATAGAAAAAGAGGGCGCACATGAAAACAACTAAAAAAGCTAAAAAAACTGGAATTCGACGTTTCTTCCATCTTATCGGAATGATTGTGGCAACCTTGATTGGCATCATTGTGTTAGCCTTGGCTGGAATCTATACGGCACATCGCCTAAGCCTAAAAAGCGAAGCTCCGCGGATTGAGAACTACGGAAAGAAGCTCTCTGTTTTTGATGGGAAAATGAATATTTTAGATGAAGGCAAAGGTGAGGGCAAGGAAACCATCGTATTATTAACAGGTTACGGTACAGCAAGTCCTGGGCTTGACTTTACACCTTTAATGAACAACCTCAAAAAGGATTATCGAGTGATCATGATTGAGCCATTTGGTTACGGCCTAAGCAGTCAAACAAAACGACCACGGACTTCAGACAACATGGTGGAAGAAATCCATGAAGTCACCAAACAATTAAAACTAGATTCCTTTATTTTGATGGGACACTCCATTTCAGGCATTTACAGCTTAAACTACGCTAACACGTATCCAGAACAGCTAAAAGCCTTTGTTGGAATCGACACGAGCACATCAAATCAACCATGGCCTGGCTTTAACGACAACCTAATCACTTTTGTCCAAAAGGCGGGAATTCTTAGAACAATCACTAAACTGAATCCAGAAGGATCAAAAATTGAAGCGATCGATGCAAAAACTAACGAACAAATTCGTCTGATAACAATGAAAAATGGAGGGAATCAAACCCTTCGAAACGAAGGCAAAGCATTAAACGCAAGCTTCGAGCTAGCGAATAAACAAACCTTTCCAAAAAATCTACCCGTTCTACTCTTCGTTGTAAAAGACGATGCAGAAGTAGCCGGTTGGCTAGAACTTCATCAAAAACAAGTGGAACATTTAGACAAAGGCAAAGTGATCGAACTAACAGGCACCCACTACTTGCACCATACGCAGTCTGAAAGGATTGGGGAAGAGGTTCGGGAGTTTATGAACTAAAAATAAATTGAACATGATAAACCTATTGAGCATTCATGAAATGAAACTCAATAGGTTTATTATTTTATTTCAATTAATAATGTTCGGTAAAAATTATTTTAATAAATAAGTTGAAAGTAAAGTTATTTTATTATACACTTGTACTGAGAATAAATAACGGTTTATATACTAAAGGATGAGGTGTAGTAAAAATGGAATGGCAAAGACTAGTAAGCAATAAAAGAGTCCCTTCTTTAAGTTATGATTATGAAAATACAGCATGTATATCAGCTTTTGATAGTGACTACAGGAGAGTTGTTAAAAGCGATGCCTTTAGAAGACTGCAAGATAAAACACAAGTCTTTCCATTAGAGCGCAACGATTTTGTTCGAACGAGATTAACGCATAGCTTGGAAGTAGCGATGGTCTCCAGAGATATCTTGACAGAAGTTATCAAAGCGTTAAAGAAATCTGGAGAAAATGTAGATTTGCTTAATGATTCTTATCGTTTAATGGAAACTGCAGCCTTGATTCATGACATTGGAAATCCGCCGTTTGGACATTTTGGTGAAGAAGCTATTCGTATCTGGTTTAAGAAAAATGGCAGTACATTAGAATGTTGGAATTCATTATCAACACAACAACAATTTGATTTTTTAAATTTTGAAGGGAACGCACAAACAATTCGATTGTTAACTAAAATTTATGACTATAATGGAAGTTCTGCGAATGGAATGAGACTAACCGCATCGGTTCTTGATTCAGTTATAAAATATACAGCGACTTCTGCGGAGGTTAACAAAGACTACTTACTTAGAAAAAAGATAGGTTACTTTTTTTCTGAAGAGACAGAATTTTTTGCAATTAAAGAAGCAACAGGAACAGGAACTGTAAGACATCCATTAGTTTTTTTATTAGAAGCTGCAGATGATATTTCGTATACCTTCTCAGATGTCGAAGATGCTTATGGTTATGGGTTGTATACCTTTGATCAGATAAAAAACTTTTTAGAAAAGGAAACCAAATTATCCACTGATAAAATATTTAAAGACATCTATTCGAGCTCTGATAATGCAATTTTCCAAAGATTTATTCGTGAAACACAGCAAAAAGTTTATAAAAGTGCAAGTCAGGTATTCGTGTCTAACTACAATAAAATTATGAATGGTAATTTTACTTCTGATTTAATGATAGAAGAGAGTGATGAAATTAAATTATTCAATGCTTTAAAGAAATTTGCTCATAAACATATTTTTAATACGAAAGAAATCCTTGATCAAGAGGTTCTTGGATTTAACATTATGAGCCGATTGCTAGATGAATTCGTGCCAGTAACATTAAAGTATGAAAAAACAGGTCAATTTATGAATAAATATGAAGAACGCCTATTTAACAATATTTCTGAAAGCGCTAAAACATTGTATAAAAAAGAAGTTGAGGGCTACACAGATGAATCCATTAGAGAGTATTATCGGCTTAAAATGGCTGTCGATTTCGTTTGCAATATGACAGATGGCTACGCTAAAAAACTGCATGACACATTATTTTAAAAAAGAAGGGTGAAAAACGATGTCTTTTAACGCAACTGTCTTAAAAGTATTAATAGCGTCTCCATCAGATGTTCTAAATGAGCGAGATGAAATTGAGCGAGCTATTTTTGAATGGAATTTGCAGTATGCAGATACCTTAAATAAAATATTATTGCCTATTAGATGGGAAAGTGCTGTAACACCGTCCTATAGTGAAAAAAATGATCCACAAGAAATTATCAACGAACAAATTGTCAATGATTGTGACTATGTAATAGGTGTATTTTGGACTAAATTAGGCACACCAACAAAACATTCAAAATCAGGAGCGATTGAAGAAATCAGTAAATTTATTGAAAACAAGCAATCAAATGAAATTATGGTCTATTTCAAAAAAGAGGCTTTCCCACAAGAAAGTGATTTAGAAGAAATTCAGAAATTAAAAGAATACAAACAAGCCTTTAGCGGTATTTATTCAGACTACAATAAAGAATCAATCATTAAACACCTATATAGCAAAGTACGCTCTCTTGAAGATGGATCAAAAGCTACTTTAACAGAAGAAATTGCTGAAGAAATAAATGGAAATTCTATTGAAGCCTTATTAAAAAAAGAGATTCTTTCGCCAGAAGACATACTAATGCTTAAATTTATCAAAGATTCTGGGCAAAAAAAATTTGGCGTTCGATGGAAACAAGAAAAAAGTGTAGATGAGATCACCGCTTGGGAAGAAAAAAATAAAGTGAAGCCGATTGTTTCAACTCACTATGAAAAGGTGATTGGAAATTTCTCTGACCGCAAATTTATGTTGGAGGATGAATATACTTCCTACGGCAATGTTCGCCAATATCAAATTCCTCTTAAAGTATTTGAAGAAATTGAGCAATTAGGGAATTGTGGTCAAATTAATGAGATGTTTGAAAAGCATTTGAAGTAATAAAATTGAAATTTTGCGAATGGGTAATTTTTGGAAAAAAATTAGAATAGAGGGTGTACTTTTATGAAATTTAATATTTTTAAGTCCAATTATAGTTGGAATGAAACAATAACTAGGTTGAATTCTGAACAATATGATGAAATAAAGGAAAGAGTTATTGAAGATATATATTATGAATTTGATCCTATACAATTTCCTGTACATGAAATAGGGGAGGATGAGGAGTTAGCAAGTATTTCAATTAAAGTATTTATAAAACGAAAAATAAAAACAGCATCTGAATGGCAGTTTTTATTTTCTAATATTTTGAATAATGAGCTTGATGATTTCATGCCAATGGAAACGCATACTTTCGATGGGATTCTTATGATTAAAAATAATAATAACGCGAATGGAGAAGTTTTTTTAATGTCATTTGGACAAAGTTTTCATAGGGTCAATAAACTTATTGATCCAAATTTTGGTATTGATTTTGCTGAAAGAACTATAAAAAAAGACAATGTTAAAATTAAAAACGTTAGCTTTTATCAACAAAATAAGCTTAAGGAAATTAGTAATTATCGAAGAAAGAATGGAGCAATTGCGAAAGCAACAGAATCATTTTCTTATATTTCAGGAAACCCAGAGTTACCAAAAAAATATGGAAAGACAATAAATTGTGGTACAGGTATTGCATTTAATATTTCATTAGAATTAGAAAATTTTTCAAAGAAAATATGCCAATTAATCCCTGATATCGAAGAGGCTTTGCGAGGACGTATATTGAATGATTTTCCAAGACTTAAAATACTTTCTACAAAATCAGATGAAGACAAGGATAAAATTTTAATTCTAGACAATAAGCTATTATCAGAATTTATCCACGAAGAAAAGAATTCTAACATTGTTGATATTTCATTAATTTTTGAAATAAAAAATAGTTTATTTATTTTAGACGAACAGACTTCTGTAAATTTGTTTATAAAATCAAATAAACTAAGAACTGAAACTTTACTAATAGATGAAGATAATGAAAAATTAAATTATATTGATGTCATTAAGAAATTTTTGTTGGACAACAAAGTAACAGATTTGAACGTAGTTCAGCTAGAAATAAGTAGTGATGATGCAATTAAACATATACTAGATTTAAAAGACATATTGCATGCTGAAATAGTTTATAGAGATAAGAAATATTTACTTCAAAATGGTTATTGGGGGATTTTTAACAAAGAATATTTCAAATTATTAAACAGTTATTTAACTCAAATAGATTTAAAATTAAATAAATTATCTGAATCGGCTATTGAATTTGAACAAGAAGAGGAAAGTTATATTTTTAAATTACAAGAAAAAAATTGTGATGATTATAAGGTTGTGCATAAGCATTTTATAAAACCTATAGACAATAGTTTTATAATAAAAGGAAATGGACTTGAATTGGCTGATCTATATCATAAAGAAAAAAACGAGTTATTTACTGTAAAAAAAGGTATTAAAACCTCATTATCTTTATATAGTTTAGAACAGTCAATGTTAAGTATAGAGGCTATTAGTGATTTAAGTTCTTATAATTTATCAGGATTAAATAAAGTATTAACTACTGATGAATTAAAAAATATTCCGTTTTCAAAAAAAGCTAGTATTATTTGGTTATTACCTCTAAAAAAAAGTGATAAAACTCCGATAAATAATTTTCAACATACAAACAATGTTTTAAATGAGAAATTTGATTTAAAACAGTTAGGATCAATATTATTAAAAAATAAATTAGTATCATGGGCACAATTTTCAATAGAAAATAAAATGAGTCCTACAATTTATATGGAGTGCCCGATAGATTTGAACAGTTAATAAAAATATAATACAATTTTTTATTTTTGAATAAAAAGTTACAATATACTCTCTAATTCAGTTATAATAAACCCATAATCAAATAACAAAGGACCGATAAATGATGAAAAAAGAAATTAACGTAGTGGGTGCAGTCATTGAAAAAAATGGAGAAATTTTATGTGCACAAAGAGGATTTGATAAAACATTAGCTGGTTTATGGGAATTTCCCGGTGGAAAAATTGAAAAAAATGAAACTCCAGAACAGGCTTTAGCTCGAGAAATTACAGAGGAATTATTATGTGATATTTCTATTACTCATAAAATCACAACAACTCGTTATGAATATGATTTTGGAGTTGTTATTTTGACAACATTTCTATGTAAATTAGAAAAGGGAGTTCCTACATTAACGGAGCATCAAATGATTAAATGGCTACCAATTAAAAAATTAACTTTATTAGAGTGGGCACCAGCTGACGTTCCAACGATTGAAAAATTAATTAAGGGAGAAAATAAATGAATTCACTAGTATCGAATTTTCAATCTGCTTTGGAACACAGCTTTATCGACCAGTCGAAGGAATCCAGCGAACTGTATAAAGCCAAATTATTAGCTAATCAAAATGAAGATGGAAGCTTCGTATTAAATGAATTGCTAGATGAGTTAAATACCTGTGAAGATTTTTTCTTTGCAGTAGCCTTTATTACTGAAAGTGGTTTAATGGCTTTAAAAACAACTCTTTCTGATTTAGCAGAAAAAGGCATCAAGGGTAAAATTATTACTTCAAACTATCTTTATTTTAACTCTCCCAAAATGTTTAATGAGCTTTTAAAGTTAAAAAATGTTGAAATTCGTATCACAAATATGGAAGGTTTTCATGCGAAAGGTTATTATTTTAACCATAAAGAATATGAAACCATGATTTTAGGAAGTTCAAATTTAACTATTAAAGCTCTAAAAGTTAACTGTGAATGGAATTTAAAAATAAATTCTTTATTAAATGGTGATTTAATTTATTCGATAAAAAAAAGTTTTGATACGATGTGGAATGCCTCTTTTTCATTGACAAAAGCGTGGGTTGAAAACTATGAATTAAATTATCAGCCGATTATCAATACACAAAAGCTTGATAGCACATTGTCGCCCTTCGTACTTGAAAAAGAAATTGTAAGTGAAGAAAATGCTAGTTATCAAACTGAAATAATTACCCCAAATCATATGCAAAAACAAGCAATTCAAGAAATTCAAAAAATTCGCGACGAAGGAAAAAAGAAAGCTATTGTGATTTCAGCAACAGGAACAGGAAAAACCTATTTATCTGCTTTTGATGTTCAAGCATATTCGCCTAAACGCTTACTTTTTATTGTGCACCGTGAACAAATTCTACAAAAAGCAATGAATGACTATCAAAAAATCTTAGGTGGTTCCAATAGTGACTATGGAATACTTTCAGGAAACCAAAAAATCACAAATGAAAAATATGTTTTTGCAACAATTCAAACCCTATCTAAATCTGAGACACTACAAAAATATGCAACAAATGAGTTTGATTATATTTTAATTGATGAAGTTCATCGAGCAGGGGCAGAAACATATCGCAAAATAATTGATTATTTTAATCCTGAATTTTTATTAGGAATGACAGCAACACCTGAACGAACTGATGGTTTCAATATTTATGAATTATTTGATTACAACATAGCTTATGAGATTCGATTACAGGACGCATTAAAAGAAGATATGCTTTGTCCTTTTCATTATTTTGGTATCACAGATTTGCAAATTGATGGACACTCGATTGATGATAAGGCAACTTTCAATCAATTAGTAAGCAATGAACGAATGAATTATATTCTTGAAAAAATGGATTATTATGGCTATTCTGGAGAGTCTGTTCGAGGTTTAATATTTTGTAGTCGTAAAGATGAAGCAAATGAATTGGAATTAATATTCAACAACAGAGGTTTTAGAACAAAAGCTTTAACAGGAGTTCATTCCATAGTAGAGCGTGAAAAAGCAGTCAAACAGTTGGAAAATGGTCAACTGGACTATCTAATTACAGTGGATATTTTCAATGAAGGAATCGATATTCCTTCTATTAATCAAGTTGTCATGTTGCGAAAAACAGAATCCAGTATTATCTTTATTCAACAGCTAGGACGCGGCTTAAGAAAATCGTCAAATAAAGAATTTGTAACGATTATTGATTTTATTGGAAATTACGATAACAATTATTTGATTCCAATCGCATTAACAGGTGACAGTTCATTAAATAAAAATGATTTACGAAAAAAAACTATGGGAACAAAATACATTTCGGGCTTATCAACCATTAATTTTGATGAAATCTCTAAAAATCGAATTTTTCAATCCATTGAAACATCGACTTCAAATAGTGCTAAAAACTATAAAGAAGCATATCGGAATTTAAAAAATAAGATTGGTAAAATTCCTAGATTACTTGATTATATTGAAAACGACACAATCGATCCATTATTAGTTGCAAATTATCGTAAGAACTATCCTGAATTTTTGAAATGGATGAAAGAAGATATTCCTGAGCTAACTGAGCAAGAAACAAAACGTCTAACTTTTTTATCTAAAGAGCTATTAAACGGTAAAAGAAATCATGAAATGATATTGCTAAATAAATTAATTGAATCAGATAATATTTCGTTATTTGAGTACACTCAGTTGTTGAAACAGTACGATTATACAGTTGATACGAATACCCTAAATTCTGTTAATCGAATGTTTAATTTAGAATTTTTTGTAGAAAAAGAACGAGAGAAATATGGAAATACTCCTATCATCCTACAAAAAAATGATATTTATCAACTATCAGAAGAATTTAAGCAGTCATTAAAAACAAATAGCTGGTTTAAAAAATGTGTAGTGGACTTAATTCAAACATCGTTTAAACGCAGTGAGCGCTATGATTTATCAGAGGTATTTACTTATAATGAAGTTTATAGCCGTAAAGATGCTTGTAGGTTGCTAAATTGGGAAAATGATGAACAATCTACTATTTATGGATATCGAATGAAGTACAATACTTGTCCCATTTTTATTAATTATCATAAAGATGATGATATTGCGAATAAAGTAAAATATGCAGATGAATTAATAGATCGCCACACCTTACTTTGGTATACAAAGGCAAGGAAAACAATGAAAGATGCTACTGTTAAAGCCATACTCAATTATCATAGCAATGACCTAGCAATCCATGCTTTTGTGCAAAAAGAAGTAAAAAAAGCAAGTGAGTTTATTTATTTAGGTAGAGCCTATCCAAAAATTGAAACGGCTAAAGAAGAAGTAGTCAAAGATAAAGATGGGAAGGATACTGATATTGTGAGTATTGAGATGAAATTAGCTAATATGGTTCCTCTTGAAACCTATGACTTTATTAAACAAAAATAAATAAGTTAAATAGTAGAGTACAAAAATCATCCTAATTAAAGAGGTAGATTTTTGTACTCTTTGTTTAATTAATTAACCCCATCCTCCTCTCCAACCCCAAAATACTCCTCCCTAATCGCAACCCAACGCGTGCATTCCCATACCCACAACCCCAATATCCCCATTCGAAAAGTGCCAGCCATTAAACGCCTCAAAAACAGCTGTCTCCAAAAGTTTCGCCTCATCTAATAAGTATTCCGCTCTCTCAAATTCACCGCCACGAGACAGCTCTAACGCTTCCTCACAGCATTCCTCCATCCGAACCACCAAACCATCAATTTCTTTCCAATCCATCATTAAAAATCCCCCCATTTTTGTCCCAATCACAAAATAAAAAACGCTAAAGGCGAACAACCAATACCGTTCCAAATAGCGATTAGCAAAGAAAGTAGCGGACTTCTCATTGAAAAAAGAGTGGAAATTAGGTACAATGAAAAAGCTAGTGCTTCGGTGCTAGCTATTGGCAACTTGTATAGATAGTGTCTGCTGTTTATACAGGGCTTCATAGCATGGTTCCCGCCAAACTATGAAGTGCCATTTTTTTATTTTTGATTCAGACTATTTTTTGCAAAGTAGGATAGAAATAAAAAAAGTATCAGGAAAAAATTCCCAATACTAATCGTCAATAGACACCAAACAAAACACTCAACCCATCTTATTCCCTCATTTGAACAAAAGTTCTTCTATAAAAGTACATAGAAATGGAGTACAATAAAATAAGCTAACACATGTTGTTAGTGACTATTGGCAACTTGTATGGGCAGTGTCTGCTGTCTCTACAAGGCTTTGAAAGTTTGGTTCCCGCCAAACTTCAAAGTGCCAATTTTTTTATTTATATAAAGTTTTTTTGATTCTATCCTACTTGCGTCTATTATAAAGAAACGCGAGTAATTTTTCAACCTAAAATAGAAAATAATCAAAGAATTAATAAATAACCTATTGGAAATCGGATCACTATCCACGATAGCAAACAGAATGGTTTGGAAATGAAACCGCATTATCGTGGCAATGACGATAATGAATCCGAAGAGGAAAATGATTCGAATTACTTTTTTGAATAAAAATAAATCCTAGTGGACACTCATGCTAAAATTACGATAGATCATAAAGTAAGGTTAGAAAAAAGAAAACACAATCCTTAGCAAACGAATAAAGAAAGATAATGCCTACTTTATTTACACCAAAAGTAAATTTTCAAAAACTACCAAATCAACAAACTATCCTGTTTTACTTTTACACTTCAAACTCAACCAAATTAGAAATATTTTTGAGTTACATAAACGAGAAACAATTGTCTCGTTTAATTTCACAAATCAACTATTAAAATATCGTAGAAGGGTTTTACAACGAAAATAGTCTAATTATTTATTAAAAAAAGAAAAAGCTTATTAACTATAACATTTGAATAAAACAGGAATAATCATGAGTTTCTGCTAGTTTGGCGCTTGTAATTTAGACATTAAACTTTATCTATAGCTATAATTTTAGCTGTTATTTTAACTGTTGTTATTTTAATTTAATTCTAATGTTAGCGCTTTTTTTATGTGCTAAACTGATAAATTAAAAAGGAGGAAGAAATATGAAAAAATGGATTGTAACAAGTTTGGTTTGTTTAGTAACGCTTTTACTAGGAGGTACCCAAACGCAAGCAGCAACTGAAGGGGAGTCAGTTCCAGATGCTATATTAGGAGAAGAAATTTATAGTATTGAAGAACCAACATGGTTATTTAAGGCAGGAACTAGCAAAGGAAAATACCATGACCGACAAGATTTAGGCGTGATATTAGAACCGAATACAACAATTAAAATTAGACAAGAAAATCCAAACTTCAAAGGAGATGTGACTTTAAGATTATTAACAAATGATTCTAAAACAGAAAAGTCTTCAAAAATAGGAACGGAATGGGTATCAGTCAAGACAGATGCTAGTGCGGTACCATTTATTGAAACGCCTTATGGGGAAAATAATGCAACGGTTGAATATGAAATAACAGGTAAATTTAAGATGTTGTCTGTCTTTAATCAAAAAACAACAGAAAAAGAATTTTTTGAAGAGTGGGATGCTGAAGATGGAGAATTTGCTTTAATCCAAAGTAAAAGTTTTCAATTATTTATTCCAAAATTGGATAAAGAAGCCGTTCGTCAATTAAAAGATTTTACTTCAATTAATGAATTAGTTACGTATTATGAAGAAATATTTACACATTACAATAAAATGCTTGGGTTAGATCCCAAAGATACAGAAACAGATAAACTTAACCAAAATCGCTATTTTATGAAAGCGGATAAAAATGGAGCTGGCGGAGCGTACTATAGTAGTAATTGGACTGCAAGTACGTCAAATTCTGTTTCAATGTGGCTGAAAAAAAACAGCTGGGGTGCACTTCATGAAATCGGACATGGTTATCAAGCTGGGTTTGATGGGAAAGGGATGTATACTGGAGAAGTTTCAAATAATTTATATGCGGCTGATTTTCAATACAGTCAATATGGAAAAGAAGCCGATAAAAAAGGCTGGATGTTTGAAGGTGGCAAAGAGATTGTAGAAAGAAACCTTTATCAAGCAATGATTAAAGACGGTAAAAGTTATTCATCAACAGAAAACCATCGTTTTCGCTTGATTTTATTAGCCATGATGAAGCAAAAAGCAGGAAATGATGCTTTTATAAAAATGAATCAAGAATATCGAAGATTGGCAAGTGAAGCTGATTTTAAATCAGCTAATTACAAATTACCTGATTTAATGAATAAATATTATGGTGAAGTAAGTGGATATGACTTTACACCAGTATTTAATAAATGGCAAGTTGCAACTGAAGAAACCCAAGCAATGGAAAATCGTAAAAAAGAGTACCAAGCGACGGCCTCACTTGCAGATATTGTACCAGAGTCACAATTAGTTGCAGCAAGAGCTCTAGTTGATCCAGAAATTTTAATCAATTCAAATTTTGAAATGGTAGATAATCAAGACATTGCGCCGTTAGGATTAAAAGGAACGGTTCACTTAACAATAGATATACCTGATATAGCAGAACTTAAGAATCAATCGCTTTTAATAAAAGAAGGTTCAAAAATTGTTAAAGAAATTAAGCTAAATAGTAAAGAAATAACGATTGAAAGTATTCCAAACGGCGTTTATACAATGATTTTTCAAAACAGCGAGCAGCAAAAATACCAAATGGATCAACCCTATTTGTTCGTTAAAGAAAATCAAAATGAGTTAACAATTAAATTTAATAAATATAGAGAAATCAAAACAAGTAATCTAGTGAATCAATCAATTCAATTTTTAGGTTTAAATGATCGCAAATTTGCTGAATTATCAACAAATCTAAGAGAGCAACAAGCAGCTTTAACTATGTTATCTGCCAATCCACATAGTTATTATAGTGGAAAAAAATATGTAGCAATTGAAGTACGCGATACGAAGGATCAAGTTGTTTATACTAAAGAAATACAAGGAACCAAAGCTAGTGTAGGAACAGAAATAATTCCTTTTAAAATAGGGTATAAATTATCAATTTTCCACGATGAGACTAAAAATCGTTTGAAGAGTAATGAAGAAATTTTAGATTTATCTAAAAAAGAAAATAATTTTACTATGACTCAATATGGATTAGACAATAAGCAACTAGACTATAATCCAGAAAATAGGTTTAAAGACAAAGTTTTCGATATATTGGAAGAAATCACTAAAGAAGAAGATAGTAATGGTGACGTAGTTGTCAATGAGGAGCTTCTTTTAAAGATGAAAGATGATTTATGGTTTGCGATGTATTCATTTTCAGAACCAAATCGCACTTATTTTTTAAATGCGTACAAAGATTTTCTTAAGTAAAAAATAATTTAAAAATACTTTCTACATTAGGAGACAACTGTCTTCACTAAGTAGAAAGTATTTTTTATAGGTAAATGAAAGTAGCGATTGTTACTCTTAAAACGCAACCAATACATAAAAAAGAACATGATTACGAGCAACTTTCACTAAAAATGTAGCACTATTTAACTACTCCTAACGATACCGTTTTCGAAGCAAGACTAAATTATTAATCGTAAACAATAAAATCCCTAACCAAATACAGCCAAAGGCTAATAATTGTGGACCCGCAAACGTTTCATTAAATAGAAAGACCGCTGAAATCAACATCAGTGTTGGGCCAATATATTGTAAAAAACCAAGTAAAATATAAGAAATATTTTTAGCAGCCTCAGCAAATAAAAATAAGGGAATCGCCGTCACGACACCAGCACCGATTGCTAATAAATTGATTGAAGGGGAGTAACTCATAAAACCAGCTGGTGCAAAAAAGCACAGGTAAATCATCGCAATAGGAGCCATAATACTAGTCTCCAAAGTTAAACCTGTCAAAGAACTTACAGAGGCCTGCTTTTTGATTAACCCATACAGACTAAAAGTAGTCGCCATGGCTAAAGCGGCCCAAGGAATGGCGCCAGTTTGAATGGCCAGTCCAACCACACCAATCGTAGCTAACACGCAAGCCACTTTTTCAACTCGACTTAAACGCTCCTTTAAAAAGAGAGTCGCAATCAAGATATTTGCTAAAGGATTAATATAATAACCTAGACTGGCTTCAACAACATTGCCACTCGTGACAGTAAAAATAAAAATAAACCAATTAGCCGTAATTAATAATGCTGCTAAAATAATGGCACGACGTCTTTTGGTATCCTTCATAACCGTTAAGGCTTCTTCTTTAAAACTACGCCATTTTCTAGTTACGAGTAAGACCACTAACATAAAAACAAACGACCAAATAATTCGATAAGATAAAACCGATAAAGGTGTCACACTTCCTAAAGCCTTCCAATATAATGGCAAGACACCCCATATTAGATAAGCTCCAATACCAGATAGCAAGCCCTTTTTTTCATTTTGTTCAGAATGATTGTTCATTTACAAACCCCCTTTTTAAATAGTATACAGGAAGATGTTCAAATTTCTTTCTTTTTTTTTGAAAATTGTTGTCACTAAAAATAAAAAACCTAGTCACCGAAGCGACTAGGCTTTATCCTTACACAAAGTTCTTTTCTTGTTCACTGTTAGCCTGACGATAAATAGCTAAGCAAAAAAACAAACTACTAAAGCCAACTAAGATTGCAATATTCAGCAGACTGTCCCTTAACAAGCCGCTACTTTGAATCTTTTTAATACCATCAATCAACCAAAATTGAGGGAAAAGGTGAGCGACTTTTTGCATAAAGCGAGGCATCAATTCAATCGGAACAAACATCCCGGCCAACATACTACTGCCAGTGAAAATAAACATCTTCATAGAGTTCATCACACGGTAACTGGTACTATAAGAAAAAATGACTAAGGTTAAACTAACCGCAACCAATCCAAATAAACTCAGCATCAAAAATAAAACAAAATAAGAAACACCAGGATCAATCTGTACCAAAAATTTCATCACAAACAACGTCAGAAAAATTTGTCCTTCAATCAATAAGAAATTTGCAATAATCGTACTTAAACTATACGTACTACTTTTAATCGGCGTACTTAACAAACGATAAAACGTTTTTTCTTCTTTTTCTTTAGCCATAAAATCACTCATATTCCCAGCAGAAGAAAGTAAGAAAAAGGTTAAAACGCCTAACATAGCCGTACTAAGCAGTTGTCCTGTTTGTTTCGTAGTTGAAAGCTTTTTGGCAGTTACAGGATACGCATTTTTTTGGTAGTCCGCTAGTAAGGAGTTAAAATCAGCACCCTGTTGACTAGCAGCAATTAATGGAATCAAGTGATTTAAGTGGGTCGTTAATTCTCTTTTAAGCACAGTATTAACGACATCTCCTTGAATCGAGCTAATCTCAAGGTCATTAATTTCTCCTTTTGCTAAAGAAGCTTCAAAGCCTTTTTTAAAGAGAATTAACGCCGTATTTTTATTTTCAACAATAGACTGTTCTGCCTCACGTTTTGTTTGATACACCGTGATTTTTTTACCACTATCCTTCATCCATTCCATTACTTGCTTGCCAGCAGGAGTATCTTCTTGATAAATAACACCATAAGCGGCCGGAACCGTTTCCCCACTAGAAATGGAGTTTAAAACAAGTACAAATAGAATCGAAGCTAGCGGAAATACTACATAGGTCACTAATTTTCGTTTATTCGCAAAAGCATTTTTAAAGTGATGAGTAACTAACCAAACCAATTGTTTCATCTACAGCACCTCCCTTTTTCGAGTCAATAGTCCGTAGCCAAAAATACATCCAAAGCTAATCAGAAGTAACACACTAGCAGGAAGCAGAAGGTCGCTAACGTTATCTTGATAAACCGCTTGTTTAACCACTGTTGAAATGTAACCAACAGGAGAAATATTTTTCCACGTATGAGTGTCAGAAATCGGAAAGTACGCACCACCAATAGCTGAAAAAATAGTGATGACAACCGAAAATAGACTAGCTAAGGCACGAGAATTTCCCTTTGTAATCCCATCAAACAATAAACCAAGTGAGACTGCACCAATCATTTCCAGCAAGAAAAGACCATAGACAGCCAACCCATAAGGCCCCCAATTCATATCAAAAACAAAGCGACTGTAAAGCATTGTAATTGCTAGAAAGAGGGCTTGAAGTGAAATACAGCCAATTAATTTTCCAGCAAATAAGTGAGCTTTAGTAATAGGGGTCATCAAAATCCGACTCAACGTATGCGAACGTTTTTCAGAACTTAAAATCGACGAGCCATAAAGCAATCCATAAAGCATCATCATTGCAATAACCGCAATGGAATAATATTGAATAGAAGTTTCCGCTTTTTTTCCAGCAATCCCTGTTGTAGCAATCGTAACAGTGGAGGCTTGTGGAATAGTAGAGGAGGATGCAGCCTTTTCTGGCGTTAGCTGGTTTAGTGTCGCCATCAATTGAAATTCACCACTAAATCCATTCAAATAACCTTCAATGACAGATTTAGAAAAATCACTTAACGTATCCGCATAATAAAGAATTAATCCTTGTTTCCCAACGTCAACAACAGCAGTTAACTCCGTTTCTTGAACTTTCTTTTTTCCATCAGCTAAAGACGAAACCTTTTGAAAAGCAAAATGAGCTGTTTCAACGTCCTTGCTAAACGCAGTAAAAGGTTCTTGAAGCTGAGCTTCTGTAATCGTGTACCCAATTTTAATGTCTTCTACTTGAACTTTCTGATCAAAACTACCACCTAAGGCAAGTCCTAAAACGGTTATTAAAAAAATAGGCAAAGCGAGCATATAGACAATCGCACTTTTCTCACGTAGCGTTAAGTTGATTTCAGCTAACGCAATCGTAAAAATAGACATTTTCAATTCCTCCTTTCAATAAAATGTTTAGTCTCGTAACGTTCGACCCGTTAGTGTTAAAAAGACAGTTTCTAAATTAATTTTTTGAGCATCAACACTTTTAATTTCAATAGTTTGCTCCATTAAGTAAATTAAAATAACGTTTAAATTCGTAACTTCAATTGCAGAGGTTATCTCAATAAAGTCCCCGGTTCTTTCAACATGCTTAACGCCGCGAATTAAAGCCAAATCACTTAGTTCGACTCCTTGATCTTGTCCAATTTCAATCCTAATTTTATGAACATCCGTTACCATACTCTTAAGGGCTTCTTTACTCCCTTCAGCAATGACCTTGCCGTGGTCAATAATGGCAATCGTTGTACAAATTTCTTCTATTTCTTCCATATAATGACTTGTATAAATCACCGTAGTTCCTTGTTGATTTAATTTTTTGATAGATTCCAGAATGTAGTTTCTTGATTGAGGATCAATTCCGACAGTCGGTTCATCCATAATAACAAGTTGTGGCTCATGGGCAATCGCACAGGCAATATTTAAACGACGTTTCATGCCACCAGAAAAAGAGGCAGGTTTATCATTCATATGTTCAGTTAACCCTACAAAAGCCAGCGCCTTTAGAACTTTATCTTTTAAATCAGCGCCACGAAAACCATACAGACCAGCAAAGAAATGAACATTTTCATAAGCAGTCAATTCATCATAAACCGCAATATCTTGCGGAACCAAGCCAATATTTTTTCTAATGTCATCCTTTTTTTGTCCAGTTTGTTCATGACCTAAAATCGTCATACTGCCTTTTGATTTCTGTAATAATCCACAGATCATATGAATCGTCGTACTTTTTCCTGCGCCATTTGGTCCCAATAGACCAAAAATTTCCCCTGTTTCAATCGTCAATGAGAGATTATCCACAGCCAGATGTTGCCCAAATTGTTTTGATAAATCTTTGATAACGATACAATTCATTTCAATCCGCTCCCTTACCGTTGTGATAGCTCTATCATAGCAAAAAAAAAAGACCGTTGCTTAGTGCAATCAGTCATCTTTTAGATATGAGAATTCTCATGTGTTGACAATGGAATCAGTGTAGTGACCGTAAAATGAGGATGTCCCACGACTAAAAGCGTTCCGCCAAGTTGGGCAGTTCTTTCTTCCATACCAGTCAAACCCAAACTTGCTTGGAAATCTTTCGTTCCAATCCCATTGTCCTTAATCTCTAAACGGACAAATTTATGGTAAACAGCCAATTCCACTTCAATCCGGGAAGCTTGTGCATATTTTAAACAGTTGGTCAAAGCTTCTTTTAAATTTTGAGAAAAAACGTGCCACATGACAGGCGAAATAGCCGTCAAATCACCAGAAAATTGAAGAGACGTTTGAATCGTATAATCTGTTGAAAAAGCAGTTAAATCTCCTTTTAAACGCTGAATGCCTAAACTTTCTTGTGGCGGTTTCAACTGTTTCAAAACCAACCGAATTTGCTCAACGCCCTCCTTTGTAATGGCAATAGCATTATTCAATAAATGTTCAGATTGATTGGGGTTCCCCCGCATTGTTTTTTTCGCAGCCTCCATTTGAATCAAAGCCCCCGTCAGAGAATGGCCAATTTCATCATGAAATAAATGGGCTAACTGATTATGTGTTTCTAATTGAAGCAATTGCTGTTGTTGCTGAGATACGTGCTGTTCTTTCCGTTGAGTGGCTTGCTTTTGATTAAGCTGATAATCACGTAATTGGAGGGTTAACGTTTGAATGTTCTCTTCCAAATATAAGACAAAGAAAGTCAATAAACTGACTAAACTATAACTTGCAATCAACAAGAAGGAATCCTTAAAAATAAAAAAAGGGACACCTACTAAGCAAAATGTTAGCCAGGTAAAACGATCAAATAAAGCAAAATCAACCCAATAACCACCTATTGTAATCGGTATTAAATAATAAAAAAGCTGAGAACAAAAAGTACCAAAAACAACTAAACTTACAAGTAACCCAAGCGCTACTAATTGTTGCTGTTTTTTTGTTTTGCAGCTGTAAAAAAGCAAACTAATTGAAAAATAAAGTAAGCATCCTAATAAAAAGAAGCCAAATTGTTGAAAGTGTTGCATTTCTTGAAAAGCCCCTAAAGCAAAAAGTAAAAGCAACTGAAAAATCAATTTATGATTCAAAACCATGTCATTCACCAATCTTCCCAGTTAAAAAATAAATCGCAATCTGTGTCCGATGGGCCAACCCCGTTTTGCTAAGAATCGTTGAAATATAATTGGCAACAGTTCCATCAGAAATAAACAAAACTTTACCGATTTCCTTATTAGACAAGCCTTTGGCAATACTTGCCATAATGTCAACTTCTCGAGTAGTAAACGGGCTCAAGTCAATCGTAGGCGACAACGCCTCATTCTGATTTGTTTTTAATTGCAGCCTAAATTTTTCAAAAATTGTTTCTTGCAAGACATGCTGGTTCAATGCAACACTCCGAATGGTTTGAGCAATCACATCAGGATCATTATTTTTAAGTAAATAACCCTTTGCGCCATTTTCCAAAGCTTCCGATATGTAATCATCATCATCAAAAGTCGTTAAAATTAATACCTTTGTCTGTGTTTGTTGAACAATTTTCTGTGTAGCTGCCACACCATCCATAATAGGCATCCGAACATCCATTAACACAACATCAATTGGCGTTTTCAAGCAATAATCAAGGGCTTCTTGCCCGTTAGCAACGGTACCAACCACTTCAATATCATCATAAGAATTCAACACAATCGCCATTCCACCTGTAATAAAGACATTGTCATCTGCAATTAAAATCCGAATCATTCCATCCACCTCTTTGACTTTTATTATACGGAGAGTTAGGTTCATTTGCACGTTAAATTAATCTAAATACACGTAGATATTTTTTTGTAGAAAAAAAGAACCTTCCAACTATGAAAGATTCTTTCTTAATTCAACTACTCGTTACTTCAACAATCCTTCTTTTTGAAGAAACTCTTTCGCAACAGTAGCTGCCGATTGATTGTTAATATTCACTTCATAATTCATTTTCCGCATCTCATCATCCGTTATTTTTCCACCTAGCTTAGTTAAAACATCTGCTAATTCTGGATATTTTTCCAGCGTGCTGTTTAAAAGCAATGGCGCGCCTTGATAAGGAGGGAAGAGCTGTCGATCATCTTTTAAGACCGTTAACTTGTATTGAGCCAGCTCACTATCTGTTGAGTAGGCATCAATCACTTGAATATCACCAGCTTCGATAGCAGAGTAACGAAGTTTAGGCTCCATCGTTTGTAAACGATCAAAGGTAATATCATATAATTTTTGAATTCCCTTATACCCATCATTGCGGTCAGCAAATTCTAAAGTAAATCCAACATTTGCAGTATGACTAACTGCTTGTAAATCAGAAATAGAGGATAGTTGATGTTCTTTTGCATAGTTTTGAGAAACCGCTAAAGCATAAGTGTTATTGTACTTCATCGGGTCTAAATACGCCATTTTAAATTGCTTATCCAGTCCGGTCTTAGCTTGTTGATAGACTTGGTTTTCATCATGACTTTTAGAAGGCTCATTTAAGAAGGTCTCTAAAACCGTCCCAGTAAATTCTGGGTAAATATCAATATCGCCTTTTTGCAATGCATTAAATAAAAAACTAGTTTTCCCCATATTTGGTTTTAACGTAACCTTCAAATCCGTTTCATCTTCAATGAGGTATTTATACATATTGATTAAAATTTCTGGTTCAGCACCTAATTTCCCTGCAATGACAACTTCCTTTTGAGGTTGATTAATAAGCGGGATTAAAATAAAGCCTAGAATAACGACTGCTAAGGTGCCCAAAGTAATCAAGCTTTTTTTAAAGGAGATACGTTCAAAAATCCGTAATAAATAATCAAAAATAATAGCTAACAAAGCAGCAGGAATTGCCCCCAGTAAAATTAATTGATGATTATTTCGGTCAATGCCAAGTAAAATCAAACTTCCTAAACCACCAGCACCGATTAAAGCCGCTAAGGTGGCCGTACCAATAATTAAGACCATCGCTGTTCGAATTCCTGCCATAATAACAGGCATAGCAATTGGAATTTGAACCTTGTATAGGCTACGCCAACGATTCATCCCCATCGCACTTGCTGCTTCAACAAGAGAAGGATCAACCTCCGCAATTCCTGTATACGTGTTTCGCAAAATTGGAAGGAGTGCATAAATGACTAACGCAATCACAGCAGGCAACGTTCCAATTCCTACTAAAGGAATCATTAAGCCTAATAAGGCAAGAGAGGGGATTGTCTGGAAAATAGCCGCAACTTGAATAATCGGCTCCGCAATTTTTTTATGAGAAGTTAAATAAATTCCTAAAGGCAGTGCAATTAAAACCGCAATCAACAAGGCAATAAAAGAAATTTGAATGTGTTGAAGGAGAGCCGTTGCTAAATCTTCTTTACGTTCTTGAAATGTTTCGATCAACGTCATCATCAATCTGTCCCTCCTTTTTGAATACCAGAACTTAGAAATGCAAGGAAGTCTTGATGAGTGATTTTACCTAAGTAAGTGGAGTTCTCTATGATTTGAACAATTGGAAATCTTGTTAAGGCTAAAATCAAGTCATCAACCGAAGTCTCTTTTGTGACCACTAAAGCCTCCGTTTCTTCAAGTGCTAAAGGTGATGTTGAAAAATGATTCATAGCCATCAACGTTTGAACGGTTTGAGAAGTGGTAACAGCTACATTCCCAGATTGAAGAAATTCGCGAACAAACTCATTTTTAGGATTCTGACAAATTTCATCAGGAGTCCCGATTTGCTCCACATGCCCCTCCTTCATAATACAAATGCGATCGCCTAACTTTAAAGCCTCTTGCATATCATGAGTCACAAAGACAATCGTCTTTTTAACTTGTTGATGAAGTTTCGCCACATCTTCTTGCAACTTCTTTTTACTGATAGGGTCCAGTGCACTAAAGGGCTCATCCATTAAAATAATATCTGGGTCAGCCGCCATTGCTCGTAAAACACCCACACGTTGTTGTTCACCACCAGATAATTCAGAAGGCAAACGGTGACGGTAACTTTCAGCGTCTAAGCCCACACTCGTTAACAACTCTGTTACTCGTTCCTTCATTTGCGTTTTTGACCATTTTTTCATTTCGGGTACAGTTGTAATGTTCTCTTCAATCGTCATATTTGGAAAAAGAGCAATTTGCTGTAAGACATAGCCAATATTCCAACGCAACTCATGAATCGTATAATCACTAATCGGTTTATTCTGAATTCGAATCGTACCAGTTGTTAATGGAATTAAGCGATTGATCATTTTTAAGGTAGTGGTTTTTCCACTTCCACTAGGACCAATCAAGACAAAAAATTCTCCTTCGTTAATTTCAAGAGTTAAGTCCGAAACAACAGGTTTTCCTGGAGAATAAGATTTTGAGACGTTTTCAAAGCGAATCATTTCATCCCTCCTTTAATGTTTTTGTAAACAAAATTATAGCATTTTTTAATTTAGAACGCTAGTTCGCTGACTTGAAATAAAAAAAAAGAACAATAAACGACGAATCATTTATTGTTCAAATAACAGATACTTATTGAAGTTTCAGCTCAAGTCGTTTCGATACACGGGAAAGTAAGAAACAAACAATAAAATACAAGAATGTCATAGCAGCAAACATCGGTAAGACGGCTGTTGTATCTTGACCGTAAATAATTTTTGCATTATGAGTCAATTCTGGTAAAGAAATAATAACAGCAAGAGACGTATCTTTAATTAATGAAATAAATTGGCTGACAATCGGCGGAAGCATCTTTTGAAAGGCCTGTGGAAAGATAATCGACCAAAGTGTTTGACCATATGTCAACCCAGTCGAACGACCAGCTTCCATTTGCCCCTTAGGAACGGCATTTAAGCCCGCTCGAATAATTTCAGAGAGCATTGCCGATTCAAAAATAGTTAAAGCAGCCACGCTTGACCAGAAAATACTTAGACGAATGCCAACCTGTGGCAATGCAAAATAAGTAAAAAAGATAATCAACAACAAAGGCAAATTGCGGATAATATCAATTAAAACACCGACAATCGCTGAAATAAATGGAACTTTCATAAAACGAATCAGACCTGCAATCCCGCCGATGACAAAGCTAAAAATAATCGACAAGACAGCGACCATAATTGTGACCCATAAACCATCTAATAAGAAGCGAATATTGATCCATGAAAAAGCCTCGATAAAGTTCAAATCAACTCTCCTCCTTCTTAATGTTTAACCTCTAAACGTTTTTCAATATGTTTCATCAAATAAGACAAAGGCAATGTTAAAATCAAATAAAACCCACCAACAATCAAATACGTATCAAAGGTATTAAAGGTTTCACTTGCAATCAAATCCCCTTGATACATCAAATCAAGACCTGCAACCATCGCTAAAATAGAGGAATTTTTTACTAGATTAATAAACTGATTGCCTAGTGGGGGAATGACAATCTTAAAGGCTTGGGGCAAAATAATGTACCACATCACCTTGGAATAGGTGAAACCAGAAGAAAGCCCAGCTTCTAATTGACCTTTTGGAACACTCTCAATTCCTGCACGAACCGTTTCAGCAATAAAAGCAGAAGTATAAAGAGTTAGCCCAATGGTTCCCGCAGTAAAGCCATTCAATTGAAACCAATACAAAGGGGCAACCACGTAGAAAAACATAACAATAATCAATAACGGAATATTACGGAAAAATTCCACATAAGCCTTTGCAAGGTATTGAACCCATTTTTTATGAGAGAGTTGAAAAATAGCCATCAACGTTCCAATAATCAAACTAAAAAGCAATGCAAGCAAACTTGCATAAAGTGTATATTTAAAACCTTCAATCAAAGGCGTTGAGTAAGTTGAAAGAATTGTACCCATAGTTACGCGTCACCTCACTTAAATTATTTTTTAGGAAACCATTTTTGATAAATCTTATCATAAGTTCCATTAGCTCTAATTGTTTCTAAAGCATGATTCACTTCTTTTAGGAAAGGTTCTTGCCCTTTATTAATGGCAATCCCATAAGGCTCATCAGTAAAGTTCCCACCGGCAAGTTCATAATCAGGATTTTCTTCAGCAATCCCTAAAAGGATACTATTATCTGTAGTCATAGCGTCACCTTGGCCAGATTGCAAGGCAGTAAAAGCCTCTGCATAATTTTCTAATTCCAATACTTTTGTCTCAGGTGCCTTTGCTCGAATATTTATAGCAGAAGTGGAGCCCTTAACCGCTAAAACCGTTGTGTTAGCATTTAAATCCGCAATGCTTTTGATTGGACTGCCTTTTTTGACTAACAAAGATTGCCCTGCATCAAAATAGCTATCTGTAAAATCCACTACTTTTTTACGCTCGTCAGAAATCGTCATAGTAGCAATAATGGCATCAATATTCCCGTTTTTTAACAAGGGGATTCTTGTTTTAGAAGTAACTTCTACAAACTCCGCTTTTCCATTCTTACCAAGCATTTCTGTTGTTAAGGCCTTTGCAATATCAATGTCAAAGCCTTCAATTTCACGAGATTCAATATTAATTAAACCAAAAAGCCGTGTATCTGTTTTTACTCCCCAAACAATCGTTGGACTGGTTTTGATTCTTGTTTTAATGTCCTCGTTCGCAACACTTGCTTTGCCACAAGCCGTTAAGACGAGCATCATCAAGAAGAGGAGAGCGCCTTTTTTTAATAATTGTTTCATCAGCAAATGCCTCCTTTAATTAATGATTAATGATTTTGCTTAAAAATTGTTGTGCTCTGATTTCTTTTGGCTGCTCATAAAATTCAATCGCATTTGCATCTTCTAAAATTTGCCCATCTGCCATAAAAATTACGCGATCAGCCACTTCTCTTGCAAAGCCCATTTCATGGGTAACAACAACCATCGTCATGCCTTCACGGGCTAATTTTTTCATCACCTCAAGAACTTCCCCAATCATTTCAGGATCAAGTGCTGACGTTGGTTCATCAAACAGCATTACTTCCGGTTGCATAGCTAAACCCCTTGCAATCGCAATACGTTGCTGTTGACCACCAGATAATTGTGAAGGGTAGGAATCCTTTTTATCTAACATGCCGACTTTTTCAAGCAACGTTTCTGCTAATTTAGTGGCATCCTCTTTTGATTTTTTTAAGACTTTGATTGGTGCAAGTGTGATGTTTTCTAACACTGTTTTATGAGGGTACAAATTAAAATGCTGAAAGACCATGCCTAGGTTTTTACGAACGTGATTCATATTTGTTCCCTTACCATGTAGATCCACATCATTTATCAAAAGCTGCCCTTCTGTAATATCTTCCAACCCATTAATACAGCGAAGCATCGTACTTTTACCAGAGCCAGAAGGACCGATTACAACCACAACTTCCCCTTTTTGTACGGTTAAATTAATGTCTTTCAAGGCGTGAAATGAGCCGTAATATTTTTCAACCTCTTTAAATTCAATCATGAAATCACTCCTCTATTAAGTCGATAATCTAAAGAAACTATTAGAATACGTTCATTATATTTTAATGATAGAGCTATTATATCGGCTAAATAAGCAGTTTGTAAAGTTTTTAGTGAAATTTTTTTTATAAAAGTGCTATCTTGGTGTTACATTTCCTTACATATCAAAGAAAAGTTGCGATAAAGGTCAGGTTGTGTTAATCTAATTTTAATAAATGAAATGGAGGTGAATAAAAGATGAGTGGTAATTTAGTTGGAATGATTGATTTTACAATTTTATTTGTTAGTTTCTGCCATGCCGTTATTTTTAATGTTGCGCAAACAAGGGATAAGTCTGCCCAAAATTTCAACAATTCAATTAAAAATAATTTGCCAACTTGTCTTTTATTTCCCTAATTCAGAAATAATCTGTAACTAGGAAGTCAGTTGGGCAGGTGGAGAATCGTCTCCAGTTGTCCTTTTTTGTTGCAATAAAAGATAAAGATGATGGCACAAAGGAGTAACATCATGTTTATTACAGTCAAAGAAATCGGAAAAACCTTCGGAAGTTTAACCTTATTTGAAGAACTTTCCTTTACAATACCAGAAAATAAAAAAATCGGTTTAGTTGGAGACAATGGGAGTGGGAAATCAAGTTTATTTAAACTTTTACTCGGCATAGAATTCCCTAGTAGTGGAACAATCATCCGAAAAAAGGGGTTGAAAATCGGCTATTTAGAACAATTGCCTGTAGCGCTACCCAATCAAACGGTCTACCAAGTAATTGAACAAAGCTTTCCAACCTTTATCAAAATGAAAACGGACTTAACGTCAATGGAGTGTGAATTAGCAACAGAAACTGATGAAGATAAAATGGCTTCTCTGCTTTTAAAATACGGGAAATTACAAGAAGAGTTTATTGAAATTGGTGGATATGAGTTAGATTACAAAATCCAAAAACTAGCAACAGGTCTAGGAATAGAAACACTTTTAAAAGCAACCTTCAATCAATTAAGTGGAGGCGAGCAAACCAAAGTCGGTTTAATCAAAACCCTGCTACAAAATCCTGATTTATTATTATTAGATGAACCTACCAATCATTTGGATTTACAAGCAATCGAATGGTTAGAACATTATCTAAAAGAATACAGCGGTGGCGTGGTTATTATTTCTCATGACCGCCATTTCCTAGATGAAGTAGTGGAGCAAATCTACGAGCTTGAAGACAGTGAAGTGAGTATTTTTAATGGCAACTATAGTCGTTATAAAATTCAAAAACAAAAGAAGCTAGAACTAGAATTAAAAGATTACCAAGAACAACAAAAGAAAATCAAAAAACTTCAAGATGCCATTCGCCGTTACCGACAATGGGGAAATGAAAGTGGCAACGAAGACATGTTCAAAAAGGCTAAAAGCTTAGAAAAAAGGGTGCAACGAATTCAACAGCTAGCTAAGCCAATTATGGAAAAAGAAAAAGTTAAACTTACTTTAGAGGTCACACAACGAAGTGGAAAAAAAGTTTTAAGCTTTCACAATGTAAGTAAAGCTTTTGGTGAGAAACACTTATTTACAGAACTTGATTTCACCTTACTATGGAAACAGCGAGTAGGAATGGTAGGTGAAAATGGCACCGGTAAATCTTCCTTGATACGTTTAGCTTTAAAAGAAATAGCTCCTGATAAAGGAAAAATAAAAATCGGCGAAGGCGTAAAAATAGGCTACTTGCCTCAAAAAATTAGTTTTCCAAAAGAAGAAGCAACGGTATTAGCGACCTTCCGTTCAGAAATCGGCATGGAAGAAGGAGCAGCTAGACAATTTCTAGCGACGTTTTTATTCTTTGGCAGCGATGTTTTTCGTAAAGTTGGGCAATTGAGTGGCGGGGAACGAATGAGATTACGTTTAGCCATTTTAATGGAACAAGAAACGAATCTCTTGATATTAGATGAGCCAACCAATCATTTAGATATTTCTACCAGAGAAGTAATCGAAGACGTCCTGTCTAATTATCAAGGAACCATTTTTGCAATTTCCCATGACCGTTATTTTTTAGCAAAAGTAACGAATGAAACATTATGGTTAGATAAAAAGGGCCTAACGATGTACCCTGGCAGTTATCAGTGGGCAACGACTAAACGAAAACAACAACCTCCAATTGGATCAATTCCACTTTCAAACAAAAAAAGAACATTATCAGTAGCTACGATTGAAATGAAATTAGAAGAGAAAACGATTGAATTGACAAAATTGACGGACACACTAGAAACAAAACCAGAAAACGCTGCAGTACGTCAAAAAATCAATGAAGTGAAAACAGCGATTCATTTATTAGAAAATGACTGGTTCCAACAAATAGACAACTAAAAAAGAAGCTTCAATCCATGATCAGATTGAAGCTTCTTTTAGATGATTATTTTTTTCAAAATGCAACAACCATTCTTTCGTCGTTAAGCCGATTTCCGAAGAGCCACTGTACCCAACCAGCTTGCCATTTTTGCCAATTACCCGATGACAAGGAATCACAATCGGAAAAGGATTATTGCGATTCGCTTGCCCAATAGCCCGGACCGCCTTTGGATTTTCAATGGCTTCAGCAATATCCCCATAACTTCTTGTTTCGCCATAAGGAATGGTTCTTAACGCCTGCCAAACGCTACGTTGAAAAGGAGTGCCTGAATGAATCGAAAGAGGAACCGTAAATTCAGTTAAATTTCCTGCAAAATAAGCTTCTAATTCTTCTTTCAAAGCCAAACAAAAAGGTTCATCCTGAATCGCATTCTGTGCATCCTGCGGGTGAATCGTTAAATTATGAATACTAGTAATACCACATTCATCTTCCTTTAATTCAAGTAAACCAACTGGGCTTTCGACTAACATAAAGGACCTCCTTGTCTCATTTGATATAAGTTGCTTCTATTATAGTAGAAACAGTTGGACAATAAAAGGTAAATTCATCCTAATGAACGAACTTTAAGAAAAAATAAGAAAAGATTGCTATAATAAAAGAAAACGAATTCTAAAAGAAAAGAAGGCTGGTTAGATGGAACGCATTCATATTTACCATACAAACGATCTCCACTCACATTTTGAAAATTGGCCACGAATTCAGGAATTTTTACTAGAGCAACGTGAGTATAATCGTCAAAAAAATGAAGAAGTATTAATTTTTGATATCGGCGACGCCTTAGACCGAGTTCATCCTTTAACAGAAGCCACTGATGGCAAAGCAAATATCGCAGCCTTAAATCAAATTCATTATGACGGTGCGACAATTGGCAATAACGAAGGCGTAGGAAATTCAAAAAAACAATTGAATCAGCTCTATAGCGAAGCCAATTTTCCTGTTTTGCTGGCTAACTTAATCGATAAAGAAACAAATTTAAAACCAGAATGGGCAGAGTTATTTAAAATTTATCAAACAAAATCAGGACATCGAATCGGCGTCTTTGGTTTAACGGCTCCCTTTCCAACTAGCTATGAACCTAATGGCTGGCATGTGATTGAGCCCGATGATTGTATCCCCGAACTACTAGAAATTCTAATTCCAATGGTAGATAGTATTTTCTTATTATCCCATTTAGGAATTGAAGAAGATCGTAAAATTGCAAACATGTATCCAATGATTAATCTGATTATGGGTTCCCATACCCACCATCTATTGCCAACTGGTGAGAAAAATCGAGAAACTTTTGTGACAGCAGCCGGCAAATTTGGTCAACATATTGGACACATTACCTTGGAACTAGCTGCTGGTAAAATCCAACATGAAGAAGCCGAAGTCATTGCTACTTGTTCACTTCCTCCAACAGCGAATGAAGCAAAACTGATTTCAGACTACGAAGAGCAAGGCCATAGTCAGTTAAAAGAACAACAAATTGCCTATTTACCAAATGCCTTCCCCATAAGTTGGAAAGGTTCATCTCCATTAGTCAAGCTAGGATTAAAAGCCATTAAAGATTATGCACAAACAGAAGTTGCGATTGTCAATGCGGGTCTTTTTATGGAACCTTTACAAAAAGGGATCGTTTCTAAAAACGACTTGCATCAAATTCTGCCACACCCAATGCGTGTTCTAACGTGTACATTAGATGGTGAAAATCTGGAACGTTTGATTTTAGAAATGGAAAAAAACCGTAACTATTTGCGTTATTTTCCTATCAAAGGATTAGGATTTCGTGGGAAATTATTTGGTGAAATTTGTTACGATGGCATTTCCTATGACAATGAAAGCCAGACCGTTTATTGGCAAGGAGCGAAATTAGAACCTCAAAAAGAGTACACACTCGCAACTGTCGATCATTTTTTATATGTTCCTTTTTTTCCAACGATTGAAATCAAAGGAAGCAATCAAGTTCTGTTTCCATTTTTTATTCGCGATGTTTTAGGACAATATTTAAAGAGAAACTATCCAATTGCTTAAAAGTTCAGTATAATAGATAAGAACATGAAAATTTGAAGATACGACTTTATGTGGCTTCATTTCATCATAACTAAAATAGGGCGGTGACAAAATGACCCAGGAAAATAAAACAAAAGAACCTAAGCAAGAAGTAATGGAAGCAGCAGTAGTTGAAGAAGTGGCTGTGACTGAACCATTAGAAGAAAATCTCTTAGTTAAACGAATTGATGACACAACCATTATGATTGAAGAACAAACCTATGAGATCGTTTTAAACTATCGAGAGGCATTTGATGCTGAAAGACTTTCAGAACGATACAGTGAAATTCTATCAAAATACGATTACATCGTAGCCGATTGGGGTTTTGAACAATTAAGACTAAAAGGCTTCTATGATGATAAAAATCGAAAAGTTTCGCAAGATCAACGCATCAGTACGCTACAAGATTACCTGTATGAATATTGTAATTTTGGTTGTGCTTACTTTGTGTTGCAACGAGTTGGGGAAGTGAAAAAAGAAAAGAGTTTTAAACCAAAAAGATCACGGAACCGTCCAACTCATTCAAATCCTAAAGCAGTAACAACAAAGCCAGAAGCAAAAGCACAAAAAAATAAAACAACCAAACCAAACAACACAGCACAAAAAGCACCTAAAAAGAATTTTGTAACAAAAGACGCTACACAATCAAAACAAGCGCCAGTTGTTCAAAAACAAAAGCAAGAACCAAAAGCAAAAATTAAAACAGTAGAAGAAAAAAATGGGCAACGTCACTTTAACATTCGTCGCAATGACGTTGAACAAGTTAAAAATAAATCGTAAGGGGCTTATTACTTTGACTTATAAAGGTTATTTAATTGACTTAGATGGCACGATGTATCGAGGAAAAGAACCAATTCCTGCAGCAACTAGATTTATAGCGCGTTTACAAGAAGCAAACATTCCTTTTTTATTTGTAACAAATAATACAACGAAATCTCAAGAAGAAGTAGCAGAAAATTTAGCGACTCATTTTGATATCCATGTTTCAAAAGAAGCCGTTTATACTGGATCAGTGGCAACTGCTAGTTATTTAAAGTCATTGGATAAAGGCAATAAAGTGTTTGTAATTGGTGAATCGGGTTTAAAACAAGAATTACACGAAGCAGGCTTTATTAGTGAAGAAAAAAATCCAGATTATGTAGTTGTAGCCTTGGATCGTCAAGCTCGCTATCAAGATTTTGAAACAGCGACGTTAGCCATTCACAATGGAGCTCGTTTTATTTCTACCAATAAAGATACTAATCTACCTAGTGAAAAAGGGTTAGTTCCAGGAGCAGGTGCGTTGACGGCGTTATTGATAGCTTCAACAAAGCAGCAACCTACCTATATTGGGAAACCAGAAGCGATTATTATGAATGAAGCTTTAGGCGTGATTGGTTTAGCAAAAGAAGAGGTCCTGATGGTTGGAGATAACTATGAGACAGACATTATGGCAGGAATCAAAAATGACATCGATAGCTTACTCGTGTTTTCTGGTTTTACAAAGCCAGAAGAGTTGCTCAACGTCAAAGAGCAGCCTACTTATAAAGTCCCTTCATTAGATGATTGGTCATTAAGATGAAACAAAAAGCAATTCAACTAGGTGGAGTCACTCTATTGATTCTATTTATTCTGTCAATTTCAATTGCGCTGACAATTAATGTAACGATTCTTTATCGCGTAGATATCTCGTTATTAGCAATTGATCAACAGTCAGGCTTGTCGAAGGCAGTATTAATGGATAATTACCATCACTTACTGAGCTACTTAAACTTCCCTTGGATTCGATCATTGGAAATGCCAGATTTTCCTAGCTCTGCAAATGGCTTGAAACATTTCTTTGAAGTGAAGCGGTTATTTTTAGTTGATTATCTAGTTGTGATTATTAGTGGAGTAGGAAGCTTTTTCTATATTCGTTATTTAAAAAAACACCAATTAGGATGGACGTTGATTAGACCCTTTCAAGTATTAATAGTAGCTCCAGTTGTACTTGGAGTGGTGATGATGATTAGCTTCGATCAATTGTTTATTGTATTTCATGAAGTCTTGTTTAACAATGAAGATTGGATGTTTAATCCATCAACAGACCCAATTATTAACGTGCTTCCAGAAGCCTTTTTTATGCATTGCTTTATTTTAGCAATCTTATTAATGGAAATTCAATTTATTATTGGGTATTATTGGTCAAAAAAACAGATTCGCATCTAAGCGAATCTGTTTTTTTTAAGCTGTTTTTTTCATCTTTCCACGAATAAATGTAACAATCATTGGAATTAATGAAACAAAGATAATCCCTAAGACGACGATTGTAAAATTGTCTCTTACATAAGGAATATTTCCAAAAAAGAAACCAGCTAGGCAGCATAGCAATACCCAAACCGCGCCACCGATAAAGTTGTAACGGATAAAGTAACCATAATGCATCCGACTTGCACCCGCAATAAAAGGAGCAAAAGTTCGAATGAAGGGCATAAAACGAGCAATTAAAATTGTTTTTCCGCCATGCTTATTAAAGAAAGCTTCTGCTTTTTCCATTTTTTCTTTATTTAAGACTTTCCCCAGCAAACTATCTTCTGGAATCGACAGCCCAACTTTTTTCCCAATCTCATAGTTTACCGTATCTCCAATAATGGCCGCCGCCGCAAAAACAGCGATGAGAATCCAAATATTTAAATGGATAGCGGGTAAAGCTGCTAGCGCACTGGCTGCAAACAGTAGAGAATCACCTGGTAGAAATGGAAAAATGACTAATCCAGTTTCAATAAACACGATTAAAAATAGTATGACATACGTCCAAATTCCAAATTGGTCAATAATTGTTACTAAATGCTGATCAATATGTAAAATAAAATCGATCAGTCCATAAATGACAGACATAATTAAGTTCCCTCTATTCTTATTTTAGTATTAAACGTAATAATTGTAGCATAAAAACAAGTCTCTGAGTATCTATTTTCCAATTGTTTAAGGAATCTTACAGATAGCTAGGCAAGGACTTCACTGGGTAATATCACTTTTAGTAGGATCTGAATGGGCTAAACGACTAGCAGCAGCTGCTGCAATAGCTCCAACGATATCATCTAAAAAAGTATGAATTTCGCCAGGGACATGACGATTTAAACGTTTTAAAATACCTGGTTTTACTTTATCAATGTACCCAAAGTTGGTTAACCCAATTGATCCATAAACATTCACAATAGAAAGAGCCATAATTTCGTCAATTCCGTACAAGCCCTCATCTTCAGCGATAATATCTTGTAACGGTTGAATCAATTTATTTTCTTCAGCTAGTATATCTAACTGAATTCCTGTAATAATAGCATTTTGAACTTCGCGTTTTTTCAAAACAGCATGCACATTTTCTAAACAAATAGCCAACGTTAAATCTTCAATATAAGATTGTTGTAAAAACATAACAAGCTCGGCGATATCTGTCAATTCAACTTTACGTTCTTTCAATAACTCTAACGCTTTACGATATAATTCTGTTGTATCTTTTACCACATTCATCCACTCCATTCTATCTATCTAGTATACCTTATTTCATAAAAAAATTCATAAAGCAAAGCGAATGATTCCGCTAGTACTTGTAAACCATGTTATACTAACCCTAACAGATTAAAAAAAAGGAGGGTATAAATGAAACCAATCGTTGAATTTTGTGTTAATAATGTAGCAAATGGCGGACAAATTGTCCTCGATAAATTAGAAGCAGACGATCTAGTAGAAGTTGTTACATATGACTGTTTAAATGAATGTGTCATCTGTGCGCAAGATTTTTTTGCATTAGCAGAAGGCAAACTAGTTCGTGCAAAAACAACAGATGATTTAATCAAAGGCATTTACCAATCGTTAGAAGAAGAAGGTTGGCTATAAAAAAACACCGTTACTAGTAGAAAGTAACGGTGTTTATGCGTTTAAAATAGACTAGTACTATGCATGGGTTGAACTCTTGAATCTGGATTGATGTAACTCATTGCATTATTAATCGCAGTAGGAGCTTCCCCAAAACCTGCAGCAATCAATTTGATTTTGCCATCATACGTACAAATGTCACCAGCAGCATAAATGCCTTCAATCGTTGTTTCCATCTTACTGTTCACCACAATCGCATTTTTATCGATTTCAAGTCCCCAATCTTTAATGCTCCCAATCGAAGAACTAAAACCATAATTCACTAAAAAATCATCAACTTCAAGATCTTCAACCCCGTCACCTCGGACTTCCTTTAAGGTGATACTCGTTAAATTCTTCCCACTCCCATTGATTTTTGAAGGAACAAAAGGCGTTTTTAAGTGAACTGAAGATTGAGCCAACAAGGAAACACTGTGTTCATGGGCGCGGAATTGATTTCTTCGGTGAATCAGAAAAACCTCTTTAGCAATTGGCTCTAACATCAAAGCCCAATCGACAGCCGAATCTCCACCGCCACAAACCGCTACTTTGCGATCCTTAAATTGTTCCATATTATCAACAAAATAGTGAAGAGACGTTCCTTCAAACTGACGAGCATGTTCAATTTCCAATTTACGTGGTTGGAAAGCGCCATTACCAGCAGTCACAATAATCGCTTTTGAATAATGAATGCCTTGATTGGTTTCTAAAACAAATAATTTATCTTGATTTTTAGTAACGACAAGAACTTCTTCTTCTAAACAAATCGTTGTATCAAACCGCTCCATTTGTTTGGTTAAATTATGAACTAAATCCTGCGCCTTAATTTCTGGAAACCCAGCAATATCATAAATATATTTTTCTGGGTAGAGAGTAGAAAGTTGGCCACCTAATTTAGGTAAGCTTTCAATGATTTTTACTTTTGCGTTTCGCATGCCCCCGTAGAAGGCAGCAAACATACCAACAGGTCCACCACCAATGATGGTTATGTCAAATACGTCTTTTGTATGTTCCAATTTAAATTCCTCCATACTTGAAATGGGATTGCTCTGAGAATGATTATCAGTATAGCACAAATTCCCTTAGATTACATATAAAGAATAAAACTAAAAAAACTTTAATCTCAATTCTATGATAAATAGAAGAAATTAAAGAAAGAAAAGATTATAGAACATGAAAAACGGACATTAAAAAGTGAACAAAATAAGCGATACAAACACCTGTTACCATTCCAAATAGCACTTCTAGTGGTTTATGACCTAAATATTCTTTAATGTGTTTGTCTTTTTGTTGCTCTCTACGCAACGATTCTTTAGCCTGTTGATCTTTTAACTTTAAATTTTGCAAATCAATGATTAGTTGATTTAAAACAAGACCCTGTTCACCACTTTGTCTACGAACACCCATCGCATCAAACATCACAATGACGCCAAATGTGACAGCAATTGCCACTAATGGGGAGTTCCAACCATGCTGAATCACTAATGAAGCAATCAGCGCAGTAACACTAGCTGAGTGAGAACTAGGCATCCCGCCTGTTGAGGCTGCTAAAGCCCAGGTTGTTTTCTTTTTTAGCAAAAAAGCAATCGGAACCTTTACAACTTGTGAAAAACAAATAGCTGTCAAAGCGGAAATTAAAGGGAAATTGGTTAGAAAGCTCATCGACATCATCCTTTAAAAAATTAAGATTTTTAATAACTTCATCATATCATGAATTGTTCCTAGAGAGGAGATTTTTCAAAAATTTAAAAAGAAAAGTTGGCAAAATAGCTTAAATTTAGTTATGATAGACAAGTAAACAAAAAGTAGGAGGTTTTATAACAATGACTCAATTTCCACAACTAACAACAGAAGTAGCAGAAAATGAAGAACTAGTTACTTTAAAAACAACAATGGGGGATATTAAAATTAAATTATTCCCAGAAGTTGCCCCTAAAACAGTTGAAAACTTTTTAGGACTAGCTAAAAAAGGCTATTACGATGGTGTGATTTTTCACCGTGTAATTCCTGATTTTATGATTCAAGGTGGCGACCCAACTGGTACAGGTATGGGCGGAGAAAGCTTGTGGGGAGATTCATTCAATGATGAATTTTCAAAAGAAGTGTTTAACTTAAACGGTGCACTTTCAATGGCTAACGCTGGACCAAACACAAATGGCAGCCAATTCTTTATCGTATCAAACACAAACGTACCAGAAAACATGGTGTCACAATTAGAAGGCGCGGGCTATCCAAAAGAAATCATCGAAGCATACTCTAAAAATGGTGGAACACCATGGTTAGACTTCCGTCATTCAGTTTTTGGTCAAGTCGTTGACGGTATGGATGTCGTTTATGAAATTGAAAAAGTAAAACGCGGACCTCAAGATAAACCTGTAAATGGTGTTAGAATTGAATCTGTAGAAATCGCATAAACTAAAACTGCTCAACTCTGAAAAGATTTGAGCAGTTTTTTTATAAAAAAATGAAAACGCCCTCATTTTCATTCAAATTTATGCTACAATAAATAGGAAAAAGGGAAGAGCTAAAAGGAGAGTAAAAAAATGAACTATGGCGCAATTGAAGCAGGTGGCACAAAATTTGTTTGTGCAGTCAGTAATGAAGCATTTGAAATCATCGAACGAATCAGTATTCCAACGACAACCCCAGAGGAGACGCTTCAACAAGTATTTGCATTTTTTGATAATTACCAACTAGATGCAATCGGAATTGGCTCATTCGGTCCAATTGATGTTAATTTAAAATCCAGCACATACGGCTATGTTACGACAACCCCAAAAGTTGCTTGGACAAACTATGATTTTCTAGGTGCAGTAAAAGAGCGTTACCAGATACCAGTAGGCTGGACAACAGATGTTAATGCCGCAGCGCTAGGTGAAATCAAAAAAGGCGCAGCAATAGGAACCGAAAGTTGCCTTTATTTAACCGTTGGAACAGGAGTAGGCGGTGGCGCTGTCATGAATGGAAAGCTACTACAAGGATTTGGACATCCAGAAATGGGACATATTTTAGTCCGTCTTCATCCAGATGAAACCTATAAAGGTACGTGTCCTTACCATGAAAATTGCCTAGAAGGCTTAGCAGCAGGACCGGCAATCGAAGCACGTCACGGGAAAAAAGGACATCATTTAGCGGATGAAAAACACGTTTGGGAAATGGAAGCCTACTATTTAGCGCAAGCATTAATGAACTACACGTTGATTTTAAGCCCAGAAAGAATTGTATTGGGTGGTGGTGTGATGAAACAAGAACAATTATTCCCACTAGTACGTCAAGAATTTAAGAAAATGCTAGCAGGCTATGTTCAAGTTCCTCCATTAGATGAGTACATCGTCCCACCAGCACTTGGAGATAATGCTGGAATTACAGGCTGTTTACTATTAGCAGCAGACAGTCTATAAAAAAATACCATTCAGTCCTTTAAAGACTGAATGGTATTTTTAATGAGTAAATGCATATTTAATTCGTTTTAACCCTTCGACTAAAGTTGTTCTTGATGTGGCAATATTCATCCGAAGAAATTGACTACCAGCAGGACCAAAGTCAATGCCTGCATTCAACCCAATTTTTCCTACCTCCACAAAATGCTGAGTCAAGGCTTGGTCCTCTAATCCTAAAGAAGAAGCATTAAACCAAACTAAGTAAGTTCCTTGTGGTTTGACAACCATTACTTCAGGTAATTCAGTTGCAAAAAAGTCTAAGACCAAAGTTAAGTTTCCTTCCAAATAGTCTAAACAGTCAGCTAACCAATCATCACCTAATCGATAAGCTGCTTCTGTTGCTACATAACCGAAAGTATTAATGCCACTTTGTTCTGATTTATGCTGTTCTTGAATCAATAGATTTCGTAACCCTTCATTATAAACGTAAATCATCGAATTCTTTGTTCCAGCCATATTAAATGTTTTCGTTGCAGCTGTTAATGTAACAACAAAATCTTGATAACGTTCATCAATCGTTACAACTGAAGTAAAACGATGTGGATTAAAAATCAGATCACCATGAATCTCATCACTTACTAAAATAACCTTGTATTTATAACACAGTTCACTAAGCTGTATCAATTCGTCTTTTGACCAAACTCGTCCACCAGGATTATGAGGATTACATAAAATAAACAATTTCACATTCTTTGTTTTGAATTGCTGTTCCATCTCTTCAAAGTTCATGACAAACTGGTTGTCTTCAATTGTCAGTTCAGAACGAAGGACCTTTCGTTGATTGGCAGTAATCATAGACGTAAAGGGAGGGTATACTGGATCGTGAATCATAACGTTATCCTCAGGTGAAGTAAAGGCATTGACAACTAACGCGAGACTAGGCACAACACCTGGTGAAAATAAAATAGCCTCTCTTGTTAAAGACATATTGTGTTTTTGTTGCTGCCAATCAATAATTGCCTCATAAAGTGAATCAGGCGCTTTTGTATACCCTAAAACAGGACAGTTTTCCAAGGTGTTTTTTAAAGCATCCAACACAACTTTTGGCGTTTTAAAATCCATATCAGCAATCCACATTGGTAAAACCTCAGTTGATCCATAACGATCTTCCAACGTATCCCATTTAATCGAGTTTGTTTCTAAGCGATTTATAACCTCATCAAAATGACTTTCCATAAAATTCCCCCTTAAATAAAAACATTCTATATAGAGTAGTATACTGCATTGAAGACGTTTTCTCAAAAATAGCTACACGAATAAATAAGTAAAAATTCCCCATTTCTAAAAAAGTGGTGCTATAATGAACTAGAATTGATTCATGAAAATCTAAACAAAAGAGGTGAAAACATGAACTACAAAATCGGAACTATTGTAAAAGGCAAAGTAACCGGCATTCAACCATACGGAGCATTTGTCTCGTTAGATAAAGAAACGCAGGGACTTGTTCATATTTCAGAATGCAAACATGGCTTTGTTAAAAATTTAAATGAAGTTCTTCAAGTTGGAGAAGAAATCGAAGTAATGGTTATTGACGTTGATGAGTACACTAAGAAAATCAGTTTATCAATGCGATCACTTGAAGAAAATGTTACATTCCAATACCACCATAAAAAACGCAAAAATAGGCAAGACAAAGCAGTCAAACCAGGATTTCAATCCATTGCGAAAATGCTACCAAAATGGATTGAAGAAGCTAAAAAAGATGAGAAAGCCCGAAACAATTAATTAATTATTAATTAGAGCTTTTAATTTTAAAAAATTATGTTATGATACAAATTGTACTATTTCTAGAAGTTAAAATTATAGTGTGGGGTGCATATAAAATGATTGAGAAACAATGGGTTGCAGGAACCGTAATGGCTCTTGATAAGGATGGAAAGTCCGTATTTTTAGTTGCCAATCAGTCTGGCAAAGCAGATGACTTTTCTTTTCCGGCAACAAAACTATCAAAAGATAGAACTGGTTTAGCCAGTATTTTAGAAGATTTAAAAGAGAAATTAACCATTGAAGTCTCATCATTAAATTTATTTGAACTAACAAATGCCGTAGTAGATGACATGCGAATTCCTTTATTTGTCTTTGAAATGCCAAAAGAAATGGAAAATTTAGAAATGCTTTTAAAACCTTCAGAATCCAATTTGTCATGGCAGCACACAAGTGCGTTGAGAGATGCATTGAAAACTTGGGAAATCTCAGGAGTACCACAATTTTAAATATAACTAAAACAGGAAGCTCTTATTTAAAAGAACTTCCTGTTTTTTCTTGCATTTTCCTTCAAAAACTACTAAAGTAGAAAGGGAATACAAAGCTTGTAAAATTTAATATCGGAGGGTAAAATATGCCACATATTCAATTTGATTATTCAAAAATCGACCAATTTTTACAACCACACGAAGTTGATTACTTACAACAACAAGTAACAACTGCAGATGAGATGCTACGTAAAGGAACAGGACAAGGCAGTGACTTCTTAGGGTGGATTGATTTACCAACTGCTTACGATAAAGAAGAATTTAGCAGAATTAAAGCTGCAGCTAAAAAAATTCAATCAGATTCTGAAATCCTGATTGTAATTGGTATTGGCGGTTCTTATTTAGGAGCAAAAGCTGCTTTAGACTTTTTAAACCACTCATTCTATAACCTAATAGGCAAAGAAGACCGTAAAGCACCACAAATTTTCTTTGCTGGAAATAGCATTAGTTCAAGTTACCTACATGATTTAATTGAAGTAATTGGTGACCGCGATTTCTCAGTAAACATCATTTCAAAATCAGGGACAACAACAGAACCTGCAATCGCATTCCGCGTCTTTAAAGAATTACTAATTAAAAAATACGGAGCAGAAGAAGCTAAAAAACGTATTTATGCAACAACAGATAAAGCACGTGGCGCTTTAAAAGAAGAAGCCAACGCAGAAGGATACGAATCGTTTATTATCCCAGATGATGTAGGCGGACGTTTCTCTGTTTTAACACCCGTTGGATTATTGCCAATCGCAGCAAGTGGAGCAGATATTGATGCTTTAATGAAAGGTGCAGCTGACGCCAGCGTTGCTTATTCAAGTGATAAACTAGAAGAAAACGAAGCGTATCAATATGCAGCTGTTCGTAATGCTTTATACCGCAAAGGAAAAGTAACCGAGCTTTTAATCAACTATGAACCAAGTCTACAATACTTCTCAGAATGGTGGAAACAGTTATTCGGAGAGTCAGAAGGAAAAGACCAAAAAGGCATCTATCCATCAAGTGCAAACTTTTCAACTGATTTACACTCCCTAGGACAATATATCCAAGAAGGACGTCGCAATATCTTTGAAACAGTTATCAAAGTAGACAAAGCACGTCATGATATTAAAATCCCAGTAACAGAATCAGACTTAGACGGTCTAGGTTATTTACAAGGAAAAGAAATTGATTTTGTAAACACAAAAGCATTCCAAGGAACATTATTGGCACACACAGATGGAGAAGTTCCGAACTTGTTAGTTACAATTCCAGAAACAGACGCGTACACATTAGGCTACTTGATGTACTTCTTTGAAATTGCAGTAGGAATTTCAGGTTATTTAAATGGTGTCAATCCATTCGACCAACCAGGAGTTGAAGCTTATAAAAAAAATATGTTCGCCCTTTTAGGCAAACCTGGTTTCGAAGAGTTAGCAAAAGAATTAAATGAACGTCTATAAAATATCTCATTAAACAAACTAAATAGACATGTACTTAAAAGTGCATGTCTATTTTTATATCTTACTATAGAAGAAAAGAGGGAAAAATGGATACACAACTAAAGTTAAACAAAGCCAATATGAATGAGTACCCCCTGATTACTGAATTGTTAATAGAATCTGCAAAATGGTTGAAATCAAAAGGTTCCAAGCAATGGAATGGTATTTTAGAAGGAAAGGATAATCACGATACAAAATCAGCGATTGAAAGAGGAGACGTATTTTATTTCACTATGGAAAATTCTCCAGTAGGCATGTGTATATTGTGGAACAAACAAAGTTCATGGGACCAAGAACTTTGGGGAGTAGACAAGAGTGATCATTTTTTTTACTTGCATCGATTAGCGATTAATCGTCATTATTCAGGTCAAGGGATAGCGATGAAAATTCTGACGGAGGTTGAAAAATATAGTAAAAAAGAAAATAAAAAAGAAATTCGATTGGATTGTATTGCGGATAATCAAGTGTTAAATAAGTTATACCAAGATGCTGGATTTAATTTTTATAAAACGATCTATCAACATAATGCTGGAGAACAGATAGCAGATTTTAATTTATATAAGTTAGATTGCTAACCTTAAGCAGTCTAACTTATTAATAAACACGTATGTAAAGAGAGTCTTAATTGGTTAAGATACTGGATAATACAGTATGAAAGCATAATAATAAATGGAAATGTACGTCTTATTAAAAAAATGTATAAAAATGTGTGGATTTCTATTGACCAATAATCAGAAACTTGGTATAGTAGTTGATGTCGCTAAGAGCTACTAACTCTTAAAGATACATTGAAAAATGTTTTTAAATAAGTATTGACAAACATTCGTTGAATGTGATAATATTTCTAAGTCGCCAATTAAAGACGGAGACGATCATGAATAATTATTCAGTCAAAAAAATATTTATTCAAAAAAGTGTTGACAAGCTTCTAGCAAGATGTTATTATATAGAAGTTGTTAAAACGACAACGAAACAACTTAGACCTTTGAAAACTGAACAAAGTAAGACGAACCAAATGTGTAGGGTCTCTTGACTAGGTCAAGAGAAACAAACAAATTAGTG